>JAGOTT010000003.1 GCA_018061645.1 Candidatus Moraniibacteriota bacterium
AAACGCAGTCTTGTGAACGGCGATCCCATCTGGGCGAAGACAAGCAACCCGAGCAGTAGCCATGACGGAGCCTATGCTCTCGCCGTGGATGGCACCGGTCTCTATGTGGCCGGCGCGGATGCTGCTCCTGGAAATAATCAATGGCGCATCGAAAAACGCAGTCTTGTGAACGGCGATCCCATCTGGGCGAAGACAAGCAACCCGAGCAGTAGCCATGACGGAGCCTATGCTCTCGCCGTGGATGGCACCGGTCTCTATGTGGCCGGCGCGGATGCTGTTCCTGGGAATAATCAATGGCGCATCGAAAAACGCAGTCTTGTGAACGGCGATCCCATCTGGACGAAGACAAGCAACCCGAGCAGCAGTTCGGACGAACCTTACGCCCTTGCTGTGGACAGTACCGGTCTCTATGCCGCGGGGATAGATATCGTCGCTGTTCCTGGAAATATTCAATGGCGCATCGAAAAACGTGAGATTTGTCCAGCATGCAGCGCCGTCCCTCCTTCTCCCTCCATCCTCCAGCTTTGCCGCGACGGTGTCCCCGTTGCCCAAGGAGGAGGAACATACGACTTCTCCCTCTCGACCGGAACCACCACGAACATCAAGGCATACTACGACGCCGACGCGACCTCCGGACACCAGTGCGATGCCGGAAGCACCGACGTCACCGCTTTCGTCACCTTCACCGAGACGGATTCGACCGGAGGAGCGCTTTCCCTTTCCGCAAACGGCACGAATCCGAAAGTCTTCACCGGAGCCTCCGCCGGAGCCGAAACCGTCACTGTTTCCTATTCCGGACAGACGGTGACCATGAACGCGACGGTCACCTGTGTCGAGACCGTGAACTGCGCCCCGGAAAAGTCGGCGGTCTGCACCGGAAGCACGGTTCCCTCCGGAACCGTCAAAGTCGGTACCTGCGGAAACGTCGATTGCAGCGGAGAGCAAGGCACCCGGTTCTGCGACTTCAACTGGAAGGAAGTGGCGCCGGGACAGTGACAGTCTATAAAGTTCATCAAGCTGGAAGTCCGTAAAGTCAGAGTGAAAGAACCGTCTTCGGGCGGTTCTTTTCGATTTTCGTGCCGTTCGTTATTCACGGCTCTTTATCTGATTGTGATATACTGTACCCAGTGATTTCCGTGCCATCGATCATGGCGCATTATTCGATGTTCATTATGGGACGCAAGAAAAAGGATGGAAAAAAGACCGAAGAAGAACGGGACGATGAGTCGTCGTTCGAATGGGAAGAAGTGCTCGGAAGCGATGCCAAGCGGAGTATCGCGGCGATCCTTTTCGCCACGCTCGGTATCCTCTTTCTCATCGCGTTCTTCGAGGCGGGCGGTGCGCTCGGATCCGTTCTCGATTCCGGGTTCGGTAAGCTTTTCGGTTGGGGGAAATGGCTGGTGCCGGTGCTCCTGTTCGTATCGGCGCTGTTCTTCCTCCGCCGTCGCGAGACGACGCTTTCGGACATCGTGAAATTTTTCGGATTGTTCGTCACGTTCGTGTCGTTGCTCGGATTCTTTCATCTTTTCCTCGGCGATACCGGGAAAGAGCTCCTGTCCGCGGCGAAAAAGGGCGATGGCGGAGGATATGTCGGATACGGACTTTCATGGCTGTTTCTCGAGTTCACCGGCCGGGTCGCCGGTGCGGTGATCCTTTCCGCGTTCTTCCTGTCCGGACTCGTCGCCGCGTTCAATGTGTCGCTCATGCGGTTCCTTTCTTCGGCGAAACGGAAAATTCCGATATTCGGAGGGAAAGCCGGCGACGGTGTTGTCCCGGATACGCCGGCGACCGGAATGGATCCCGTTTCGGATCCGATTCCCGCCCAGATGCCGTCGCAGACGATCGATGTGCCGGTCATAGCTCCGGTCGCGTTTTCGGATCAGGCGATCCATGCCGACCGTCCGGAGGGTCACAATATCGGTTCCATACAATTCCCGGACGACGGTCCCGAGGAGAGGGACCCGGCCGGGAACATGCGGAACATGTCTTTCGGCGCGGACGAGGAGGCCGATATGGAGAGGGATTCCGTTTCCGCCGCTCCATCACGGAAAAAACGCCGCCGTTCCCGATGGGAGCTCCCGCCGACCGATCTCCTCGAGAACAAATCGGAAAAAGGGGACTCCGGCGATATCGACCGGAACACGAAGATCATCAAGAGCACGCTCAAGTATTTCAATATCGACGGCGAGATGAGTGATCCGCAGATCGGCCCGACCGTGACGCAGTTCACGTTCAGTCCGGCGTTCGGGACGAGGCTCTCGAAGATTACCGCTCTCTCGCAGGATCTTTCGCTTGCGCTCGCGAAGCACCCGATCCGTATCGAGGCTCCGATTCCGGGGAAATCGCTCGTCGGTATCGAGGTTCCGAACGATTCCCCGGCGAAAGTACGCATGCGCGACATTCTCGAGAGCGAAACCTGGAAGACGCGGAAATCCCGGTATCTCTCGGTAGTGTTCGGCGAGGATGTCGCCGGAAATTTCATCTTGGGCGATCTTTCCTCCATGCCGCACCTGCTCATCGCCGGAGCGACGAATTCCGGAAAAAGCGTCTGCGTGAACTCCATCCTGCTCTCGCTTCTCTATCAGAATTCTCCGGAGGAGCTCAAGCTCATCCTCGTCGATCCGAAACGTGTCGAACTGTCGCTCTATAACGGGATCCCGCATCTCATGGGCGGATCGGTCATCACGGACAACAAGCGCGTGGTGAACGCCCTCAAGTACGCGACCGGCGAGATGGATCGGCGGCTCAAGCTCCTTGAGTCGGTGCATGCCCGCGATATCGTATCCTATCAGGAGAAGTATTCCCGCGGCGAGAAGCGAATCGTGACGAACGAGGACGGGCATTCGCGCGAGGAGGAGCTCGATCCTCTTCCGTACCTGGTCGTCGTCATCGACGAAATGGCGGATCTCATGATCGCGCATGGAAAGGAAGTCGAGGCGACGATCGTGCGGCTCGCCCAGATGTCTCGCGCGGTCGGTATCCATCTTATTCTCGCGACGCAGAGACCGTCGGTGGAAGTCGTAACCGGACTCATCAAAGCGAATATTCCGGCGCGCGCGGCGTTCTTCGTGACGAACCAGATCGATTCGCGGACCATCCTCGACACCGGTGGCGCGGAAAAGCTTCTTGGCAAGGGAGATATGCTTTATTCGCCGCCGGGAGCCGCCCAGCCGCAACGCATCCAAGGGTCTTTCGTGACGGAAGACGAAGTGAAAAAGGTCGTCCATTTTCTCGAGAAGGAGAAGCGGGAGCGAGGCGAGGAGGAAATCGGCGAGGATTTCGGCGGAAGCCGATCCGGAGGCGACGAAACATCCGGACATTCCGACAACATCGATTTTTCCGGATCCGAGAACGATCCGTCGCAGGTCGATGACCGGTACGAGGAGGCGAAACAGGTCGTCATCGAATCCGGCCGCGCCGCGACGACCTATCTGCAGCGCCGCATGTCCATCGGCTACGGCCGCGCCGCGAAGCTGCTCGATCTGCTCGAGGAGCAGGGAGTCGTGGGTATTCCGGACGGTCCGAACAAGGGACGGCGGGTGCTTGTCGGGCCGAAGGCCGGGGAAGAGGGGGATGCCGAATATGACGATCCGATCGCCGATCAGGCGTCACGTGACAAGTGGCAGGTCTGACGAAGCTTGAAAGTTTATCAGGTTTATAAAGTCCATAAAGTCTGGGGCGGAGTGATTCTTGCCTGATGAACTTGAAAAACTTTATGGACTTTATGGACTTTTATGCTATATTCGGGACATGGTCGCTGCGAATTTCACGAGAAAGAAGGTCGGATCGCTGACACTCGGCGAAAAGCTTCGGAAGATACGGAACGATCATCGGATCGGCCTCGCGGAGGCGTCGAAAGCGACGAAGATACAGGTGAAGTATCTCGAGGCGCTCGAAGACGGATCGTATGAGAAGCTTCCTCCGGAAGTGTATGTCCGCGGATTCCTCAGGGGATACGCGGCGTTTCTTGGGGTTCCCGAGGATGTGATACTCCGGATGTACGACCGTGAGCGGAGTATCCAAAGGAATCTCGGGAGAGGGGAGTCGTTCCGGTTCCAGCCGCAGGCGCCGGTCCGTTTCCGGTTCGATGTCTCACCCAGGACACTGGTCACGGTTTCCATCGTGGCGGTCTCGATCGGATTTTTCTCCTATCTGTATCTCGAGTTCCGATCGTTCGTTTCCGAACCCCGGCTCGTCATCACGGAACCGCGCGACGGCTCCATGATCGATGCCGCGGAAATACTCGTTTCCGGGGAAACCGATCGTCGTGCGACGGTCAGGATAAACGGTGAGGAGACGATCGTCTCGGAAGAGGGTCGGTTCTCGGAGCGCGTGACGCTTACGCCCGGACTGAATACCGTTTCCGTGTCGTCGGTGAACCGTTTCGGGAAAGAACGGGTGAAAGCCGTGTCGGTGAATGCCGATATGCCGGATATTCCGGCTATGCCGATCGCTCCCGAAGACATCGCGGTTGTCGGTGAGAAGATGCGGCTGTCCGTCCGTGTCGTGAGAGAGGTGACCGTGACGGTCCGGTCGGATGGGGAGACCGTTTTTTCTGGCCGCTTCGGACCGGAAGAGCCGAAACTGTTCGAAGCGGGTGAGGAAATATACCTTGCTTCCGGGGACGGATCGGCTGTTCTTGTCCGTGTCGGGGACGATCCGGAAGAACCGCTTTCGTCCGGTACGGGTTCGGCGGAGAGGACGTTCCGTCCGGTTCGGGAGGATGCGGACGGAGAGCCTCCGGAAGCGGAGTCACCGGGGTCATAATAAGGTCGTAATATCACAGGACATATGGCGAAAGAAAAGAAGGAGACCGGCAGGGAGAGCGTCGATGCGGTCGTCGGCGCGATCAAGGAGAAGTTCGGCGACGAGATGATCATGAAGCTCGGCGAGGTGAAGAAGGTCGATGTCGCGGCGATTCCGACCGGATCGGTGTCGCTCGACATCGCGCTCGGTATCGGCGGGGTGCCGCGAGGACGGGTCATCGAGGTCTATGGACCGGAATCGTCCGGCAAGACGACGCTCGCGCTCCACATCATCGCGAACGCGCAGAAGCAGGGCGGTACGGCCGCTTTCATCGACGCGGAACATGCGCTCGATCCCGAATACGCCAAGAAGATCGGCGTCCGGATAAACGATCTGCTCATTTCCCAGCCGGACGCAGGAGAGCAGGCGCTCGACATCGTCGAGACGCTCGTCCGGTCGAACGCGATCGATGTCGTCGTCGTCGACTCGGTCGCGGCGCTCGTGCCGCGTGCGGAAATCGAGGGCGAGATGGGCGACCAGCATGTCGGCCGCCAGGCGCGGCTCATGTCCCAGGCGTTGCGCAAACTGACCCCGATCATGTCGAAATCGAATACGGTCGTCGTTTTCATCAATCAGATCCGCATGAAGATCGGTGTCATGTTCGGCAATCCGGAAACGACCTCCGGCGGACAGGCGCTCAAGTTCTATTCCTCGGTCCGTATGGACGTCCGCCGTTCCGCACAGATCAAGAAGGGGGACGACGTCGTCGGAAACAGGGTCAAGGTCAAGGTCGTGAAGAACAAGGTCGCTCCGCCCTTCAAGCTCGCGGAGTTCGACATCATGTACAACGAGGGCATCTCGGCGTCCGGCGACCTGCTCGATACGGGTGTGACGCGCGAGGTCGTGAAGAAGTCCGGAAATTCGTATATGTACGGTGACGTGAAGCTCGGCGTCGGCCGCGAAACCGCGAAAGCCTTTCTCAAGGAGAACCCGAAAGTGTTCGATGAAATCGAAAAGGCGATCACGAAGAAGGTGAAAGAGGATATCGCCGCCGCGGCGTAGGGGAAGGAGACAGTCTGTCGGTTCGGGACGTCCATAAAGTCGAAAGAGCCGCCGAAAGGCGGTTTTTTCTTTCCATGAGGATCGAAATGTGCTATAATATGGACATGAAAAAGGGAATACCATTCCTCGTTTTCGTTGCCCTTCTTTCCGTTCTGATCGTGACGGTTCCGATCGCATCGGTTTCGGCCGTGGACGAGGAAGATATCAGCGATCTCGAAAAGAAGATCCAGAAGGAGCTGAAGGAAGCGTCCGTCATCAAGGGCGAGCTTCAGAATATCACCGGGGCGATCAATACGACCGTGAAGGTCATCAAGACGACGGAAAGTGTCATCAAGGAAACCGAGGAGACGATAAACCGGAAAGAGGCCGAGATAGCGAGGCTCGAGGCGGACGCGCTCCGGAATCGGGATATCCTCCGGGAACTTGTCCGTGAGGCATACTATCGCGATGAGGAATTCACCCTGCCGGAAATTCTCGCGGAGGGCGACGTCTTCCGCGCGCTCAACGATCCCGAAAAACTTCTTTCCATCGGTGACCGGATAAACGATGCGTTGTTCCGGATCCACGCCGTGCAGGCGAGTGTCGAGACCGAGAAAGGATCGCTCGAAGAGGCGAAAGAGGAGAAGGCCCGGCTTCTCGCGCAGAAGGAACGGGAACATCGCGGCCTCGTGTCCGAGAAAGTGGAAACGGAAGACGACCTCGAGGAGCAGCTTGCCACCATCGCGGAACTCGAGGAGAAACTCCGGGAATTGAAGAGCGACCTCGCGAAAATCACGGGGAAGTCATACGATGCGAAGGATATCCGCGAGGCGGTGGAGTTCGCAAGCGGAAAAACGGGTGTTCCGAAGGGGGTGCTCTACGGATTCCTGAAGATGGAGACGAATCTCGGTGCGAACACGGGGCAATGCACCTACAAGGAGGTGGAAAAGGTCGCGGTGGCCCGATACAAGAAATATGGGAAGAAGTATCAGGCCTCGATAGACCTGCTCTACAAGCGACAGAAGCTGTTCTATGCCCTCATGAAGGATCTCGGATACAGCAAGGATAAGAAGGTATCGTGCACGCCGAATTATATCGGGCAGGGTGGCGCGATGGGGGTGCCGCAGTTCATGTCGGATACCTGGAAGGGATACGAATCGCAGATACGATCCAAGACGGGACACGGCAAGCCGGACCCATGGAACCTCACCGACGGCGTGATGGCGATGGCGCTCAAGCTGGAGAAGGCGGGGGCGAACTCGGACAAAGCGTCGGTTATACGGAAAGCGTCCATAAATTATCTCGGCGCCTTCAATCAGCGCTATTACGACGGCATCGTCTACTGGTCGAAGAACTACAAGAAACTCTTTCAATAGCCGGCTGCTCGGAAAAGAAAAACGACCCCCGGGATTTCCTCAGGGGGTCGCGTCGTTTTTTTCGGCTTTTGCGAGCCGTTTCGGTGGCGGATAGACCATCACATGGAAACACGCCTGATAGCGTTCTTTCGTTGCCTGGATTTCACCGCGTGATTCCATCGCCGAAAGCGTTTTTTCGAGCCATGCCACCTCCTTCCGTTTCAGTCCCTTGTATCCGATATCTATGGTCGCACCGGTCGAATGTGTCGAGGCGAACGGACCGTCTGTCGGCGCGGCGTTCGGGTTGCGAAGAGCGAGCCGTTCCTGGTAGGAATTCGGACGCATTGCCGAACTCACGATGAGAGGTTTCCTGAAATTCTTTCGGAACTGTCGGCCGTATGAGAGAAGCCATTCGTTCACGTAGGGCAGGCAGTATGCGTACTCTTTCGGAAATCGCTTGTGCAGGCGGATGTACTTTCCATCCGGAAGGCACGAGAGCCCGCCATTTCGTATCGCCGATCGGAGCCCGTTGTCGTCTTCGATGCGGTCGAGGCCGTAGAAATCGACAGCCGCGTTTTCGTACGCGCGTGCCTCAGGTGACCCCCGGAGAATCTCGGAACGGGCGTGACCGGCGAGAGCTATCGAAATCGATGCCAGAAACAAAAAAAGCCACGTCTTCATGATGTGTCTCCTTATAAAGAACTGCACTGTTCCTATATTATACACCAAAAATGAAATAAAGTCAAATATTTTCCGTGAGGCTTGCCAAAATACGGCGTGTCTGCTAGAGTATCCGAACAAATGAGAAAGTCCGACGCGCCGCCCCGCTCCCGTAGAGGGAGATCAGGGCGGGCAGAAACCGCATTTCGGGAGTTCTCTTGTATCGCGGTTTTCATTTTTTCAATCGGTATAATCACCTAAGAAGAACGATATGGAGTACGAGCTGTTGTATCTGGTCGGGGAATCGAAGGACACGGAACTTCCGAAGATCCGCGAGGATGTGGAAGCGATCGTCCGCGAAGTCGGTGGAACGTTTCTTCCTGCGGAAACGGAGGAGAAGCGTAACCTCGCCTATGAGATACGAAAAGAGCGTCGCGGTACGTACGTCGCGCGCCGGTTCACCTTGCCGGCTCCGAGTGATGAGCCGTTCGTCGAGCAGGCCGAGGCCAAGGAAGGTGCGATCGACACGATCACCCGGAAGCTGAAACTGCACTCCGGCGTGCTTCGGATTCTTATCCTTCGGGCTGACAAACTCCCGGAACTCAAGCCGATTCCGCGCGAGGAGCGGCCGAAGAAGGTGACGCGCGATTCGCGCCGCCCGTCCTTTCCCGATCGTCGCCCGGTGAAGCCGGTTACCGGCGAGGAATGGAAGGCCGAGGAACCGGTGAAGCCGGAAGATTCGGCTGCGAAGGAGGAGGCTCCCGCGAAAAAGGAAGAGGCGCCGGTCGCGAAAGCCCTTTCTCCCGAGGAGATGGACAAGCAGCTCAAAGAGGTTCTCGACATATAAAAAAACGGCAATCCGTAAAACGTAGGAAAAACATATGAACGTGAACAAAGCTATCATCGTCGGGCGGCTCACGCGTGATCCCGAGGTGCGCTCCACCACGAGCGGGCAGAACGTGACGAGTCTTTCTATGGCGACCAATCATACCTGGACCGACAAGAGCGGACAGAAGCAGGAGAAGAGCGAATTCCACAATGTCGTCCTGTGGGGTCGGCTCGCGGAAATCGCCGGTCAGTACCTCACGAAAGGACAGGAGTGCTACATCGAGGGTCGTATCCAGAGCAGAACGTATACCGACAAGGCCGGTGTCGAGCGCAAGGCGACGGAAATCGTCGCGGAAAACATGCAACTCGGCGCGCGTCCGCAGGGACAGGGCGGCGGGGGATATGCGCCACGCCAGAATGCGGCGCCGAGAGCCGCAGCTGCTACCGGTGCCGCCGCGGGAGCTGCTGCTCCGCTTCCGAAAGAGGAGGAAATCCCGACCATCAACCTTGACGACGAAAAGGAGGATATCCGGATCGAAGACGTACCCTTCTAATTTACAGATTGCAGATTTTAGATTGCAGAATGGAAATACGGGATTCTCAAATCTGAAATCATCAATCGCCAATCTAAAATTATTCTATGGAAGACGCGATGCGAAAGAAACTCGAGACGCTCGATTACAAGGACGCATATTTTCTCCGCCGGTTCCTGAACTCGCAGGGGAAACTCTATCCGCCGAAACGCTACGGCCTCTCGGCGAAGGAGCAGCGCACCTTGGCGCTTGCGGTGAAGCGCGCCCGCTACATGGGGCTCATCCCGTATGTCGTCCGATAGAAGTTCATAAAGTTCATAAAGTTATAAAGTTCATAAAGTCGGTGTTTGATAGACTTGAGAAACTTTATAAACTTGAAAAACTCGTCTATGTTGACACTCACAGACATCAAAACAGGCAAGAAAATCCTCTGGAACGGCGAACCGTACACCGTGCTTGAATATCAGCATTCCTTCATCGGTCGCGGCGGCGCGGTCATGCGGACCAAGCTCAAGAATCTCCTCTCCGGCGCGATCATCGACTATACCTTCCACGACAAGGACAAGTTCGAGGAAGCGGAAGTGATCCGGTCGACGGCGCAGTATCTCTACCATGAGAACGGAGAGTGCCAGTTCATGGATTCTACGAGCTACGAGCAGTTCGGTCTTTCGGATTCGGTGATCGGCGACGGAGCGAAATATCTCGTCGAGGGGACGGAGATAGAGATCTCGAGCTGGAACGGAAAACCGATCAGCGCGGAAATACCGGTGAAGATGACCTTCAAGGTCGTCGAAGCGCCTCCGGGGCTCAAGGGCGACACCGCGTCCGGCGGCGACAAGGTGGTGACGCTTGAGAACGGTCTCCAGATAACGACCCCGCTCTTCATCAACGCCGGCGATACCATCATCGTCAATACCGAAAAAGGAGCATACGTCTCCCGCGCATAACCCTCGTGTCATTCCGAGTGAATCTGCGAGTCGAGAAATCTCAGTAACAGAAGCAGCGCAAAGAACCGTCCCCGCAAAGGACGGTTCTTTCGTATATCCGAACTGTTTTTTTTCATGAAAGGTGGTATCATTCCACCAGGAATATAGTAAACAAAAAAATAACCAAGAGGCTAACAGAACCCATATGAAGCAGCTCTTCCTCATGGCAGGTTTAATCTTCTTTTCGGTCCCATTTTTCGTTTTCGGACAGAGCGAGCCGGATATTCCCCATTTTCCTGCATTCATGAAGGATGTGACAAGCCAGGAGGATTTCGAAAAACTTACCGATATACAGAAGAAAGAAGCCGAGGAATTTTTCAAGAACAGCCCCATCGGTCCCACTCTCGCCAGCCCCCAAATCGACGCTCAAAAAGGTACCGTCAACTGCTTTGGCTACTACACCTTCGGCTCTGTCCAAGTCGACATCGAACCAACGGTCGGCGGCACCGTTCCCGGCGTCCCGATTACGTTCACCGGGAAGCTCAAAAACGACAACCCATACCCGCTTGTCGACGGAGCGGTGATGATCAAGATTTTCAAGACCGACGGCGGAGACGATGACCTCACCCATCAGAACGGCTATCCGGTCGTCGATCAGTTCTTCGCTGTGGAAAATGTCTCGATTTCCGCGAAAGGAGAGAGCCCTATTTCCTTCGACTGGACCATTCCCGCCTTCGCCCAGTCCGGCGACTACCAGGCCGCCGCATATTTTATGACTGCGAAGCGTTTCAATCTCCTCGGGCTTCCCTTCACCGATGACGTGACCGGCAACACGGCGAACTTCTCGATCGCTTCGGGGGAAGCGACGGGTGTTTGGTTCGACAAGAATGCCGTCACGCTGAATGACCAGCAATACCGCTTCGCCGCTTTCCCGCCCCACTTCACGAAAAATGAATCCATCAAAGCCGAAGTGAAACTCCAAAACACGACCGATAAACCACAAACTGTCCAGCTCGCTTGGATCCTCTTCAACTGGGCGGGGGAACGCGAAGAGAATCAGCTCGACCAAAAGACCGAAACGATTACCCTGAAACCGAACGAAACGAAAGCCCTCTCCTATACTGCCACGAAAGCGACCGGTTCCGTCTCCTTCCTCAATATCGAGGCAAATTACCAGGACACGAAATCCATCCTCAATATACGCTTCGTCCGCGACGGATTTGACGAGACGCGGATCAATTTCCCGAGCGTCATGAAGTATCCGCTTGCCAAGGGAGAATCAAACGCTCTCTTCTCTTGTCTCCATTCCACCAACGCCCCCATCGTGAATGATGGCGAACTCACTCTCACTCTCAAGGACACAGAGGGCAACCTCATCTATTCCTATACCTACCAGGGCGGCGTCACCGGCGCCATGATGGGCGTCAAGGACGATTTCACCCCGAGTGACACCTATGTCGACTTCACGCTCACCGCGACCCTGAAGAACAAGGGGAATGTGGTCGAGGAAGTTACCGAGAAATATTCCTGCAAGGACATCGATCCTTCGCTTTGTCCGAAAAGGGGACTTATGATCGATAGCGCCTCAGGAGCCGACAGAGGCGTCATTATGGCCGTTGTCCTTACCCTTCTCGCCCTTCTCGCTCTCCTCGGATGGAAAATATGGAAGGATCGTCGTCGAGGAAACGGCTCGGGGATGATGCCGGTTCTTTTCGCGATGCTTTTTGCGGGAGCGCTTCTTTTCGGAGGGGCAGGGGAGACAGAGGCGAAGAGTGTGACATGGACAAGTAATCCAATGCCTTACCTGGCCTATTGGTGGAATTTTTCACCTGTCATCTATGTAACAGATTCCGTGCCTTTATCAACTACTCCGGTAAAAAGTGGCGGCGCTGGAGGATGGGCATCGGGTCTTGAACCGGGAGCTGTTTCTTCCGTAATATATAAAGCTAATCTTTATAATGATGATACGAACGTTCTCATTGCTGATGGGAGCATTGTTCCTGTTGGTACAAAGATTCGCGTTGAGCGTGATAGTAGTACTCTTAGCACTGATATCTCGTGGGTGGGAACAGGGTCGACACAAGACAGCCCATATGGCTATTGGGTAGCAAATGCGAACCCGCTTCCCTTTGCTTGCTCAATAACTCCCGTAGGGAGTTTCACTACACTTTTTTCGGGGGCAGTAATTAATGTTTATATCCTTCATAATGTTAATCCGCCGACTACTAGCTTAACATCTCTCAGCGGAAACCTATCGTGCGTCGGTAACATTTGTACGGTTATAAATACTGGTCCTGTATCCTTAGGAATGCGCTTTGATCCAACAGAGGGTAAATTTTATTACCGTTATTTTGGAAGTCCTATGACTGCTTTTGGCTGTCGTGCGAACAATGTTCCTATGAGAGAAGTCTCCGAATGTACTATATGGGGTTGCAGTGGTAGTAAATTAAATTCTGATTATAAACTTGATATACCAGCTCGAACCATCATCTTTAATCTCACCGCTACCCAGCCGAATCAGGCCCCGAACATCCCCGCCATCATTCCCGCCGGCGGGAATACGGACATCGTTGGGCAAGCGCAATCCTTCACCCTTTCCGCAACCGATCCCGACACCGATACCATCCGCTACGGCATCGACTGGGACAACAACAACTCGGTCGATCAGTGGGTGCCAAGCTCCGGCTATGTGAATTCCGGTACATCCCAAACCGCAAGCAGGACCTGGGCGAATCCCGGTGTCTACACGTTCAAAGTTCTTGCTCAAGATAGTAAAGGAGGTGATTCTGCTTGGCGAAGCCATACGATAACGATTTCCAATCCCGTCCCCATCCCCGTCATCACCGGTTTCACCGCAACCCCCGCCTTCATCGTCACCGGAAACTCCTCGACCCTCACCTGGACCACCACGAACGCCCAGTCCTGCTGGATCTCCGGCGGAGGCATCGACAGCTGGACCACCGTCCCGAACGGAAACCGCAACGTCTCTCCCGTCTCCACCACCACTTACAGCCTCGAGTGCTGGAATTCCGCGAGTGTCTCAAGCGGTGTCAGGACCGCGACGGTCACGGTGACCGCGGCAGCCTGCGTCCCGACGTACTCGTATGTATGCCTGCAGACAGGTGGAAATTGTACGGCCGCCACCTGCGGACAGACGCTTGCCACAGCTCCGGATTGCGTGAAAATCAATAGCTGCGGAGGGCAGTCATCGGTGCTTCCGAGCGAATGTGTGTCAAATGGCATCGCCTGCTCGGGTGGAAGCGTCGCCTGTCCCGCCTGCCCTCCTTCCAGTACCGGGAATTGGATGGAAGTGATGCCGGGGCAGTGACAGTCCTAAAGTTATAGTGAAAGAACCGCCTTCGGGCGGTTCTTACCCGTTTTCATGGCATTCCTCATGAGTCATTCCATATTCTCCATTCTTCTCCTGTGGTATAATGGCAGTGTTGCGATCAGGGGAAAACCAAAACGAACACGATACGCGCTATGAGAATCACCGACGACCAGCTGAAACTCTTTCTACTCGACTCGAACCTTGTCCCGAAGGATAAGCTCGAGTCGGCTGTCGCGGACGCGGCGAAACAGCAGAAGAAACTCGGCGAAGTGCTGCTCGAGGCCAAGCTCATCGACGAAGCCGGTCTCCAGAAGGTCTACGCCTACGTGCTCGGCATCCCCTTCGTCGATCTTACGAAGGAGACGATTCCGCTCGAGACGCTCCAGATCGTCCCCGAACCGATCGCCCGGAAATACAACATCGTTTCCTTCGAGAAGCAGGGGCAGAACCTCAAGGTGGCCATGCTCAACCCGGAGGATCTCCAGACGATCGATTTCATCAAGAAAAAAAGCGGGCTCAGGATCGTTCCGTGCCTCACCACGAAGGAAAGCATCCAGGCGACACTCAAGCATTACGAGAAGAGTCTCAAGGCCGAGTTCGGCGACATGCTCGAGATCACCGCGGAGAATCCGAAAGACGGGGACGAGGGGAATCTCGAGAAGATGGCGTCGGATCTGCCGGTCGTTCGCATCGTCGATACGCTCCTCAAGCACGCGATACTCCAGTCCGCGTCCGATATCCACATCGAGCCGGACGAGAAGGAAGTCCGTGTCCGGTATCGGATCGACGGCGTGCTCCACGACGCGATGGCTCTGCCCAAGGACGCCGCCCAGGGCATCGTCGCGCGCATCAAGGTGCTTTCGAACCTCAAGCTCGACGAGCATCGCCAGCCCCAGGACGGTCGCTTCAAGATCGAAAAGGACGATTACAAGATTTCCTTCCGAGTCTCGATGCTCCCGGTGTTCGACGGGGAGAAGATCGTCATGCGTCTTCTCGATGAATCGGCGAAGGGACTCACCCTCGAGAAGATGGGGCTCGTCGGCGAATCGCTCGAGGTCGTCCATCGTGAGATCAAGAAACCGAACGGGATCATCCTCGTGACGGGACCGACCGGAAGCGGAAAGACGACGACGCTCTATACGGTTATGGACATCCTGAACACGCCGGAGGTGAACATCTCCACCGTCGAGGACCCGGTCGAGTACCGGATGCCGCGCGTGAACCAGACTCAGATCAATCCGAAGGTCGGCATGACCTTCGCCGCCGCTCTCCGTTCCCTTCTCCGGCAGGACCCGGATATCCTCATGGTCGGCGAGATCCGCGACGAGGAGACGCTCGAGATCGCCCTTCATGCCGCCATGACCGGACACCTCGTACTTTCGACCCTTCATACGAACAGCGCATCCGCCACCCTGCCGCGCATGCTCGATATGGGCGCCGAGCCGTTCCTTATCGCCTCCACCGTGAACGTGATCGTCGCGCAGCGTCTCGCGCGGAAACTCTGCCAGGAATGCAAGAAACCGTACAAGCTCGACGCGGGCGAGGTGACCGCGCTCGAGAAAAGCGTCGATGTCGACGATATCTTCGCGTATCTCAAATCGCAATCGTCCCTGAAGGAGATCGTGGGATCCGCGAAGTCGTTCGCTGATCTCACGTTCTACAAGCCGGGCGGGTGCGACCAGTGCGGAAACGAAGGATATCGCGGCCGCGTCGGGGTCTACGAGGTGCTCGGAATGGAGACGAATATCCGCAAGCTCGTGACGGAATCCGCGACCTCGGAAGTCATCGAGGATGCGGCGAAGAAGAACGGCATGTCGACGATGTCGCAGGACGGATTCCTCAAGGCGACACAGGGAATCACGACCATCGAGGAGATTCTCCGCGTGACGAAGGAGTGATATCGGTGAGCAGGGAGCAAAAGCAGGGAAGAAAAAACAAACCCGGCGTAGCGCCGGGTTTTATGCTTTGAGAAGACTGTCACTGCGGGAGCCGGATGAGCGATGCGTCCTTGCCGATCGAGACTGCGATCGTGTTCCCGTCGCGTGAGAGCGAACAGGCGGAAGCGCTCCCGAATGATTCGTGGAACCGTTGGGCGATGATGTGCCCGTCCGATCCGAATACGACGATACGTTTGGAGTTCCTGTCGACAGTCGCGAACCGATCCGGAGCTTCCTCGTGCGCGCATACGGCGTCGATCACAAGCGGGGTCGCGGTCGTTTCGAGAGCGAAACCGGCCACCGGTTTCCCCCGGAGGAACGCCTGGATTCCGGATGCGGTCGTCCCGTAGATGTTTTCGCTCACGGCGATCGCCGTGGTTCCGGTATCCATGGGTTCCTTGGTCCAGAGCAGGCCGTCGCCGAAACCGCCTTCGGCCCGGGGGAATCGGTATATCCGACCGGTGCCGTCTTCGAGGACATAGAGATAGGTGAGGAACGTTCCGATGTCGGCGGGACGGAATCCATCCGGAAGCCGGAGAACGTTCTCGGTGAACGAGCGGTTCGATGGGGCGAACGCGAGAAGGCGACCGGTTTCGGTCATGAGAAAAACGACGTTTATGTCGTCCATTCCGGTCGCGTATCGGATGTCCGTTCCCGTCGGGACGGGGAAGAAGGAGCCGCTTCCGGTATCGTGTACGCCGCTTCGGGTCACGAGATAGAGGGAGTCCTTCAGGTGGATCGGAGCAACGATGTCTTCGGCTGCCGGGGTGACGGATTCCGGAGACGCGAGGGAAGCCATCGGTTCGTTTTCGGGCGGGAACGAGGGAACCGGAACCTCGGTGACGACGACCGGAACCGGAACCTCCTTTTCCTCCGTGAGCGAGCTCCAGACCATGGTGCCTCCGATGGTGCATATGAAAGCGGCGGAGGCGGCGATCATGAGCTGTCGTTTCGGCTCAAGCGAGAAGAACCGATCTTTCAGGGACGTGAATACCCTTCGGGTTCCGCGGGCCGTCGTTCCGATCGCGATGCCGGTCGTTTCCACCGCGCGTCTCGATACCGGGATGACGGTGTCGGAGATGAGCGCGGAAACGAAACGTCCCGCCCGCCCGACCGGGATGCTCGGAATGCGGATGTCCGGCATATCGGGCATCCGTACCGTCTTTCGATCCGTTTTCGGCGGAGCAGACGTTTTGCCTTCCTGTTCCGTTGGTCGATGCGGTGTCGTGGCCGCCGCGGATTTCGGCTGTTTCGGAGCGGCGGATCGTGCCGGAAAGACGGATTTTGTGGAGCGTCGCACCTTCGAGAGGGATGAGGCGATGCTTCCCGAGACAACTACGGCTATCGTTTCCGTCCGTTGCCGCAGGTTTTCGCGTATGCGCTTTCCAAGGCCTCGGAGGGACGAAGCCATGTCTTCGCCGATCCAGCGGAGCTTCGTGATGGTCGGATGCTCCTCATGATCTCCCAATTCCTCTCCTTGGATGTAGATGTCCCCGAAACGGGTATCCGTCGCCGGCGGATCCGACACGACCGGCGCCTCTTCGCGGAAAATTTCCGCCCGTGTCTCCGCCGCCTGCTTGAACGTTTCCGCGCTGAAGGCATTCCGTATCCTTGCCGTCCGCGGTTTCGGTGTCCTGACCGGCCTCTTGGGAGCGACGGATTCCTCGGCGTGCTCCTCGGCGGTAAGGACGATGGCGGCGCCCTGTCGGAGCTCGTTCGTCATGGCCGTCTCGAGGAATCGGAAGAATCTTTGTTCCGGTATGAGACGCCGCGCATTCCGCTCCAGTTCGGCATCCGAAAAGAGATCCGATACTTCCGGTGAAGAAAGCAGGATACAGTCGTCCGGATTGATCCGCCCACTCGATATCTCGACGAAGGTCTTCATCGGATGTGTCGCGGCTTCCTCCGAGGCGAGCCCGTCGCCTATGTCGGAAAGCATGCCGCCGCGGAAGAGGAGGATCCGTCCGAAACCGGTGACGGAAAAATGAACGCTGTGTTTTTCGATCGCCGCTACGGCGCCGTGAAGATTTCCGATCCAATCGGTCTGACCGTTCTTCACGAGCTCGGAGAGCGCGAGGTTCATCCGATGGAGCGCCGCCTCGAAGCTTTCCACCGCGCCGCGCCGCGGATTCGCGAAATATTCCTTTCGGATCGCGGAGACGAGGACGTTCACCACGAATCCGGATGAGTCGGAGTGATCGGACACCGAAAAGACTCCGACGAGCGTGCCGAGACACTCCTGGGTGACATTTTCAGGAGTCGCGATGAACGACTTTATATACGGCTCGGACGAGCGATTTTTCGTGACGGAAATCTCGCCGATCCGTACTTTGATGGTCTGGACGGGGTCGATTTTTCCCGTTTTTCGTGTCGGCATAATATTTTCTTCATTATAGCACAATTCCGACGCTTCCCAGTACGCCCTTTTTCCGCTCATCTTTGACTTTTTCCTTCCGCTTGGGTACAGTGGACGGAGAGAGGGAATCATTTCTCTGATGTCCGAAAAATATGTCTTTTGCCCTGTTCGAGTCCCTGTTCGGTTCGAAGGTACGTGCCCGTCTCATACGTTTCTTCATCCTGAATCCGGATGCGGAGTATCCGGCGTCGGAAATCGCCGGAAAGACGCAGTTGTCGCGGACGGAAGTGTCGCGTGAACTTCTCCGCATGAAGAAGATGGGCTTCATCCGCGAGTCGTCGCGGAAGCGCGTGAAAGGATACCAGATGCACGCCGGCTTCCCGTTTTTCCCCGAGTTGAAGAGCCTGGTCTCGAAGTCGAACGTGAACGTGCCGCATCAGATGTTCTCGCGTCTCCGTACGGCGGGCGAGGTGAAGATCATCCTCATCGGCGGCATATTCCTCAATCATCAGAAGGGGAAGGCGGACATGATCCTCGTCATGAACAACGTCCATCGGCTCAAGCTCAAGGCCGCGGTCGAGAAACTCGAGGCGGAGGTCGGTCGGGATATCCGGTTCGTGCTCATGGACATGGAGGAGCTTCACTATCGTCTCAACATGCTCGACCGGTTCCTCATCGAGTTTCTCGAGGGACCGTATCAGGAGATTGTGAACCGCGTTCCGGAGCTCAAGCGGTTCATCGCCGGACTGAAGAAGTAAAAACACAAAACACAGTGTACAAAATACCAAACAAAACACAAAACACAGGGATCAAACGAAATCAGGTTTGTGTTTTCTGTTTTTAGTGTCTCGTGCTTTGTTTGGATGTTTGTGTTTTGAATCTTGTGTTTTGACATGATATGAGCCCGATCATTCTTTTTCTTGGGGTAGCGCTCCTTGTTGTGGCGGCATATTTTTTCCTGAAGGACAGTCGCCGTCGCGCGGACGAGGATCGCCGGTTCCTTCTCGAGCGCATGGAACACCTCGACAGCCGGATGAACCGCGACCTCCATGAGTTCTCCTCTTCGCTCGTGGGGCAGATCGGGTCGCTCAATACCGCGCTCGACCGACGGCTCGGCGACAGCACGAAACGTCTCGACGAGCGTCTCGACGGCGCCGCCAGGAGCTTTGCCGACGTGCAGCGTGCGCTTGCGGAGGTGCGGGAATCAAACCGGCAGATCTTCGAGGTCGGCAGGGAAGTCGCGTCGCTTCAGGAGATACTCAAGGCACCGAAACTCCGCGGCGGATTCGGCGAACTCATGCTCCAGGATCTCCTGTCGCAGATGCTTCCCGCCGAACATTTCGAGCTTCAGCACATGTTCAAGAGCGGCGAGGCGGTGGACGCGCTCATAAAGCTTCAGGGCGGAAACATAAGCGTCGACTCCAAATTCCCGCTCGAGAACTTCCGGCGTGTGGTCGAATCGAAGGGCGAGGAGGAACGCAAGCCTGCGCGCAAACAGTTCTTCATCGACGTGAAGAAACACGCCGACGCGATCGCCACGAAATACATCCTTCCGGAAGAGGGGACGCTCGGATTCGCGCTCATGTACATCCCGGCGGAGAACGTCTACTACGAGATCATCATCAAGGACGAGGACGGAGTCGGTCTTTCGGAATATCTCTACAAGCGGAAAGTCATCCCGGTTTCCCCGAATTCCTTCTATTCGTATCTCCAGACGATCGCTATCGGGCTCTCCGGTATGCAGATCGAGAAGCGTGCCAAGGAGATCTTCGGTCAGCTCGAGCGTCTCGGCATCGAGCACGGGAAATTCCTCCGCGAATTCGAGCTTCTCGGGAATCATCTCGGAAACGCGCAGAAGAAGTTCGGCGACGCGGAAAAGCGGCTCGACAAGGTCGGCGAGCAGCTCGAACGCGTACGGACGAGTTCAAGTATCGAGGGAGCGTCGGAAACACCCGCCCTTCCTTCGGCCGATGAAGAATGATCCATATGGATTCCCCGGTTTCTTTTTTGGGAAGATTGAAGGCATTTCTGCCGAAGAGGCGGCCGTGGGATGCGGATGACGGGTATCCGTTCCTCGGGAATCCGCTCGTCCGTATCGTCATTTCGGTTTCGGTCACGGCGATACTTCTGTCCGTCGCCGCCGCTCATTTCTTCATTGTCCGGAGCGGAAGCGATACCATCGTGCTCCACTATAATTCGTATTTCGGTGTCGATATCGTCGGCGTTCCCGGACAGTCGTTCTTCCTTCCGGCGGTGGCGGCCGTGTTCCTGCTTGCGAACGTGATTCTCGCGGCCCGGTTCTATGCCGGTCGCGAGCGTATCGCCGCGCACATGCTGCTCTTCGCCGCGCTCTTCGTTTCCGTCTCGTCCGGCATCGCGGTGGCTACGCTCTCATTCATCAATACCTGAGTATGAACCCGAAGAAAGACGCCGCCGCCGCGGAGCCGTTCCCGTTCCCGGATCCGAAGACGACCGAAAAGCGATCCCGTTTCGCCCAGCGGACGCTCGAGGTGATTCCGGGAATCCTCACCTGGGCGACGATCGTCGGTATGTTCGCGGCGTCCTGGCTCGTGCCGGTGTGGGCATCCGTATTCGTCATCGTTTTCGATATCTACTGGATTTATCTGACGGTGTACGTCGCGTTCTTTTCCGCGCTTTCGTACGGGGATATCCGTCGCGGCCGAAAGACGAATTGGTGGGAGCGGGTCGTCCGCGTCCGCGATTTTGACCGGTACCGTCGCGAGATTCTCGACCGTGCGGCCTATATCCGCCGTGTCATGCGCGAGGAGCGGCTCACGTTCGGGCAGCGGCGTATCCTCCGTGGCGAGGTTCGCGGACTGCTTTCGTATGCCAAGGAGCTCGGCGCCCTCGAACCGATCAAGGACCGGATACTCGATTATCGCGACATCGTCCATGTCGTGCTCCTTCCGACGGCGAACGAAGGACCGGAAATCATCGAGCCCGCGATCCAGTCCATCGCCGCGTCGAGTTTTCCGAAGTCGCAGATCATCATCCTGCTCGCCACCGAGGAACGCGAACCCGAGGAGGCGCGGATCCCGAAGGTGAAATATCTCGAGGAGCGATTCCGCGGCGTGTTCCGTGATTTCATCGTGACGACCCACGAGGTGGCGGCCGGCGAGATGAAATGCAAGGCGTCGAACGCCGGGTATGCGGCGCGGAAACTCATGGCCTATCTCGACGAGCGCGGCATCGACTACAAGAACGTCATCTTCTCGAACTTCGACTGCGACTCCGTCGTGCATCCGGAATACTTCTCTGCGCTCACCTATTTCTATATCACCGATCCGAAACGGCTGCAGCGGGCGTACCAGCCGATCCCGATGTATCACAACAACCTCTGGGATACGAACGCGTTCGTCCGGGTCATGGTCACCGGGTCGTCGTTCTGGCACATGTACCAGAGCACCCGCAAGGATATGGTCACCTTCTCGTCGCATTCCGAACCGTTCGATACGCTCGTCAAGGTCGGGTTCTGGCCGGTCAACATGATCAGCGAGGATTCCGTCATCTACTGGAAGGCGTTGTCGTATTTCCATGGCGATTACCGTGTCCAGCCGATTCCGCTCCCCATCTCGCTCGACGCGGTGCTCGCGGAGACGTACTGGAAGACCCTCAAGAACGAATACAAGCAGAAGCGCCGTTGGGCGTACGGGATCGAGAACTTTCCGGTCACGATGCGCGCCATCTGGCCGGATCCCATCATGTCGGTCTGGAAGAAGCTCCGTATCACCATCGAGATGCTCGAGGGACACTATTCCTGGGCGACGGCGCCACTCATCCTCGCCCTTCTCGGATGGCTCCCGCTTCTTCTCGGCGGACCGGAATTCAATGAGAGCGTGCTCGCGCACAATCTTCCGGTCGTGACCCGTATCCTCATGACGCTCGCGATGGGTGGGCTCATCATCTTCGTGTCCCTCTCGTTTCTCATGCTCCCGCCGCGTCCCGCGAAATACGGGCGGTGGCGGAACGTGCTCATGTTCGCGCAGTGGTTTCTCGCACCGTTCATCGCGCTCCTCGGGGCGTTTCCGGCAATCGACTCGCAGACACGTATCCTCACGAAGAACTATTTCGGCGAATTCTGGGTCACGGAGAAGATGAGGAAGAAATAAAAACACAAAACACGGTGCACAAAAAGCCAAACAAAACACAAGATACAAAAACCAAACGAAAGCCGGTTTGTGTTTTCTGTTTTTAAGGCTTTGTGCTTTGTTTGGATGTTTGTGTTTTGAGTCTTTGTGTTCTATGTCGGAAAAGTTTTTTCTTCCCTTCGCCCTCTCCTTTCTTCTCTCCGTCGCGCTGCTTGCGCTTGCGGTATTCCTGTCGGGGAAATTCCTGCCGAAGGTGCGCGCCGAGAAGGGTCGTTTCCATAAGCACGTCTCCCGGTTCGGCGGCATCGCGCTCGCGCTCGCTTTCATCGTGACGGTCGTCGTGAATCGGGATCTCTCCATCACGCCACAGCTCGTCGGGTTGCTCGTCGGTGTCATCCTCGTGCTGTTCATCGGATCCTGGGATGACCTCGTGCCGCTCCCGTGGATCGCGCAGCTCCTGTTCCAGACGGCGCTCGGCGCGCTCATCTTCCTGTTCGGCATGCGCGCCTGGGTGGTCACGAATCCCTTCGGCGAGCCGATTTTTCTCCGTCCGGAGGAGTGGGCGCTTCCGAGTCTTCTTATCGGGATTCTCTGGACGGTGCTCGTCATGAATGCCGTGAACTGGGCCGACGGCGTCGATGGGCTTCTCGGCGGCATCGCGACTGTCGCCTTCGTCTCGATCCTGCTCGTCGCGCTCCGTCCCGACGTGAACCAGCCGGCGGTCGCCATCCTGTCGGCGATCTGCGTCGGAATTTCGGTCGGATTCCTCCTCTTCAACATGCCGCCGGCGCGTATCATCGCCGGAACGACAGGCGCATTCCTTGTCGGATTCCTTGTCGCCGCACTGTCGCTCTTCGCGGGTGCCAAGATAGCGACCGCGCTCCTCGTTCTGTCGGTGCCGGTGCTCGATGCGCTTTTCGTCATCCGGGAACGGATCCGCGCAGGAGTGTCGCCGTTTCGCGGCGGTGACGCTCGGCATCTTCACGACAAACTCCGCGAAGTCGGTTGGTCCGACCGGCGTATCGCGCTCTCGTACGCGGCCGTCTCCGCGGTCGCGGCTCTGGCGGCGCTCTCCCTGCCGGCGCTCGGAAAACTTTTTTCCCTGATCGCCCTCTCGCTCGCCTTCGTGTTCTTCGCCGCTTCGGTGGAACGGAAGCTCGGGAACCATTCGGATGTATAAGAAGACAAGAATATGATTTGGGATGCGAACAAGACGTATGCGCTACTGCTCTTCCCGCTTGTCGTCGGGATCGGGATTTTTTTCTTCCTGAAGCAGGAGAAAACCGTTCCGGAAACGGTCGTCCGGATCGGGGATCGTGAGTGGCGGACGGAAACGGTCTTCACTCCCGAGTCGCGCGCAAAGGGACTTTCGGATCGCGACACACTTTGTCCGGATTGCGCGATGCTTTTTCGGTTCGGCGCCGAGGGGACGCATGGCTTCTGGATGAAGGATATGCGGTTTCCGATCGATATCGCCTGGATCAGGGATGGGAGAATCGTCCATGTCGAACGTCACGTCCCGGCGGATTTCAAGGGCGTTATGACGCCACCGATCCCGGCGGATACCGTGCTTGAAACGAATGCGGGCAATCTTGACGATATCACGACCGGTGCCGAGGTGGTCGTTCAGGAGAACTTATGAAAATATTTTCCGAGCGGGTCCGGGACGAAGTTCGGAAGATCCCGAAAGGGAAGACCGCCACTTATGCGGAGATCGCGGCGCGGGTCGGGAGTCCCGGCGCTTCGCGCGCGGTCGGCTCCGTCCTGCGGAAAAACTTCGATCCGGAAGTCCCGTGTCACCGGGTGATCCGGAGCGATGGGAGTCTTGGGCGATACAATCGCGGCGACGCCGAAAAGGAGCGTCTCCTCCGTGAGGAGGGAACGATACGGTGACGGATATGTACCTTGTTACGTAACCGGTTACGTACTTTGTCCCAGCCGCACGGGATGATATACTGGAAAACCGCTAATCATTCTCAAAAAACATATGAAGGCATTGCTCGGACTCGCGGTGGCGATAGTGCTCGTCGGCGCAGGATGGTTTCTGTTCCGGGGGGTGACACCGGAGAAGACCATGGCGCCGACTGTCGGACAGGAATCCGCGTCGACCGGTTCCGTTCCCTCGGAAAAGAAAGTCTATACCATGGGAGAAGTCGCGACCCATAAGGATGCGACGGGTTGTCTCACCGTCATCCGCGGCACGGTCTACGATGTGACGGCGTTCATCGACAAACATCCGGGTGGCGACAAGAATATCCTCCGGCTCTGCGGTCTCGACGGTACCGCGTCGTTCGAAAAGAAACATGGCGGCCAGGAGAAACCGGAAAACGCACTCAAAGGATTCGATGTCGGTACGCTTGCACAGTAGGTGTATACTGTCGGTGTAATCAGTAAACAAATCGTATGGATACAAGTTCCCTGTCGCAGTATGTCGTGGAACGCGTGAAAGAGGGTGTCACGAAGGCGGAAATAAAGGAGGAGCTTCTCGCGGTCGGTTGGTCGGAAGAGGAGGCGGACGCGGCGTATCGCGACGGCGTCATCGCGCTTGGCGTTCCCGTTCCGAGCGAAGGGAACCGCCCGACGCTTTCCCGGAAATCCTCGACCGCCGATGTCGTGATCAATTTCTTCTCGTTCATCCTGCTCGGTATTGTGGCGACTGCGCTCGGAACGCTCTATTTCGGCATCATCAGCAAGGCGTTCCCGGATCCGCTCTCCGGTATGGGGTACTACGGCGAGTCGGCCGCGATGAGTTCGATCCACTATTCCATCGCAGCACTCCTCATCGGGTTCCCGCTTTACTACGCCGCGATGCGCATCTGGTTCCGCAAATTCCGCGAGGACGAAGGCCGGACCGAATCCAAGCTTTCCAAGTGGCTCACGTATCTCGTGCTCCTGGCCGCATCGGTCACCATCGTCGGCGATCTCATCACCGTCGTCTTCACCTTCCTCCAAGGCGAGATCACCGCACGGTTCTTTCTCAAGGCGTTCACGATCCTGTGTATCGCCGGCATCATCTTCGGGTTCTACTTCCTCGAACGCAGGAAGATCCAGTACCGGAAGGATATCCCGCGGACGGTGTTCCGGAATTTCGGAATCGCGGTCGCGACGGTGGTCGCGCTCGGCATCATCCTCGGGTTCTTCGCAGGCGGTTCCCCCGAAACCGCGCGGAAGCGGTCGTTCGATATGCAGCGCGTGAACGACCTCTCCTCGCTTTCGACCTGTATCGAAAGCTATGCGACCGATCTCGGACAGCTTCCGGGATCGCTTTCGGAACTCGAGCAGTCGAGCATGTATTCGTACTGCGCGGATTCGATGCTGGATCCGGAAACGGGCGCGGAGTACGGGTACCGTATCATCACGCCGCAGCGGTTGCAGGGGGCGGCGCGTGTCGGGGAGTTCGAACTCTGCGCGACCTTTGCGCTTCCGTCGTCCGATTCCGACCGGTCGCCTTACGGCGGTGATGTCTGGAGCAAGCACGGCGCCGGTCGCCAGTGCGACACGGTCACTGCGCAGCTCGGGACGATCGCTCCGACCATGCCGCAGGGCGGCGTGCCGTTTCCTTCGGTCAAATAAGCGGTAGCCTGGAACAAAGAAAAAGCCCGCCTCCATTCGTGGGGCGGGCTTCGTTTTTTTTCAGCGGCGGGCGTATCCGGCGGGAACGAGCAGTCGTTTCTCTTCGGCATACTCCCATCGTGCGAGTTCCGGATTGAGTCCGTCGCCGAAAGCCGCGCGGAGCAGTCCTGTCGTCTGTGAGACGGTGGCATATGACGGGCCGATGTCGCCGCCGATCACCGGATGGTACCGGACCGGACCTCCGGAGTATTCCCGGCAGATGATCTCGTAGAGGAGCGTGTCGAGGACGATGAGTCGGAACAGTTGTTCCACCTGCCCTCGGAACATGAGGAGGCTCGTGTTTTCCGGAAGCGTGAACGCCACGGCGAGCCACTGGTGGCACCCTTCGGCGATTTCGCCGATGCGCGCTTCGCTGTAGGCGATATGCTCCGCCACTCCCGACTTCAGGATATTCCGCATGCCCTCCTCATGGGCGATGCGCATGCTCACGTCTTTGGGAGTGAGTTTCATCCGTTCGTAAACGTCCATTTCCGCTCTCCTTCGCGTCAAAGTACAGTGTCTCTTTATAGCCTTGGAAAGGCTTCCTGTCAATCCTTTCGGAGATGAACCGTGGTATAATCGGGATATCGTTGAACCATAACGGACGGAATCATATGGACGGAGAAAAGAAGCGCGTCATCGTCATCGGAGCCGGTCCCGGGGGACTTTCCGCCGCGATGATTCTCGCACACCGCGGCTACGAGGTGACGGTCTATGAGAAACAGCCTCACATCGGCGGACGGACGTCGTGCCTTCGGGTCGGTGATTTCCGTTTCGAACTCGGTCCGACCTTCGTCATGCTTCCGCAGATCTTCGAGGAAGTCTTCGCGCTCTCCGGAAAGAAATTCTCCGACTATGTGGAGTGGACGCAGCTCGAGACGATGTACCGCCTCCGGTACGGGGACGGTCGTGACTTCCGCGTTTTCTTCGACAAGGACAAGCTCCGCGAGGAGATCGCCCGGGTCTTTCCCGGGGACGAGGCGGGATATGACCGGTACCTCGTCGCGCAGAAGAAGAAATTCGACCTCATGTACCCGTGCCTCAAGGTGCCGTATCACCGGTGGTACCACTATCTCCGGTGGAAGCTCCTCAAGGCGTTCCCGTACATGGACAACTTCTCCTCCGTCCACGACGTCCTGGGCCGATACTTCTCCCATGAGGATATGAAGATCTCCATGAGCTTCCAGTCCAAGTATCTCGGGATGTCGCCCTGGTCGTGTCCCGGTGCCTTCACCATCCTCTCTTATGTCGAGCACGCCTTCGGCATCTATCATCCCAAGGGCGGCGTCCATAAGATCCCCGAAGCGATGGCGAGAGTCGCGGAGGAGAACGGCGCCAAAATCGTCCTTGGCAAAGGGGTTTCCAAGGTGCTTGTCGAGGACGGTCGCGCCAAGGGGGTCGTCTTCGCGGACGGCAGTACCGACCGCGCGGATTTCGTCGTCATGAACGCGGATTTCGCCAAAGGTATGACCGACCTCGTTCCGGAGGAACGTCGCTCCCGATGGAACGACAGGAGCCTCGCGAAACGCCCGTACTCGTGTTCCACCTTCATGCTCTACCTCGGGCTCGGGAAAAAATACGACATCCCGCACCACAACATCGTCTTCGCGGAGGACTACCGCAAGAACGTGGAGCAGATCTTCGAGTCCGGAACGCTTCCGGGCGACCCGTCCATCTACATCCAGAACGCGTCCGTGACCGACCCGTCGCTCGCTCCGGAGGGTAAGTCGACGATCTACGTCCTCGTGCCGGTGCCGAACCTCGACACCCCCATAGACTGGGAAAAGGAGAAGCAATCCTATCGCGACCTTGTCATCAAAAAGATCGCCGAAAAGACCGAACTTTCCGATATCGCCGAACACATCGAAGCGGAGCGCATCATCACGCCCGCCGACTGGGACCGCGACGCGGACGTCTACAAGGGTGCCGTCTTCAACCTCGCGCATACCCTGGGGCAGATGCTCTATCTCCGCCCGCACAACCGCTTCGAGGAACTCCCGGGACTCTACCTCGTCGGCGGCGGGACGCATCCGGGGAGCGGACTCCCCACCATCCTCGAGTCGGGGAGAATCGCCGCGGATCTCATCGCCGAGGAACGTTGATCCCATGAATACCTTCCAATCGCTTCGGCTCATCCACGAGCTCTACTTCAAGAAAGGGTTGCCGGATCTCGATCTCATCCAATCGTACGGACTGCTCGCGGTCAAGATAGGACAGCTTCACGCGCTGCGGCTCGACTTCCTCCCCGCGGAGAAATGCGAACACCTCGCGCAGCTCTACCGCGCCGCCTCGCCGATCCCGGCCGAGGATATCGACACGCTGCTTTCGGCGCACGGCGGACCGGAGTTCCGCAAGCGGTTCTCGTCCATCGACCGTGACCCCATCGCCGTCGCCTCGGTCGGCCAGGTCTACCGCGCGACGCTTTCCGACGGGACGCCCGTCGCGATCAAGGTGATCAAAAAGGACTTCAAGGAACGGTTCTCGCGCGACGTGGCGAAACTCCGCCGATTCTTCCGGCTCGTCATCGCGCTCTACCCGCGGCTTCGCGGCGTCGGCGATCCGCTCGGGATCCTTGGTGATATCGAGGAATACACGACCGCCGAACTCGACCTGCGAAACGAAATGCGCGGGCAGGCCGTCCTGCGCGAGCTTCGCGACCGTCACAAGGAGTCGTTCGACCTCTCGCTCCTCGGGTTTCCGAAGATATACCCGGAGCTTTCCGGCGAAAACGTCCTCGTCTCGGAATTCATCGAGGCGCCCACCGTCGACGAACTCCTGTCACGGGGCGCCTTCACGTACGATGACATGCTCGAGCTCTTCTATCTCCAGGGCTTCTTCATGTTCAAGGCGGGAAAGTTCCACGGGGACTTCCATCCGGGCAACATCATGTATGACGGGAAGCGGTTCTTCCTCGTCGACACCGCATTCGTGGGCGAAGTGGGCGACCGCATCCGTCGGGGACTCTTTTTCTTCTTCGAGGCGCTCACCCGGTCCGACTCTCCGAACTGCGCGAAATTCCTCAACGAGATGGCCGATGCCCGGATCGAAGGCGAGGCCTTCGCCACATTCGAACGCGCCTTCATCGACCTGTACCGCGACTTCGGCGGAAAGACGGTCTCGGAAGTGTCCCTCACCCGTCAGATGATGCTTACCATCAAGCTCGGGGTAAACTCCGGCATGGTCTTCGAGAAGGGGATCTTCGCGATCATCCGGAGCCTCATGTATCTCGACGGCATGGTGCTCAAATGCAACCCGGACGCCGTCCTGATGAACGACATGCGGAAATTCGTCACGCGGTTCGAGCACGACGTCTGAATTCTCCGTGGTCGGATTGACAAAAAACCGGTGAAAGAGGCATACTGCGCGGAGCAATCCGTTTCTTTCACAAAAGGAGGCTGCCATGAGCGACGCGAGAATACTGTCCCTTGATGCGTTCCGCCAAAGAAACCGGCGGAACCCTGTAGCCAACCAATCGTTCGACGTCCTGTTTGAAAGCGCGCGCGAACTTCGAAGCATCGGACGGGAATTGGTCCCGGGAGAAATAGCGGTCATGACCTGGAGCGGGATGCAGAGTTGGTTCCGGAGAGAGATCGCCGACGAAGTGTTCCGGAGGCGCATGTTCGGAAGATGCGTCCTTCTCTCCATAAGTTTCGTATCCGACCTGCTCACTTCCTTCGCGAACGATTGTGGCGATCGGACCGGCATCGTCGAGCATCTGGATGAATACGCCGGAGAGGGGAACCCGGAGGGTATCCTCGATGCCGCGAATACCGCGTTTCTCATGTTCGCGCTGTGGCCGGAAAAAAGGACACGGCGATCGGTGCAATACCGTCAGTTGGCGCTTGCCTTCGGCCCGTCTCTGTATGCGATGCATGCGGGGCGTGTGCGTCGGGATTTCGGCTACTGCATGGCCGAGGCTTTCGAGCCGCTCGGCGACATCGCCCGCGAACGATTCGGTCACACATGACCGGTTCAATCAATCGCATCCGGGGAGCCACGCTCCTCGGATTTTTTTATGGAAAATGCTTTCGAGTTCGTTTTTGACAGGATTTTTATCTTGTTACATACTGTATGTAATAGAAGTAAACAAATAACGCACGAGTATGAAGAAACAGGAGAAGAAGGGCGTCGTCATCTATCAGGCGAAATCCGGAGCCATCGAGCTGCGCGGGGATTTCGGCAAGGAGACGATGTGGGCGAGCCTCGACCAGATAGCGGACTTGTTCGGCCGTGACAAGTCGGTGATTTCGCGTCATATCAAGAACATCTTTAAAGACGGTGAGTTACAGCGGGATTCAGTTGTTGCATTTTTTGCAACAACTGCTGCTGACGGGAAAACGTACAATGTCGAATATTTTGATCTCGACATGATCCTCTCCGTAGGTTATCGGGTGAATTCGAAGACCGCTACCAGATTCCGTCAGTGGGCGACGAAGACCCTTCGCGAACACATCGTGAAGGGTTACACCATCAACCGGTCCCGCATCGCGAAGAACTACGACGCGTTCCTCGCGTCGGTCGAGAGCGTGAAGAAGCTTCTCCCTGCGGGCGGTGCGGTGGATGCGGAGAGCGCCCTCGAGCTTGTCAGGCTCTTCGCGAGCACGTGGTTCTCGCTCGATGCCTATGACCGATCGACTCTCCCTAAGTCCGGCGCGACGAAGCGGCAGGTCCGGGTGACCGGAGCCGACCTCTCCGCCGCTCTCGGCGAACTGAAAGGTGAACTGCTCTCGAGAAAGGAGGCGACAGATATCTTCGGGGAAGAACGACAGAAGGAAGCCGCCACCGGAATCATCGGCAACGTGCTTCAGTCGTTCGGCGGGAAGGATCTCTATCCGACCGTCGAGGAAAAGGCGGCGCACCTCCTGTATTTCATGGTGAAGAATCATCCGTTCGTCGACGGCAACAAGCGGAGCGGCGCCTTCGCGTTCGTGTGGTTCCTTCGCAAAGCGCGCGTTCTCGACGCCACTAGGCTCACCCCGGAGGCGCTTACCGCACTTACGCTCCTCGTCGCCGAAAGCGATCCGAAAGACAAGGACCGTGTAACCGCCCTCGTCGTCTCCCTCATCCGCGGATAAATCCGACGTATACGAAGAAGTCCGCTTCATGCGGGGGCTTTTCGGATCGGCCGTATTGACAACGGAAGGCGGACGGGGACATACTGTGCGGAGCCATCGTTTCCATTAACAAGAAGAGGAGTACATACCATGAGTGACGCACGGATACTGTCTCTTGACGAATTCCGGAAAAGAAAGACCAGCGGTCCGTCGATCCATCAGGAGTTCGATGTCCTGTTCAGGAACGCGCGCGAGCTTCGGGGCGTCGGGCAGGATCTGGCGCCCGAAGAGATCGCGATCATGACCTGGAGCGGGATGCAGAGCTGGTTCCGGAGAGAAATCGCCGACGAAGTGTTTCGGAGGCACATGTTCGGAAGATGCGTCCTTCTTTCCATAAGCTTCGTATCCGACCTGCTCACTTCTTTCGCGAACGATTGTGGCGATCGGACCGGCATCGTCGAGCATCTGGATGAATACGCCGGAGAGGGGAACCCGGAGGATATCCTCGATGCAGCGAATACCGCGTTTCTCATGTTCGCGTTCTGGCCGGAAAAGCAGACGCGGCGATCGGTGCGGTACCGCCAATTGGCGCTCGCTTTCGGTCCATCCCTCTATGCGATGCATGCGGGACGTGCTCGCCGGGATTTCGGCTACTGTATGGCCGAGGCTTTCGAGCCGCTCGGCAACATAGCTCGTGAACGGTTCGGTCACGGATGACCGACCAAGCCATCCATCCGGGGAGCCGCGCTCCTCGGATTTTTTCGTTTACCCAGTCGGACTGGATTTTTTACGATCGCGGTGGGAGAATGTCGGTGGGTCTAAACATGATTTTTCGCATATGATCGAACAACCGTTTGCGCAGCCGCAGAAGCCGGATCTGTCCGAGGACGACAAGAAGCAGATAGAGCTCACTTCCTATATAAAGAAACACGGATATACCGCGAACCAGATCCGGGAAGCGTATGTCCTCGTGATGGGTACGGACGAAACTCCGTCGGAAGATCCTGGCGTCGAGGACCTTCGGACCAAGCTGCAGTCGATGATCGACGACGGATTCCCCGTGAACCGGATTGGGGAGCTGGTCGAGATGAAGTGGACCGTCGAAAACTCCAAGGAACGGTGCCTCTCGTATATCGACACCCTGGATGTTTCGGAGAACGAGAAACGGCTGTTGTCCTCGATAGTCGAGCGCCGCAGGAGCGGCGAACTCGTCGTCATGATCGACAATCAGGATGTGGCGAGCATGCGGATACATATCAAGGACAACACTTCGATCGAAGCGGTCGCCATCGAGTTTCAGGAGGGCCTTCAGAAAATCATCGATCGCATACCCAAGGAGAAGCGGTATGAATTCTCCTTCACGGAGAACTGAAAGTGATCCGCGCTTCTTTTGTTATTCCGAGCGAAACCGAGGAATCCGGAAACCCGCTTTACACGCGGGTTTTTTAGTTTACCCAGTTGACTTGCATTCAGTCGACAGGGGTGGGAGAATGGACGGGCTGAAGTCCTTTCCCGAACCGCATACCAGGAGGGCATGATGGACACGCGTTTCGAAGTCTGTTCCCAATGCCGGAACCACGGGCATTTCGTTTTTCTCATCGGCACGCGGTCGTCGGATCTCCTGTGCCAATCCGACGCGTACGAGGCGATGATGGGTTACTACCGGGCCGACAAGATACCAAGCGGGGACATAAACCTGCTCGTTGAGCAGATCAGGCAGTCCGGTCTTCCGCTGTTCCTGTCCCAGGAAATCCTGGACGTTATGCAACGGGAGGGCAGTACGGAGACGATGATGCTCAATAATCCGATCGTCTGGCCTACCGATTGGGACCCGGAAGGTCACGAGGTGGCCCATACCGCTGCGGATATCGTGTGCTCCCTCTGTCAGGAACTGATCGACGGACGGCCGATGCTCCAATAGGCGGTCTATATCCGATCCCGCGTATCTCACAATGCGCGGGATTTTCATTGTATCCTGTCGGACTTGCTCGTTCGATTGTGGTTTGCCGTGTCGGGCCGGCATTTGCCAACTTTTTTCTATCTTTGGAATGTATCATAATCCTACGGCCGTGGAATTATGATACAATTGTCGGGTGGCGATATATGCGGTTTTTCATCGACGCGTATGTATAAGTTCGGACCAGTGCAGCAGAAAGTGCTCCTCGTGCTTGCCGGCGGCGCGGCGCTCAGCCTTTCGAATTCGTCGGTGCAGTATTATCGGACGCTCCGGAAACTGCGGCGCGAGTGGATGGATATCGATCAGCGGAATTTCAGTCGTTCCGTCCGGAGGCTTGCGCAGCAGAAGCTGCTCGAGGAACGGGTCATGCCCGACGGATCCTTCAAGCTCGTGCTCACGGCGGAAGGGAAGCGTCAGGCGAAGCGTCTCGACCTTTTCGGACAGTCGATACGCTTCCGAAAGCCGAAGCGGTGGGACAAGCGATGGCGCGTGGTGATGTTCGATATTCCGGAGAAGAGCCGGACCTTTCGGGATATCCTGCGGGAACATCTGCGGGAGATGCGGTTCTATCGGCTCCAGCAGAGCGTATTCGTGTCCCCGTATCCGTTCGAGAAGCCGCTCCAGGAACTGGTTGATCTCTATGGCGCGGATCCGTATGTGCGGATCATGACGGTGGGATGGATCGACAATGAGAAATTCCTCAAACGGCATTTTTTCCGTCCGCGGAAAACGGGAGGCGACAAGAACGGGAAAGGGGAATTGAAAACGAAAGTGAAAGAGGGGGAGAGGGAAAAAGAGAAGGAGAAGGAGAGAGAAAGCGCGAAACCTACGGAAAAGTAAATGTATCATAATCCTACGGCCGTGGAATTATGATACATTTTGTATTAGGGATGTGGGGAGGATGGGGATAGGGAGGGGGACGAGGGTGAGAGGAAGGGAGGGAGGATTTGAGATACGGGATTGGAGGAAAGAGCAGGCCTTCTTTTGTCATTCTGAACTCCGCGCAGGAATCCGGAAACCCGCTTTACACGCGGGTTTTTTAGTGGGAGAATAGATATGTAATTAATTACGTAATTCGGTACGTAATTTCAATCGTATGGCAAATAAAGCGAAAGACGAAAAGGATGTCAGAAAACTTACCAAGGTCGGGGGAAAATCGATCAGCGTAACCCTGCCGATCGACATTGTCCGGGAACTGGGGTGGAAAGAGAAGCAGAAGGTCGTCGTGAAGCGTGTCCACGGAGGGGTGATGATCAAGGATTGGAAGAAATAATTATGGCAACAGCTTGGTTTGAAAAATTTATTGTTCTTTTGGAGAAACTTATACTTTATCCTCCGTACCTTGTATTTCTTTTTGTTGGTGCCCCGATATTGATGATTTCTCTCATAATGAAGAACTGGACCGAGCCAATCGGGATATTTTTCTTGTATAGTGCTGCTGGTGGGGTATGGCGGTATATTGAGAAAGATTTGGACCATGGAATTGGAAGTGTTCTTAAAGAAGAGAAAAGTAAAAATATTGCTCATCTTGTAGTTATCTCTGTGTACCATATCGGGAATGTCGGTTTATTTTTGATGCTACTGCACTATCTCAACAAAGCCTTATGATTCTTTCTGAAAACGAAAAGCGAGACATTATTAAATTTCTGGAAGCTGGGAAACCGCTTCCGGAGAAATATCGTTTTTTGCTTTTCAAAGATGATCGTGAAGTGGAGCTTGTGTGGAACGGCAAGACAAATGAGGTGACTAATGTTGTTTTGCCTTTTCAAGTAATTGAGCAGATCGACGAACCACGAGAGGGGAAGGAGTTTGGTGACGCCCGAGGGACGCTCTTTGATATGAGTGGCAAGCAAATTTCAGGCTGGACCAACAAGCTTATCTGGGGAGACAACAAACTTATTCTCTCGTCTCTCAAAAATGGTCCGATGCGAAAAGAGATTGAGGCACAGGGTGGTCTCAAGCTCATCTATATCGATCCTCCCTTTGATGTCGGTGCTGATTTTTCTATGGATATAGAAATTGGTGAAGGTGGTGATACTGAGAGCTTTACGAAGAAGCCTTCGGTTATTGAAGAAATTGCCTATCGCGATACTTGGGGTAAGGGTGCAGATAGCTTCATCGCAATGATTTATGAGCGTCTCAAATTGATGCACGAACTTCTTGCTGAAGATGGAAGCATTTACGTTCACTGTGATTGGAGATTATCTGGTCACATAAGATTGGTTCTTGATGAGGTATTTGGAAAAGATAATTTCAGAAATGAGATTATCTGGAAGTACAGTGGAGGTGCAAGTTCTAGCCGGTTTTTTGCTCGAAAACATGACACTGTGTTTTTTTATTCCAAATCAGATAAATACAACTTTAATCAACAGTTTGAAGATTTTGCAGAAACAACAATCGCTAGGTTTAATAAGGTTGATGAAAACGGTAGACGGTACAAAGAAAACAGAATGGCTGATGGCAGAGTTTACAATACCTACATGAACGAGGAGGGTAAGCCAGCTACGGATGTATTTGAGTTCAACATTGTGGTTTCAAGTCATGATGAAGCAGTAAAGTACCCGACTCAAAAACCAGAAGCATTTTTGGAGAGGATAGTAAAAGCATCTTCAAACGAAGGTGATCTGATAGCAGATTTTTTTATTGGTTCAGGTACAACCTTGGCTGTTGCTGAAAAACTTGGTCGCAAGTGGATCGGTACTGATCTCGGGAAATTTGGTATTCATACTTCGCGTAAGAGGATGATTGGTGTACAGCGTGAACTCAAAAAGGCCGGAAAGGACTTTCGCGCGTTTGAGATTTTGAACGTTGGTAAATACGAACGTGAGAGCTTCCTCAGTATCAATAGCGACTTGCGCTCAGAAGAAAAAGAAAAACAAGCACAACGAAAAGAAAAAGAGTTTATCAAGCTCATTCTTTCTGCGTACAAAGCTGAATCCGTGGAAAGTTTTGCAAATATCGTCGGCAAGAAACGGGACCGTCTTGTAGCGGTTGGTCCTATCAACATGCCTGTATCTCAGAAATTTATCCAAGAAATAGTCGATGAATCAAAAAAGAAGGGCTTCACTAAAGTTGATGTGCTGGGCTTTGATTATGAGATGGGACTTGTATTTGATGATTTTGTGACGCAAGGTTTGGATATTGCGTTTAAGATTATTCCTCGTGAAGTGTTTGACAAGCGCGCTGTCGAGCGTGGTCACGTGAACTTTTATGACGTTGCCTACATCGACATAAAGTCGATAGTGACTGGCCGCGGAAATACGAAGGAACTTTCCATTGAGCTCACTGATTTCTCCGTGTTTTACAATCAAGATTCTTCTGCGACAGAAGAATTGAAAGCCGGAAAATCAAAGGTTGTCGTTCAAAGCGGCCAGGTTATCAAGATTTCAAAAGATAAAGATGGAAATGAATTGCCGCCCGAAGTTCTCACCAAAAAATGGAGCGACTGGATTGATTATTGGGCAGTTGATTATAATTTTGCGGATCGAAAAGAAATTATCCGTGTGCCAAAGACGCAAGGGGATAATTTATTTGAGAGAGGAAAGGAACAAAGTCTGCTCGATTACGAAGAGGTTTGGACAGGAGACTATATCTTTGATAACGAATGGCAAGCCTTCCGTACCAAGAAGAATCGAAATCTTGAACTGGTTTCTGCTCCAAAAGAACTTCCAAAGGGCGATTATAAAGTTGCTGTAAAAGTTGTAGATATTTTTGGGAATGATACTACTAGAGTAATCGATGTGAAAATATGAGCAAAAAAATCGCAAAGAAAAAATTTCAGCCCTTTGTGCATGACAATCTCGACATAAAAAACGAGCTTCTTCAGCTTGCAAGAAAAGCGAGAGAATCGAAGAGCATTGAGAATGATCTTGCTTCAGTCCTCATCTATTCGAACATAGCAGAATATTTGGCAGAGCACTTGCTTGATACATTGAGCCATCTTGTTTATAAGAGCTCTTATAATAGTTTTGGAGGGATTTTGTTTGTCGAGTCTGTGTCACGATCGGGGAAGAAGACACTTAATCAAACAGTGGAAGAGCTTGAGAAATTCAATTTTCCTGATAAGGACGGAATCGTCCACTGTTTCAGAAAAATAGCAGATTCTCGGAACAGAATATTTCACAACTTTGCGAAGAGTGATATCAATTCAATAAAGGATCTGCTTGAGAAAGATTTGCCAGTTATTCAGGAAGAATGTGAAGAAATTATCAACAAAGTGAATACGGTTTATGCTGGTTTGCAAAAGATTTTAGGACAGCAGGAGAATGGCAATGAGAGCCAGGATGAGAAATAAATGGGTTCAAGAGAAATTATGAAAAGAATCCGCATCTATTCAGATGAAAGCCGACACAAGAACGAGCGGTTTTTATTGCTTGGAGGACTTTGGATTGAGGAAGAAAAAGTGAGGATTGTGGAGGAGCTTATCGGACAGCTGCGAAAGGAGAGTGGGTACACGAGGGATGATGGACAAAGGATTGCTTTCCTTGGCGAATTCAAATGGAAGAAAGTATCGGATAAGTATATTGCCGTCTATAAGCAGCTTGTCGATATTTTCTTTGATTGTATCGAAAAGGATGCTTTCCGGTTTTGTGTCATGCTTGTCGATACGCATAATCCGGTTGTTGTGGAGCAGAGCAATATAAAGAAAGAAGGATACTTCAAACTGCTCTACCAGCTCTATCTTCACAATTCAAAAATCCCAGCACTCTATCGGATCCACCCTGACAGCATCACAAATCCAGCTCAAGACAAAGTCGATTTTTCGACTCTCGATAAATGCCTGGATCGGGCATTTCTTAAGAAGTTCTCTCCGCTCGTAAACCCGGCGGATCTCCCTAATGGTAAGGGATTCGTGGAAGAGATCGTTTCGGTGAATTCGAAAAGTTCCGAATTCATCCAACTTGTGGATGTGGTAATGGGCGGTATCGGATATTTTCAGAATCGTCTTTTTACGAATCCGGATGCGAAGAAGGCGAAGATCGAACTTATGAAGTACATTTTTGACAAGCTTATCTATTCCGGGACGATCCAAACAACAGGAAAACGATATATTGTGGCGCGGTCGACAAAATTCAATATCTGGGTATTTCGACCAAAAAATAAAAAAGACCCTCAAGCTTGTTGAGAGTCGCTTTTATGGAGTCCTGAGTGCTGGGTCAGTGCCCGGTGTGACATCAGTCACAGGAGACGTCACCCAGTAACTCCACATCTATTATTGCACAGAAGTTGACAAAATACAACAGTTAGCAGTAGAAATAGCTAGAAAATTCTTGAAATAAGGCTTATAAAAAGCAAATAAATAATTTACAAGGTTAGTTAAATCTTTTATTACTAGCACAAAAATAAATAACTAGACTAATCGCGCGTAAAAGCAATTAAACTCATTTTTATTTACCTATGGCTCTCCATAAAGACTTTCCAAAAGATCCATACGCAATTCTCAATCCTGAAATCAGGTGGTTTCCGGCACCTGAAGACCTGCGAGAAAAGGGGTTTGAGAAGCTTATCCCTCCGCTTGTCGCAGAACTGCGCAAACAAGTGAAGATGTGGCGTGATAATAACTACGATGGAGCAGGTGAGACTTCAAAGGCGCTTTTGACATGGTGGTTTAAAGAAGAACACACACTCTATAACAATGATGGTTCTTCGTATAATTTTCGGTACTATTTTTCTCAAAGAGAGGCACTCGAGACGGTAGTATGGCTCTATGAGGTTGCTCAAGTGAAAGATAAGTACGATTTGATACGATACAATTCCACTGGCGTTCTGAGCCCACAGATGTTCACCGAGGATTGGCTTCGATTTGTGATCAAGATGGCTACTGGGGCTGGCAAGACCAAGGTGATGAGCCTGATCATAGCGTGGGCATATTTTCATAAACTTTACGAGGAAGGTTCGGGATTAGCTAAAAATTTTCTTCTTATTGCTCCGAACGTTATTGTATTCGAACGTATTAAGAATGATTTTGAAGGAAACAGAATATTTTTCCAAGACCCAATATTGCCCGACAACGGCTATATGGGTCAAAACTGGCAGGATGATTTCCAAATTACCCTACACCTTCAAGATGAGCTAAAGAATGTCTCTGATACCGGAAATATATTTCTGACGAATATTCACCGGGTATTTGAAAGTGATGTACAGGAATATAGTGTAGACGATGAAGATAGCTCCGAGTATTTTCTTGGTGATAAGCCAGTTGCCAAAACCAATGAAGGCACGATTGATTTGGGAATGGTAGTTCGAGATATTGATGAGCTTATTATTATAAACGATGAGGCACATCATATTCACGAAGAAAATGCGTGGCTCAAATCTATCCGCGACATCGATAACAAGCTGAAACAAAAAGGAGGCGGTCTCGCACTGCAGCTTGATGTGACTGCAACGCCAAAAAATAATAAGGGCGCGATTTTTGTGCAGACAATTTCTGATTATCCTTTGGTCGAGGCTATTCATCAAAGAGTGGTCAAGCAGCCCGTGGTGCCAGATGAAGCTAGTCGGGGGAAGCTCGAAGAGGGTCAAAGCGTTGTATTTACTGAAAGATGGAGGGATCATATCAATCTCGGTGTTGAGGAATGGAGAAAAATATATAAGCAACTTGAGCCGACTGGAAAGAAATCACTTCTTTTCATAATGACCGATGATACAAAAAATTGTGATGATGTTGCGGAGTATCTTGAAATGAGTTATCCGGAACTGAAGGATGCTGTTTTGACTATTCATACCAATAAGAGCGGTGAAATCTCCGAAAGCACTACTGGTAGAAATAAAGAAGAGCTTGAACAACTTCGAAAACAATCAAACGAGATCGATAGCTGGGAAAGTCCGTACAAGGCAATCGTATCGGTCATGATGCTCAAAGAAGGGTGGGATGTGAAAAATGTGACCACAATTGTTGGTCTTCGTCCTTTTGCTTCTGATAGTAAAATCCTTCCAGAGCAGACATTAGGGAGAGGTTTGCGAAGAATGTACTTCGGGAGAGATGATATCGATGAATACGTGAGCGTTATTGGTACCCCGGCTTTCATGGACTTTGTCGAGAGTATCAAAGGTGAAGGCGTTGTTCTTGAAAAGCGGTTGATGGGCGCTGGATCAAAACCAATTTCGCCAATGGTAATTGAGGTTGATAAGGAAAATACCAAGAAAGATATCGAAAAACTAGATATCGAGATTCCTGTGATGACAGCTCGAATACAGCGAGAGTACAAGAATCTTGTTGATTTAGACGTGTCTAGCTTTGGCAACAGAAAGGTAAAAGTGAAGACGTTTTCCGAAGAGGAAAAACGAGAGATAGTCTTTAAGGATGTTGTTGTTGAAGAAGTGCATCACACAACTATTTTGAGTGGCGATATTGAGCCGAACTATCAGAGTGTCGTTGGTTTTTTTGCGCAAGCTATAATGCGCGAAATGCGTTTGTTTGGTTGTTACGATATTCTTTTCGGTAAAGTAAAGGACTTTATTGAGAATAATATGTTTGAAAGTAAGGTTGAGTTGACTGATCTTAATGTACTTAGAAATCTATCTGAAGTTGAGTACATCAAGCTTATTAAAGACGCCTTTAAGAAAGCTATCAACGAGCTAACGGTTCAAGATCGAGGGGATACTGAAATTAAAAATTATATTAAAGTTAGTGATGCGAGGCCGTTTGTGGTGAATGATAAGTCATTTCTTGTGCCACAAAAATCAGTGTTCAATAAAATTGTCGGTGATAGTAATTTTGAGCTTGAGTTTTCTGCTTTTCTTGAGAAATGTGATGATGTTGTATCATTTGCTAAAAACTTTCAAAACAAGGAAGCCAATGCTTTGCGTATTGAGTATAAGAATAGTGAAGGGTTTATCGCCACCTATTATCCAGATTTCTTTGTGAAAGTAAATGAGAAGAATGTTTATATTGTTGAGACAAAGGGCCGTGAAGAAGAGGATGATAAAATAAAGTTTGAAAGATTAGAGAAGTGGTGTGAAGATGTAAATAATAGGCAAACAAAGGTTATCTACGGAGCGTTGTATATACAGCAGGAGGACTATGAAAAAAATCCTGCCAATAATTTTAATGAGCTTTTAAGGCTGTTCGGACGAGTATAAAAGTGGCCAGGAACCTTTTTATGAAATGAGGTCGATTCGTTTCGCTCAAAGATACGCACTATGTCCGAATACTACAACCCGAGACGGACGCGGAACATCTTTGATCCGGCATCGTCCGAACCGTTCAAGATCAGTCGCTCCAAGCTGGATCTGTTCCTGAATTGTCCCCGTTGCTTCTACCTGGACCGGAGATCGGGAGTGGGGCGTCCTCCGGGGTTTCCTTTCAGTCTGAACTCCGCCGTGGACGCTTTGCTCAAGAAGGAATTCGATATCCACCGCGCCGCTGGAACCGCGCATCCACTGATGGAGCGGTACGGCATCGATGCGGTGCCGTTTCGCCACGAGAAGATGGAGGAGTGGCGTGACTCCCTGAGACGGGGAATCCAGTATCTACACGAGGAGACCGGATTGCTCCTGACCGGTGGTGTCGACGATGTCTGGGTGAACCCGGGGGGCGAGCTCATGATCGTCGACTACAAGGCGACCTCGAAGAGCGGCGAGGTGAGTCTCGATGCCGATTGGCAGATCGGATACAAGCGGCAGATGGAAATCTATCAGTGGCTTTTCCGGAAGAACGGATTCGCCGTCTCCAGGACCGGATACTTCGTGTACTGCAACGGGGATGCGGACAAGGAAGCGTTCGATGGAAAGCTTGAGTTCGATGTGAGGGTCATTCCGTATGTCGGCGATGATGGCTGGATAGAAGGGGCGTTGTCCGACGCGAAAGCATGCCTGATGAGCCCGACGATTCCACGGTCAGCCGAAGACTGCGATTATTGCCGATATGTCGCCGCGGTGCGTGAGGTGAGCGGGGAGTGAACGTGTACGTAACAAGTTACGCATATGGCGGAATATCCGAACGATGGGAAGCGACATCCTGACCTTTCCGACCTGGCGCGGGAGATCCTGCAGGCATACGCCCCGGCGTGGCCGGGTATCATGATGTGGCCAGTGCTCGGCATCGTGCTTTTCTGGTATCCGGACTGGAGGAGCATCGTCGGGTATTCACTCGTCGTCGTCGGCATCCTGACGCTCATCCGTGTCCGCTGCCCCGGAGAAACCCCGCCGCCCGCGGACAAGTGAGTGTCTCTTGAAACTTCGTAACCGGGTACGTATACATGAAGAGAATATGATGCTGATAGCTATCGTCGCGGTTGTCGTCATCGCCGGAGCCGCGGTCTACTTCGCGGTTCGTGAGGGCGGGGAGTGAAGCATGAAAGGGCGAATGGTTTTCCGGGTGGGATTCTTAAACTGTGCAAATTCAGGGGTTGCTTTTTTCGCCGGATGTGCTAGGGTTCCCTTGCTCTTTGACAATGGAAACATCGTCGCAGCCTGAATAAATGGCGTCCCGTGGTGGGAGGCCAGCTGAAAGAAGAGCGTTTGAGAAGGAGCTGTATCATGACGATCACGGTTAGGCGTGACGTTTATGAAGATGGGCATCTCGTCGGCAAGGTCATCGACCGGGAGTTTTCCGATGGTTCGAGCCGTACCACCGTGGAGAAGGTCTATAGCCGTGACCCGATCCTCGGTACCGACCATGCGGAAATCGTCCAGGAGATCGAAACCGACTCCAAGGGCAATATCCACGTTACCAATAGGAAGTAGCGCGATCCGTATCATCGGATAGCTGGTTCGTCCTTCCGATCCTAGTCACCGAATGCTGGTAGACGACAGGAGAAGCGCTCGTATCCGATAATACGGATGACGAGATATTTGAAAGGGAAAGCCATGCCACTGCAACCGAAAGACGCAGTCCCAAACGCTTCTGACGATAATCCAAATTTAGGCTGTACATTCGTGCGCTCCGATCATGACGATATGATACGGAGCGTTTTTGTATTTGGTCTGGAGAAGAGCGCAAAAGCCAGATACATTTTCCGCTGTCATTGCAAGAAGATTTGTGCCCGTGGTAGTAAGGTATGCAAACCGTCGAAGGGTCTCTTCCGTCTGTCGAGATACGAGAACAAGCGGTAACATAATCTCACGGCCGTGAGATTATGTTACCGGCACGTCGGGTTTTTTGTTTGGGTGTATACTTATGGGAGGGGGGCGTTTTTCAGGTTATTACGTAACCGGTTACGTATATCGATAACATGATCCTATGGAACAGATGGAGTGGTATGCGACGCTGATCAAGCCGGAATGGGCACCGCCGGCGTTTCTGTTCGGTCCGGTGTGGACGGTGCTCTATGCGATCATCCTCGCGTCGTTCGGGTATGTGGCGTATCTCTTCTGGAAGAAACGGATCCCGTTTCCGGTCTTTCTTCCGTTCGTGTTGAATATCGTTTTCAATATCGCGTTCTCGCCGATCCAGTTCGGACTGGAGAACAATCTCCTCGCGGCGGTCGATATCGTGCTCGTGCTCGGCACGCTCGTCTGGGCGCTCATCTCGATATGGCCGCGCGTCCGGTGGGCCGCACTCGTCAATATCCCGTACCTGCTCTGGGTGTCCTTCGCGACGGTGCTCCAGTTTACGATCACCTGGCTCAATGATCTGGCGTGAGTCGAGATGATGCTTGAGAGAGTTTTCATATGAAAGCATGCAAGACGGTGGAGGAATATGCGAAGAGCCTGCCCGAGGGGATGCGGGCGGAGTTCGACGCGGCATGGAAGACGATCCGTGATCTGGTACCGGGCGGTGAGGAGGGGATCCGCTACGGGATGCCGACGATCCGGTTGGGTGGGAAGAATCTGGTTCACTTCGCGGTCATGAAGGGTCACTTCGGATTCTATCCGACGCCATCGGGTGTCGCGGCGTTTGAGAGTGAGATTGCGGGGAAGTATGAATACTCCAAGGGAGCTATCCGGTTTTCGATCGGCAAAAAACTCCCACTTCCGCTTATCCGGAAGATCGTGAAGTTCCGCGTCGGGGAAGAGAGAACGAAAAAGAAATAACCGAACTGCCATGGCGACGAAAGTCTCTACCATCGAATATATCGAGGATCAGCTCGCGGATGTGCCGGGCGTGCGGTCGCGGAAGATGTTCGGCGAGTATGCGCTCTATGTCGGGGACAAGGTGGTCGCGCTCGTGTGCGACGATACGCTCTTCGTGAAGATCACGGAGGAAGGGCGGGTGTTCGTCGGAGAAGCATACGAGGAGGGGTGCGCGTATCCGGGGGCGAAGCCGTCGATGCGGATCGACGGGGATATGATCGAGGATCGCGCGTGGCTCTCCGAGCTCGTCCGTATCACCGATCGGAATGTGCCGGAACCCAAACCGAAAAGGAAGCGCGGTGCGGGCGGTCGTGAATGAGGAGCCATTCCGCTGAAAGCATTTCCCCTCCCGTTTGTATTAAGGGGTGAGTAGACAATAATATGCGTCGTATGATCCGTTTTTTGGTTGTGGTCGTGTTCGTGTGGATGGGTCTCGTCGCTCTTTCTTCCGCTCTGGCGGCGTTCGGCGAGTGCCCGGCCGGGTTCGTGTTCGATCCACGAAGCGGTGTCGGATGCAAGCAAGCCGATTGCAACGATGTTCCGAGCGGGCACTGGAGCTATGAGGGATACTGCGTATGCGGATCGTCGGGAAGTATGAACGAGAATCCGAAGGATCCGAACAAGGAATGTACGTACCCTGGCGACCATGCGGCGTGTCCGGGGTGTCTCTATGCGTGCGTTCATTTCGATGAGGAGTGTCCCGCGATACCGGGGTCGGCTCCCGCGCCTGTCGCGGAAGTGACGGTCGAGGAAACGGAAGAGGCATCCGTGTCGCTCGTGGCTCTTTCGAATGTCGAGACGGACGAACGGACGTGCAAGCAATACTGCAAACGCCTGTTCGGCGGGAAGACGGGAGTGGAACTGCTCGAGTCGTCCGGAACGTATCCGAAGTGCCGCTGTGCCGCGGACCATAGGGACGCGCTCAATCGGATCACGAAGAACGTCGTGCTCGACGGCGATACGAAGACGACCCGTACGTTCGATCCGGAGAGCGGGGATCTCATCGGGAAGGAGACGAAATCGCTCGAAGCGGAGCGCGCGGAAATCCGTGAGCGTCTCGGGTACAAATATTCCGAAGAGGAGATCGACCGCTTGCTCGACCCGGCGAACGTCGATACCTGGTTCGCCTCGCGGATGGAGGGAATCGAGACGTCGACGAATTGGCTGAGCCCGTATTTCTGGTGGCAGCATACGGTCGCGCTTTTCGATCATGGGTTCGGCAATGACGCGGATTTCGTGGATACCTACGAATACGGCCGGTGCGGCGATTCGATGCTCTGGCTCGAGCGTGAGCTTTCGACGGAGCTCAAGTTCACCTCTGACGACGGGAAGAAACGTGAGGCGATGCTTTCGATAACGGGCGAGAAATACTGGAACGCCATCAACCATACCGCGCTCATCGTCCGGCCGCAGGGTATCGGAAACGACGAGTGGGACGGGATGGTGTCTACGCTCATGGAGCGGTCGGGAACCGATGACGGTCTCGATAAGAGCGGCATCGAGGGGATCGACCCGCGGCTTCTTGATGCCAAGGTGCTTGATCCGTATTTCCGAAAGACGACGACCGTGCGCGAATTCATCAAGGGATGGTCGGTGATCCGTATCAGCTGAGCGGAGACAGCTCGGTTTTTCGGTGGGAAGCATGACCGGAGAGTGAATCCGCTTGACATGGTTTTCCGATCCGCGTACACTTTTCTCTTGTCAGCCTATGGGCTGACTTTTCTTTCCGATCCCGTTTCGGGTGAGGAATTTTCAATGTCCTTTTCCATCAAGGAGAGACCGATGCAGAACGATCGTTCCAATACCCGTACCGGCAAGCGTCCTTTCACCAAGGGCTCCGCCCGTACCTTCAAGGTGAACATCGACGGCCACATGCTGTCCCTGACTCCTGATCAGATCCTGTCCGACAAGTCCGGGTGGACTCCCTGTCATGGCGAGGTCGGCGACATCAAGGTCCGGTCGCTGAGCATCAAGCGCATGGGCGACAAGATCATGGTCAAGAACGGTCACGGCAAGCTCGCCGGCTGTTACGACGCGAACGAGTTCGCCGTCATGGCCAAGAAGTTCATGTCCTCCATCGACTCCGGTTCGATCTCGATCGACACCAAGGCGTAACATCGCCGCCGTTCCGAACGCAACCGCGTCGGATAACCGTCGCGCATCCCCACAAAGGATGCGCGATTTTTCTTTTTCAGTCGTTTCCGATGCGTCATTTTCCGCGTATTGTGGCGATTGATTCCGTGATGCGGAAAACGTGGTACAATCATCCCTATAAACGGCGGATCCGCAAAATCCTATGAAGCACATGTCACTCGAAGAACATGCCGCGATGACGGAAAAGCACCTGGATGCGATAGCGGCCGACGCCGAGGCGCAGGCTGAAGCGGACGGTGTCGAAAAATACCGGAAGCAGATGGAGGAATCGGATCCGACTCCGGAGGATTTCGACCGGGGGACCCTCTCGGACGTGGAACGGAAATTCATCCATGAGCAGACGGTTCACAATATCCTCCGGACCATCGAGGAAGATGAGGATCGGAAAGAGAAGATGATTTCGTGGCAGAGAAAGAAGGAGATGCTTCGGGCTGTCCTGTTGGAACTCGACCGGTCGCTTGCGATCGATGCGACCGATGAGGAGCTGTCACTCCGGGAGAAGATCGTCGGGAGACTGGTCGATATGGAGCGGTTCATGACCGAACGGCATCTTACCGATGCGGTGAACGAGCTTCTCGACAGCCCGGGTGCCTATCAGGATGCCATGAAGGAGGCGTGGGCGGCGACGCTCGAGAATCCGGAGGCGATGAAGGCCGTGAACGGGGATTGGCTCCGGCTCTATGGGCAGGCGGAACGCGCGCTCATCGATGCGATGAAGCAGGAGAAATTGAAGCCGATGTCGATCGATACGGAGCGGAAGTGGCTCCGGTTCGTTCTTCAGAAACTCGATGCCGCGGAGGCCATCATGCCGGACGAGATCGCACACGTATGAAAGCATTCGTTCTCCGGAAGCTCCATGAACTCGAAACGAGCGCAACCGATCGGGGATAGGGGCGATGCGCGCTCGGCGGAACTGCTGAACCGAAACATATGGACAGAGGTAACCTTATATTTCTCGATACGGAGACGACGGGGACGGGGTCGGAGGACCGGCTCTGCCAGGTGGCGTACGCGTTCGACGGACGTGAGTCCGAGTCGCTCTTCAAGCCGCCGGTACCGATCGGCATCGATGCGATGGTCGTGACGAACATCACGAACAGGATGGTCGCCGGGTGCGCGCCGTTTGCGGGTTCGGAGATGGCCGCGGAGCTCCGGCGGATATTTTCGGCGGGTGCCGTGCTCGTCGCGCACAACGCCCGGTTCGATGCGGACATGCTTTCGCGCGAGGGGATCGGAGTCGGCGAAATGATCGACACGTTCAAACTTGCTCACCATCTGGACGTGAACGGGGAGATTCCGAGATACAACCTGCAGTATCTGCGGTACTATCATGATTTCGACATCGCGGATGCTTCGGCGCACGACGCGCTCGGTGATGTGCGGGTGCTCCGCGCGCTCTTCGATTTCCATTTCGGGAAGATGCTTTCGATGCATGGTGACGAGGAAGCGGTACTGCGGGAGATGATCGCCGTGTCCGCGCGACCTATCCTCATCCGGAAATTCAATTTCGGGAAGTACAACGGCGAGGACGTGAAGAAGGTCGCGGCGACGGACAAGGATTATCTCGCCTGGTTGCTCAATCAGAAGATCATGGCGCGGGAACAGAAAGGAGAGGATGACGAGAACTGGATCTACACGCTGGATTTTTATCTCAATCCGAAGAAGGAGGTACCGCGCTCATGACCAAGCTCTATCTCGATATCGACGGGACGCTGATACGGAGGGGAGTGCCCGCGGAAGGAATCGCGGAGTTTCTTGTGTTCGCGACGGAGCACTTTGATTGCTATTGGCTCTCGACGCACTGTCAGGGCGACGCGAAGGCGGTCTTCCTCTACCTCGTCGGCAAGCTTCCGGGAGAGGCGATACCGCACCTCAGGAAGATCAAGGCGACCTCGTGGGATACGCTGAAAACGGAGGCGATAGATTTCTCCGGGCCGTTCTTCTGGCTCGACGACCATCTCTTCGACGCGGAACGGCAGATGCTCGTGGAGTACGGCGCACTCGACCGCCATATCCTGATCGACCTTGTCGCGGATCCGAGGCGACTCCTCCGTCTCATCGATGAGCTCCGGACGGAGGAATGAACTATACGACTGGGTACGTATCTCCTTTCGGAGAACGGAAACTTTGGACGGACGCGTGATTTTTTGGTATCCTTCCAAGACGTAATCCGAAATGTATTTCCTATGGAAAAGAGTGAGTCGTCCGTGGCGCCGAAAGAAACGAAGGAATCGAAGCCGGTTGAGAAAAGCGATGCGAAGAAGCCGGCGGTCGCTTCGGAACCGGAGCCGGTGGGCGAAAAGACGGTGAAAAGAAGGAAGAAAAAAATCGATCTGAAAAAATATCGGAAGCCGGCGATGATCGCGGCGGCTCTCCTTGCGGTACTCGGCGCGGCGTATCAATACAAGGGAGTGTTCATCTCGGCGGTAGTGGACGGGACACCGATCAGCCGCTTGAGCGTCATCCGTGAGCTCGAAAAGCAGGCCGGATCTCAGGCTCTCGATCGGCTCATCACGAAGAAGCTCGTCGATGCGGAGGTGGCTCGGAAGAAGATCGTCATTTTTCCGGCGGATATGGATGCGGAGGTGAAGAAAATCGAGGATTCGGTGATAAAACAGGGAGGGACGCTCAAAGAGGCTTTGGATCAGCAGGAGATGACGGAGGAGGATCTCCGGGAGCAGCTGCTGTTGCAGAAGCAGCTGGAGAAGATCCTCGGGGACAAGATCGATGTGACCGATGAGGACGTGGCACGGTATGTGGAACAGGGCGGAGGCGCCGCTCCTGCCGGGCTGAGCGAAGAGGAGTTCAACGACCAGATCCGCGAACAGCTCAAGGGTCAGAAATTCAATGTCGAAGTCGGGAAATGGATAACGGCCGCCAAGGCGAAGGCGTCCATCAGCTACTATGCCGGATATGCCGCCGAGACGGAGACCGTTCTCGTGGAGAGCGAGAATCCGCAGGTGGAGTAGATATTTTTCCGGAGCGTCAAAATAATTCCATATTTTTCCTGAAAAAAATGCCTATGAAACACATGCAACGATCTTTGATCCAGTATTTCGCGAAGAATTTCGGCATCGCCGTGGGATTGGTCGTCATCTGGCGGGGGATATGGCATATCCTCGATTGGATCGATGCCAATATGCTTGGCGGGAATATCCTGTGGACCGCGATCGGCGGTATCGTCGTCGGACTCGCGATCCTCTATCTTCCCGATAAGGACCTGAAGGAACTCGAGAAGCTGTGAGCATCCGACCGGAAACGAAAGCGGTGTCGAAAAAGGCGATCGTGTTTCTGGTCGTCCTTTTCGCGGTTTTGTTCGGCGCCGACCGACCGACGCGTGACAAGTTTCTTGAAATCGCGCTCGATCCGGTGCCCGTCGAAGAGGACGTTTCCGGGTATCCGATCGTGAAGGTGACCGATGGGGACACGATCCGGGTTCTTATGGATGGACAGGGAGAGACGCTCCGGCTTATCGGGATCAACACGCCGGAAACGGTCGACCCGCGCCGTCCGGTCGAGTGTTTCGGCAGGGAGGCTTCGGAGAGGGCGAAGGAAATCCTTTCCGGTTCGCGCGTCCTGCTCGAGAGCGACCCGACGCAGGGTGATCGTGACAAGTATGGGCGGCTCCTGCGATATGTCCTGCTTCCGGACGGGACGAATTTCAATCGGAAAATGATCGAGGAGGGGTATGCGTACGAATATACGTACGGCGCCCCGTATCGGTACCAGGCGGAGTTCGAGGAAGCGGAACGGAGCGCGCGGGAGGCACGGCGCGGGTTGTGGTCGGAAGAGATATGCGGCGGTCAGCGGTAGAAGGTATCGGATGGTAACGCGTATTTTTTCTCATATGGCGAGTTTCAGAACTCATATTTCTTTCGGTATCGCGGCAGGCATAGTCGGTGCGATCGTCCTTTCCGCGCTTTCGATCGTCGATGCCCCCGGAACGATCCTGGCTGCGGTTGTCGCACTGGTGCTCGGATCGATACTGCCGGACATGGATAGTGATTCCGGTATACCGTTTCATGTTGCTTTCGGCTCATTTTCCTTGGTTTCGTGCGCGCTCATTTTCATGTCTTCATACGAAAAAACCCCGTCCGATTGGCAGGGGAATATCGTCACGGCGCTCGGGGCGTCGATTTTCGTCTGGGTCGTCGTCGGGTATGTTTTCAAGCGGTTTACGAAACATCGCGGTATGGCGCATTCGATTCCGGCGGCGCTCCTGTCCGGGCTCGTGACGTTTTTCGTCGCGTCACGGTTCTCGTTTTCCGATCCGGAGGCGTTTCTTCTCGGAGTCGCCATGACATCGGGGTACCTCGTCCACCTCGTACTCGATGAGGTCTGGGCGGCGGTCAATTTCCACGGAATCCCGTTCATCCCGAACAAGGCGCTCGGAAGCGCGCTCAAGGTGTTCTCTTCCTCGACATTTTCGAACGTGGTCGTATATGGCGCGATATCGTTCCTGCTCCTCGGGAACATGAACCGCCTCTCGCCGCTTTTCGAGACGTTCTGGTCGCAGGTGTCACGGGTTACGTAACAGGGTACGTAACTCCCCATGGCCGCCTATCGGCGGTATGGCTTGGCGAGCTCTTCGATGTCGGCCGCCTTGTCCAGTTCCCGGATCCGGTCGGTTTCGGCGTCGCGGCCGGCGGCGAGGCCCTGGAGCATCGTTTTCCGGTCGAATGTCCGGATGATCGGATCGATCCCGATCGTTTCCTTGTAGAGGGCGGCGAGTTCGTCATCCGGAAGCGTTTCCGGATCCGGTGTTGCGGGCTTCCCTGGCTTTTCCTGTTCCGGCCCGAAGTCGAGATTGAACTGTTCCATAATATATTTCCCGTTACGGATACGTTTCCAGTATAGCAGACGGAAGTGAATGCCGGGAAGATTCCGTGGTATCATGGAAAGATTCCTATGACCCAATCCGAAGCGCTCGATATCCTGAAAACCGGCGTGCACGTATTCCTCACCGGAGAGGCCGGATCCGGGAAGACGCACGTCGTGAACGCCTATGCCGCGTATCTCCGCGAGCACGAGGTCGGTTTCGCCGTGACCGCGTCGACCGGGATCGCCGCGACGCATATCCGCGGGATGACGATCCACTCCTGGAGCGGTATCGGCATCCATTCGGAGCTGACCGACGACGAGGTGCGACGCATCGCCGAGAGCCGGTATGTCTCGAAGCGGATCCGGAAGGCGAGCGTGCTCATCATCGACGAGATATCCATGCTCGACGGGCGGATCCTCTCGCTCGTCGAGCGGGTCTGCCGGAAGGCAAGGAAATCGGGACTGCCGTGGGGCGGGCTCCAGGTCGTGCTCGTCGGTGATTTCTTCCAGCTTCCACCGGTATCGGTCGGCGGAGATACGGCGCAGTTCGCGTTCCAGTCGTCCGCGTGGGACGCTCTGGCTCCCATGATCTGTTATCTCACCGAACAGCACCGACAGGAGGACGACCTCTTTCTTGATATCCTTTCCGCGATTCGTGGGGGAACTTTTTCCGAGACGCACCGTCTGCATATCGAATCGCGGCTTTCAACCGCGGAAAGCCTGCCGGAAGAGGATATGACGAGGCTCTTCTCGCACAACGCGAACGTCGATTCGATCAACGGAGCGGAGCTGCGGAAACTTCCCGGGAAGACGTACTCGTTCGTCATGTCGTCGCGCGGGCCGGACAATCTCGTCGAGACGCTCAAGCGCGGGTGTCTCTCGCCGGAGCGGCTCGATCTCAAGGAGGGGGCGACCGTCATGTTCACGAAAAACAATCCGGGGGAAGGGTACGTGAACGGGACGCTCGGGACGGTGACGGGATTCGAGGCGGCCAGGAAATATCCGGTCGTGCGGACGCGCGACGGCGAGCGCGTGACGGTGGAGCCGGCCGAATGGACGATTGACGAGGGGGACGAGGTACTCGCGAAGATCTCGCAGCTGCCGCTTCGTCTCGCGTGGGCGATGACGATCCATAAGAGCCAGGGCGTGAGTCTCGATTCGGCTGTGATGGATCTCTCGCAGACATTCGAATTTGGGCAGGGATATGTCGCGCTCTCCCGCGTGCGGCGGTTGTCGGGGATACATCTTCTCGGGATAAACGAGAAGGCGTTCCTCGTGCACCCGGTCGTCGCGGAACAGGACCGGTTGTTCCACACGCTGTCGGATGCCGCTTCGGAGGCGTTTTCGAGGATGTCCGCCGAAGAGCGGTCGGAACAACGGGAGAACTTTCTCGTCGTGACGGGCGGGAAACGATCCGAGAAAAAGAAAAAATCGGGAACGAAACGAAAAAGAGGTTCCGGTGATGGTAGGGAAAAGGCCGGAGAAAGCCCGATCGCGAAACTGCGGGAGAAACACCCCAAGGCGTATGCTCCGTGGACGGACGACGACGACCGGATCCTGGCGGCGATGCACGAGGAGGGAGCCACGACTAGTGAGCTCTGTGACCGGTTCGGTCGTCAGCCGGGGAGTATCCGATCCCGTCTCCGGAAGCTCGATCTTATCGACTGACGTTTTCACTTTTGGACATTCAATGTCCAAAAGCTATTTCTTGTGGCGACCCTGTTCCTCTTCGCGGATGGCGCGGCGGATATGGGATTTCGCAGAGGACGTCTTCACGGTGCGGAGCCAGTCCGTCCCCGGGTGTTTCCGGTCTTTCGACGTGAGGATCTCGATGACCTGTCCGTTCGCTATCGTCGAGTCGAGAGGGACTATTTTCCCGTCCGCCTTCGCGCCGACGGCATGGTTGCCGATTTCGGAATGGATGGCGTAAGCGAAGTCGATCGGCGTCGATTCTTCCGGGAGCTGGATGATATCGCCTTTCGGGGTGAAGGCGAAGATATGGTTCTTGAAGAACTCGATCCTGAGCCCCTGCCAGAACTCGTCGTTGTCCTTGCCGATTTCGCTTTGCCACTCCTGAAGCTGCCGAACCCAGGCGAGCTCCCTCGGTTTTTCGCCGGTCGCTTTCTTTCCGAAGAGGAGCGAGCGCCATCCGCCGCGTTCCTTCTCGGTGTAGATCCAATGGGCGGCGATGCCGAACTCCGCCTCGTCGTGCATCTTCTGCGTGCGGATCTGCACCTCGACGATGCGTCCTTCGGGACCGAAGATGGTGGTGTGGAGCGACTGGTATCCGTTCGGTTTTGGGAGGGAGATGTAGTCCTTGATGCGACCGACGAGAGGGCGGTACCGCTTGTGGATGGTGCCGAGCGTCTCGTAGCAGTCGACGATCTCGGGAACGATGATCCGCACGGCGATGAGGTCGTAGATGCGGCCGATTTCCATATCATGTTTCCGGAGTTTCTGGTAGAGGCGATAGAGATGTTTCGTCCGTCCGGAGACCGCGACGATCTTCACGCCGTCCTGCGCGAGTTCCTTGCGGAGGATCTCGATGACGCGGTCGAGATAGGATTTTCCTTCCCGGACATAGGTTTCTTCTATCTTCCTCGCTTCCTCGTGATGTTCCGGTTCCAGATGACGGAACGCGAGATCTTCGAGTTCGCCCTTGATTTCGCCGATGCCGAGACGGTTCGCTATGGGAGCGTAAATCTCCATCGTCTCGCGCGCGATGCGTTCGCGCTTCTCCGGGGGAAGCGCGTCGAGCGTGCGCATGTTGTGGAGCCGATCGGCGAGCTTGATGATGACGACGCGGATGTCCTCCGCCATAGCGAGGAACATTTTGCGGAGATTTTCGAGGAAATATTCCTCCCGCGACCCGCGGAGCTTGATCTTGCCGAGTTTCGTGATGCCGTCGACGAGAGAGGAAACGTCCTTGCCGAATTTCTGTTCGACTTCGGCGAGTGTGCGTTCCGTGTCCTCGGGAACGTCGTGGAGGAGTCCCGCAGCGAGCGTTTCCTTGTCCATGCCGATTTCGGCGAGTATCTTCGTGACGGCAAGCGCATGGGTGATATAGGGCTCGCCGGATTTCCGGAACTGGCCCTCATGCGCGGTCGCGGCGAACGCGAGCGCGTCCGCGACGAATTTCCGTTCGTCCGAGGAGAACGGCCGGCGGGAGGCCTTGAAGATGTCGTCGAGGGTCAACATGCCCGGCATAGGAGCCTTATCCGTTTACTCACACTATAGGAGCGTGTGACGAATCCGGCAAGGTGCTCGACGTCACTGCTCTTGATTTATTCCCCGTATCGGCGTACCATAGGCGAATGTGCGGATGGATAAATCCCTCGTAAACGATGCGTATGAAAACGATGAAGAAAACGAAGATCGTCGCGACGATTGGCCCGGTGTCGAGAAAGGAGCCGGTGTTTCGGAAGATGGTCGAGGCGGGGCTCAACGTCGCGCGGCTCAATTTTTCACACGGCGACCATGAGGAGCACCTCGGTTCGCTTTCCGTGATCCGGTCGGTTTCGAAGAAGCTGCGGACTCCGGTCGCGGTGCTGCAGGACCTTTCCGGACCGAAGATCCGTATCGGGGATTTCTATCAGGATCGCGTGTCGCTCAAGGCGGGGGACGAGTTCGTACTCACGACGAAGAAGTGTGTCGGGGACGAGCACCGCGTCTTCGTCAACTATCCCGCACTTCCGAAAGAGATCAAGCCGGGAAAATTCATTCTGCTCGATGATGGTAAGAAGAAGCTCGAGGTGCTCTCGGTGAAAGGCGATGATATCCGCTGCCGCATCGTCGTGGGCGGGGAGACCAAGGGACGCCGCGGCGTGAATCTTCCGGGAACGGAACTCAAGATAAGCTCGCTCACCGCCAAGGATCGGAAAGATCTCGAATTCGGTGTGAAGGAGGGTGTCGATTTTTTCGCGCTCTCGTTCGTCCGACGGGCGGAGGATGTGCATGAACTCCGTGCTATCCTGGACAGGAAGAAATGCAGGGCGCAGATCATCGCGAAGATCGAGACCGAACAGGCCATCGAGAATCTCGACGAGATCCTGAAGGCGGCGGACGGCGTCATGGTCGCGCGCGGGGATCTCGCGGTCGAGGTGCCGATGGAGCGTGTCCCGCTCCTTCAGAAGCGGATCGTTCATATGGCCCGCGAACTCGGAAAGCCGGCAATCGTCGCGACCCAGATGCTCGAATCCATGATCCACGCCCCGGTGCCGACACGCGCGGAAGTGAACGACATCGCGAACGCCATCCTCGACGGGGCGGACGCAGTGATGCTCTCCGAAGAGACCACTCTCGGCGAATTCCCGGTTGAGGCGGTCGCGACGATGACGCGGGTGGCGATGTCGGTCGAGACGGAGCCGTATCGGAGGCCGCTCGTCGACGGGGACGAACTCGGACTCGACTGCGTGGCGGAATCGGTAAGCGAAGCCGCCGTGACGGTCGCGCGTGAAGTCGGCGCGGTCGTGATCGCGGCGCTGACGGAGTCCGGCTTCACCGCCCGCGCGGTCGCGCGGTATCGCCCGATGCAGCCGGTAGCGGTCTTCACGCCGTGGGAACACGTCGTGCGCCGCATGTGTCTCTCATACGGTTGTTATGGGTTCCAGGTGGATCCGTTCAAACATACGAGCGAGGTGATGGAGCGGACCAAGGCGCTGCTCGTCAGGGAGAAACTCGCGAAAAAAGGGGATCGGTTCGTCGTTTCCGCCGGTGTGCCGTTCGGCAAGCGCGGTGGCACGAATCTCGTCATGGTCCGGATGGCGTAGGAGGAATTCAGATTGCAGATTGCAGATTGAAAAACCGCCGAAAGGCGGTTTTTTGATTCGTCATTCGGGATTCTCAATTCGTCTTCTTGTGAGGGTTGTGATTCGGGCATTCCTTTTTCGAGCAGCGGTCCGGGATGGTCTTCGTTCCCTCCATCATAAGTGATCCGCAGAGGTCGCAGATCTTTCCGGTCGGCCTCGCCTTGATGGCGTTCCTGCATTTCGGATAATTCGAACAGGCATAGAAGACACCGAATCGGCCACGCTTCTCGGTCATCTCTCCGATGCCGCAGGCAGGGCATTTCACGCCGGTGCCGTTCATCGGGTTGGACGGGTCGTCCTTTTTGATGTGTTTGCACTTCGGATAGTTGCTGCAGGAGACGAATTTTCCATACTTACCGATCCGTTCGACGAGGTCGCTTTCGCACTTCGGGCATTTTTCGCCGGTCGGTTTTGGTCCTTCGATTTCCTTGCCGTCGATGCCGAGCGCGCCGTCGCATTCGGGGTATTTCGAGCAGGAGAGGAATTTCCCCGAGCGGCCGAGCTTGATGACCATGGATGTCCCGCATTTTGGACACTGGTGCACCGCGTCCGCGACGCCCAGGTTCGTCGCCTTGTCGGTCGATTTGTCTTTCGCTTTCACTTCCTTCGAGAATGGCGTGTAGAAATCACGGAGTGTTTTCGTATAGCCCCTGGTACCTTCGGCGATCTCGTCAAGCTTGTTTTCCATGTCCGCGGTCAGGGTATCGGAGACGACGTCCGGGAAATGTTCGGAGAGGAAGGAATCGACGACGTCGCCGATCTCCGTCGCCTTGAGGGATCGCCCCTCTTTTTCGACGTACTCGCGGTCGATGATGGTCTTGATGATCGAAGCGTATGTGGACGGCCGACCGATGCCGCGCTTCTCGAGCTCCTTCACGAGCCCTGCCTCGGAGTACCGCTTCGGCGGTTCGGTCTCCTTTTCTTCCGAGCCGATTTCTTCGAGTTTCAGCGCTTCGCCGACCGTGACTTTCGGAAGCTCGACATCGTCGCCGCGCGCGGCCGTATCGAGCCTGAGCCACCCGTCGAAGATGAGGCGCGAGCCGGTTGCGGAGAAGTCGGGGAGCGCGCGATCCGTCGTGTTCGCGACGATTTTCGTCTTGAGCAGTTCCGCCGGTTTCATCTGCGAGGCGATCGCGCGGGTGCGGATGAGCGTGTAGAGTCTGCGCTCCTCGTCCGTGAGTCTCGGCGTCATGTCGAAGCTTGTCGGTCGGATCGCCTCATGCGCCTCCTGGGCGTTCTTGGATTTCGTCTTGAATTGCCGGATTTGGAGATGCTGTTCGCCGAAGGATGATTTCACGACATTCGCGATCGCGCCTATCGCTTCTTTGGAAAGCGTGACGGAGTCGGTGCGCATGTAGGTGATGTGTCCTTGTTCGTAGAGCTTCTGCGCGACGCGCATGGTACGTGAGGGTGACATGCCGAGACGTGAGGAGGCTGACTGTTGCAGGGTCGACGTCGTGAAAGGGGGTGACGGATTCCGGAGTGCTTCGGTTTCTTTCACCTCGGTCACCTCCCAGCCCTTCTCCCGCGCGAGCTTGAGGATCGTCTCGGTCTCCGTCGATATCGCTTTGCGTTCCGATTGTGGACGCGGTTTCGTCGTGTGGACGAACGTTATCGATTCGGATCGCTTCGTACTGCACGTAGCGGAGAGCACGGTATAGATTTCGGGTACGAACGCGGTTATCTCACGCTCGCGGACTGCGACGATATGGAGAGCGGGGGACTGGACGCGACCGGCCGAGAGTCCGTACCGGACTTTTTTCCAGATGAGTCCGGAGAGGTCGTAGCCGACGAGCCGGTCGAGGACGCGCCGCGCCTCCTGTGCGGCCCGCAGGTTCTCGTCGATCGTGCGCGGATTTTTGATCGCCTCCTCGACACCGCGTTTCGTGATCTCATAGAAGAGGACGCGTTTCGGTTTCTTCATCCCACAGGCCTCTTTGACGTGCCAGGCGATCGCCTCGCCTTCACGGTCGGGGTCGGTCGCAAGCAGGATCTCGTCCGCTTTCGCGGCGAGTCGGGAAATCTCGCTTATTATCCGCTCTTTTCCCGGGCTCACCTCGTAACGCGGCACGAATCCGCTTTCGATGTCGATAGCGTTCTTGTTGGACTTCGGAAGGTCACGGACGTGACCGACGGAGGCGACGACCTTGTATCCCGGACCGAGATACTTGTTGATGGTCTTCGCCTTCGAGGGGGATTCGACGATGAGGAGTTTCATAATTTTAGATTTTTGATTGCAGATTGTGGATTGAAATTCAAAATCTGAAATCTGAAATCATCAATCTACAATCGAATATAATGGCTTCCTCCGATGTCCTTCGCGAGTCCGCGGAGTTCGAGCATCGTGAGCGTGCCGGAAACGGCGCCTGTTCCAAGATGCGATGATTTGATGATTTCGTCAACCGCCAGTCCCTCGTGAGAGAGAATGGAAAGGATTTTTTCCTCCTCTTCGGAAAGACCTTGATGTGTTTCTTTCGCTCCTTCCGTTGCGGTCTTTGCCGGTTCCGCCACGACCGGAATCTCCTCGAGGATGTCGCCGATGTTTCGGACGATCTTCGCGCCTTCCTTGATGAGCCGGTTCGTTCCGGAGGATGCGGGAGAGAAGATGGGACCGGGAACGGCGAACACTTCGCGGTTCGCTTCGAGCGCGAGCTGCGCGGTGATGAGTGACCCGCTCCGCTCCGCCGCCTCGATGACGATGGTTCCCTGCGAGATACCGGCGACGATCCGGTTCCGCGCGGGGAACGTTTCCGGCCGTGCGGGTGTCACGGGCGGGTATTCGGAAAGGAGCGCGCCCTGTTCCTGTATCCGACGTGCGAGCGGGAGGTGATCTTTGGGGTGGATGGAAGCGTCGTCGAGACTGTCGCCCAAGACGGCGATCGTCGTGCCTCCGGAGTGGATTGTCGCTTCGTGGGCGACGGAATCGATGCCGTAGGCGAGCCCGGACACGACGACGAATCCGGCGCGCGTCAGTTCCATCGCAATCCGTTCTGTCGCCTGCGTGCCGTAGGCGGTGTGGCGGCGCGAGCCGACGACCGATATGCAGGGCTTGTGCCACTGCGAAAAATTCCCTTTCGCGTAGAGGAGCGCGAAGGGTGCGTCGAGTTCGCGGAGAAGCGGCGGAAAGTCCGGACCGTTCCCGAGGAGGACCCTGATATTTTCCTGTTCGAGAAGTCTGGCTTCGTATTCCGGGTCGATGGAGGAGCGACCATCCACGAGAGTTTCGCGCGCGTCCTTGGAGAGGTTCGCATCGGTGAATGCGGACAGAGGCGCTTTCCATGCCGCTTCGCCCGATTCGAAACAATCCATGACGGAGAGGATCCGCGCCTGTCCGAATCCGGGAAGTTTCCGGAAGCAGTGCCAATAGATGGAATCGGGAATCATGGGAGGAATATGATGGATGATATAAGATGCATGATACACGATAATAATATACGATGTCATTCTGATCCTGTCTTGGCGGAAGAAGAATCCCGTCCGGAAGCAATGGACAAAATAACGCGTTTTCGCTAGAATTGTTGTTAACTGTTATTTGTTCTTTGTTATCTGATTTCGGGCCGTTAGCTCAGTTGGTAGAGCACCGCGTTTGCAACGCGGGGGTCGCAGGTTCGAATCCTGTACGGTCCACCGAGAGAAAAAACGCCTTGAATAGGCGTTTTTCGTTTTACTGAACTGTGATACAATTTTACAGATAGATATGAGTTAACCTTTACACGAGTACCGTATGTGTGGAATCAGCGCAATCATAAGTAAAGCAGGGGATCGAGAGAACATACTTAAGCAGTCACTCTCGAAGATTATTCATCGCGGAAGCTCGAACTTCGAATATCGAATTTTTGATGATGCAGCGATGGGGACGAATCGTCTTCCGATTGTTGGGCGATCGTCGGGACAACAGCCGGTCGCAAACGAGGACGAGACGGTTTTCGCGGTGCTTAATGGTGAGATTTTCAATTACAAGGAAATTCGAACATCGCTCATTGGAAAGGGCCATGTATTCCGGGGCGAATCCGATACCGAAGTACTCGTGCATCTCTATGAGGAATACGGCGAATCAATGGTCGACCATCTTGATTCGGAGATGTATGCATTCGTTGTTTTCGATACTAAGACGAAGGATTTTTACGCGGCTCGAGACCGGTTCGGTGTGAAGCCGCTTTTCTATGCGATTGATGCGCGTGATGGAAGTTATCACTTCGCGTCGGAGTTGAAGCAGCTGGTCCAATTTGATTTCGTGCAGGAGGTATTTGATTTTCCCGCTGGGCATTTCATGAAGAACGGCGATCTGAAACGGTATTATGAGATACAGACGAGCGACGAAGTTGTCGTAAAACAGGATGCGGTGAGAATGCTTACGGATCTCGTCGTCGATGCGGTGCGGAAGCGGGTGGATACGGATCTCCCCGTCGCCGTGCTTCTTTCGGGCGGTGTCGACAGCAGTCTCGTGATGGAAATCGCAAATCGGTTACATCCAGACGTGACGGGATATATCCTTGGAAGACCGGGGTCGCCTGATTACGAAGCGGCCATGAGGCTGTGCGCGGACTACAAATATAAATTCAAGGTGGTCTATCCGGATGTGGACTATGCGGAGGAAATCGAACAGATTCTCTACCACCTCGAACTCTATGAGGCGCAGGTCATCCGTCAGTCATTTTCTCTTGATATTCTTTCCCGAGCGATTGTTCGCGACGGGTATCGAATCGCGCTTGTCGGAGACGCGAGTGACGAGATATTCGGCGGATATAATGAGTTTGTCCGGCTTGCGAGCGGAGACATCAACAAGGGCTGCGAACTCATCACAAAGAGTCTCGCCCGGAGCCATAATGTTCGTCTTGATCGGCTCAGTATGAAGCATACGCTCGAGGTACGGGCACCGTTTTTCGATACGAAGGTTGTCAATTACGCGATGACCATCGGTGGGTCGCTCAAGGTGAATCGGGATGAGGAGCATAATGTGACGACGAAATACATCCTCCGTTCCGTCGCGGCGAAATTCCTTCCCGATTATATCGCCAACCGGTACAAAGTGCCGTTTTCCAATGGCGCAGGGATGAATGTCGGGTTCAATTTCCGCACGCAGGATGGCGATGTCGCGAAGGAGGTGCTCGCATCGTCGTTTGGGGAGCTGACGATTCCCGATGAGGAGAAGAAGAGGATCGGCTTCGTGACACATGAGGAGGAGGTCTACTATGCGATGTATAAGAATTTCTCGTACGATAAACTGGTAGATCACCAGAAACGAATCGTCACTAAGGAAACGCTCAGTCAGATCGATACCGACAAAGGGACGACTCGTATCGTGGCCGCCGAATTCGATCGGATGCCGCTTTATTTTCCGGTGTATCTTGCGGAAAAACTCGGACTTTTTTCAAAGCGGAATCTTGACGTGAGTTTCATGTCGACGGGCGGTGATGATTTGACGTACAATTCGCTTTTTTCGGGGTCTGCGCAAATCGGGATATCCGATCCGGTCTTCTCGTTCTCCAATGCGTTCGCGACAAAAGGGAAGATATTCGGATCGCTCGTGAACCATGTCCCGGTTGGCGCAGTGAGTATCAATCCATCAATCGCGATTGCGTCGAAGGATGATTTCAAGAAATATCGGGTCGGGTCGTATCAGGAATTCTCGACTGTCAACACGCTCGCCCGAACGTATCTTCCCGATGTCGAGATCAAGCCGTTCAGTCACAAGGATATCGTGAATGCCCTCAAACGCCGCGATATCGACATTGCCTTCGTGTCACTCGATTTCGCGTATGTTCTTGAGGGTGTCGGCGGGAAAATTCTTTTATCACTCACCGACGAGTTCGGACCGTATCTTTTCACGGGGCTGACCGTGTCCGACAACCTTGACCCTTCGTTCGCACCGGCGATCGACATGTTTAAGGCTGCTGTGAAGGAGGGCATGGTATTTCTCGGGAATTTTCCGGAAGAGAGTCGGATACTTTTCGAATCGCTTTTCCCTGATGTCTCTGATGCGGAATCATTCCTCTTCTCGATGAAGCAGTATTGGCACAAGAAACTCGATGATATCGGGGACGGAGAGATTGATCATGCGGAAGCCGCATGGAGAGCCGTGCATCCGAGCTTGCTTGATGCCACGCATCCGAGCTTCGTGGCACAGACGAAGGCAGGTAAGGTTATCGCAGCGCTTGCGAAGCGTAATGTGAGTCGCGAGATTCCGTACCGTGAGGACGCGATGGCAGCCCTGATTCGGAAGTCTCTGGATGTGGATATGCCCTTGTCGCTCATGTCGTTTTGGGGTGCTTCCGACAAGGAGGGTCTGACGGAGTCGGATCATGTGCTTCTTCGGAGGGTTCAAGAAATCCAAAACGCGCTCAAGGAGCAGGGTGTGTCGTCTACCATGACATTCGTGCTTTCCGATGAGCACGGAGCGCTTAATGGGTATGCACGGGAAAAATACGAGACATACCTCGGTCGTATCGATGAAGAGATGAAGAAGATGGGGTTCGACACGGTTCGTCTCTCCAATCTCTGGAAGGAAGCAGGGCTTACGATGGAGAAAGTCGTTGCATACGCGGATGCGATCGACCAGGAAAAATGGTCGGCGCTTCGAGTGAGCCCGTTTCTTGAGAAAAGTGCCGCCAAGCGAAGACATGAGGATGCGCTTGTTGCGGCGAGGCGGTATTATGCCGCGCGAAAACTCGAAAATACGACCATTGAGAAACGGTTCGTGCAATCCGTGCACGTCTCATTTTCCGATGACAAATTGCAGGAGGTTTTTCCGGAATTGCCAACGCTCTATATTTGGCCGTATCAGAGAGGGAAGGTCGACGCACTTCCGTGGTTCGACTATAAGTAGCTTCGTCCGTGATTTCATAATCAGTCCGGGCAATTGAGGGATGTCCGAAAAATGAAAAGTTATGTCAGAAATGATGGGAGCCATGCCGCAAGCTCATGACGAAGGTGACGAAAACGTCGCGGAGCGCGGTAAGAAGTCGGTCGTACTTATGACTGGGACGCAGATGGAGCGGCCACTTCGCCATCTCTCCGGTCTCATCAGGGAATATGCGAATGATGAATATGAAGTCGACATTCTGAACCTTGGCACGAAGGCCGGGGTATACGAGCACAAGGACGGTGGGTACCCAGCCGAACTTCGTCAGGAAATTATCGATTTTCTTGTCGATAAGAAACCGGTCGTGCTCGGCATCACTATGATAGATTTCGGCGTCGAGCGGTTGTCTGATCTTATTCGGGATATTGCTGAAAATGAGGAAATAAAGAAAATCGGCACGAAGATTATCGCCGGTGGACCGTTTGCAATCGAACATTCCGAAAGATGTATCGGCATCGAAGGAATCGACATTGTCTGTTATTCGAAGGGATGGAATTTCCCGGATATCGTGGACGCTTGTATTAGTGGGGATCCGAAAACCATTCCCGGGCTTATGCTAAAAACCGGCGTAGACGAGGATGGGAAGCCACAATTCGTACAGACGCCGCCGCCGAACCTGCGAATCACGTTTGCTGATCAACCTCTTCCCGATGAACGGCATGAAAATACGAATCGGATATATGAGGGACACTTGGTGAATGAGGAGAAATCGGGCGGTGCTATTCCAGTTGAACATCATCAGGTTCCACATGAGCATACGGCGGTGCTTATTATAAGCGAAGGTTGTCCGAATGATTGTGAATTCTGCTCGATTCCGAAACAGCAACAAGCGATGGCAGCTCAGGTGATGCGGTTCTCCAAGAATCCTCTTGAATTCACAGGAGAATCCGAAGTCTTGGCAGGAGCCAAAAATAACATACCGAAATTCAAGTTTCTTGATGCGAGGAAAGCCATTGATTTGGTCAAGAACTACCTGAAGGAAAATCCGAAAACGGAGTATGTTCTCTTTAACGACAACGATTTCACGGCACGGAGTGAGCAGAAAATTGAAGAGTTTTGCAGGCTCTACAAGGAAGAAGTCGGGCTTCCATTTTATTGCCAGTGTTCTCCAAATACCGCCTCACAACGAAAAATTAACTTACTGCATGAGGCCGGGATGGATACGTTTGACACTGGAGTGCAAGGAAGCCAGGAGGCGAATACCCATGCAGGATATGAACGAAACTGTACGGATGAGCAAATTCTTGATGCGGCACGATCCGTCGCATCACATCTTGAGAAGAGAAACGAGCAAGGAGAAGTGACGGAGGAGGGTCTTAAGGCGGCATTCGATTTCATTAATGGAAACGAGATTCATACGAAAGAGGATATGCTTTCAACGATTGTTTTGTCAGGCTCTCTTACAAGGACAATCGATAAGTTGACCGATGGAAAAGGAAGTTGGAATCTTGCGATTCATAATCTCACGCTTGACCAAGACCGTGATCTCGCTCGAGAATATCGGAAACGGAAGGAGGCGACCGGAGACGTATCCGTCGGTGAGGTAGAAGACTCAGACTATCATAATGCGACTGTTGAGGAATTCTACAAGCTCGGAGAGCCGTATCTCAATATTGTGCTTGAATGGATGGGTGGGTTGCATGATCAGGTGCAATCGGGGCGTCTTCCAAGAAAAACGGAGAATTTTGCTACCTTGATTCAGGAGGTTCTCGCAAGTGAGCCAGATTTTGCTGCGCTCATCGATAAGAAGAAGGACGAGAAACCGGAAACGGTAGGCTTTCTCACTGACGAGGATGTGTACGCGTTCCTCGGCGGGAAGGATAACGATCGCGCGAAGGCGATCCTTAAGAAGATTAGTGAGAAGATTCCGAACATCCATTACTCCTACCAGCGTCCGAATCGGTATGACTACGATTATTCCTGGGCGGAAGAGCAGATAAATCCGTCTGAACCTGCTCAATAGCCATCCCGAGTGACTGCGACTCCAGAAATTCTTTGGTAAGTTCTAATTGTAGGATGGAGTTTGCATCGTCGCATCTTGCGTGGTCGCGGAGGGAGTGGTATGCTTCCCTCTGTTTTGTGGGACAACCGAATCGTCGATGAGATGAGATTTTTTTCGGTGCTCGCCCTTGCTTCGCAAAATCTTCTTGGAGGTATAAATTATTAGCTTTCGGAGCCGGGCTTTCTCAGAGCCTGTTCAATATCTCATGTCGAGCTGCAAATCCTGAAATTTCGTGCGAAAACCATGAAAGTTAAGAAGGGCTACTATCGTAACCCGACGAGACTTGAATGGTTTGCAGCCGAAATTTCAGGATTTCAGCCGACAAGCGCTTGTGTATCGTTTATTCATGCGGTGAGATTTTGGACAGGCTCTTGGAGGAAGTAGCTGTTCCTGTTTTCGTATGCCGAAGGAAAGGATGTCGACACTCGTGCAGCTTGCGGTATTCGGTTTCATAAGCGGTGGGTTGTACGTGATGCTCTATATGTTCGAGGATGATCTGACGCGGGCGTCGGAACGGGTCCGGAACGGGGAGATGGTCTTTGCGGGAGTCCCGGTCGCGGTCGCCTTTGCATTCTCGTTTGCGCACGGGAAGTTCACGTCCCACTTCTGGGATTCTCTCGGGTTCCAGGCAAAGAAGGAACACTAAGCTACCTCTATGGAAGTCTCATTCATCGATCTCGGTCTCGCGAATGTCACGATACTGTTCCTTGTCGGATTCGTCGGCGGGCTCGTGTCCGGATTCATCGGGTCGGGAGGCGCGTTCGTGATGACGCCGGCCATGATGACGCTCGGGGTTCCCGGGGTCGTCGCGGTCGCTTCGAATATCTGCCACAAATTCCCGAAGGCGCTCGTCGGAGCGCTCAAGCGGCACAAGTACGGGCAGGTGGACTGGAAGCTCGGCATCGTGATGGGCGTGTTCGCCGAGTTCGGGATGATCGCGGGGAAGCATATGATGATCGGTATCCGCGAGAGCTATGGGAACACGGGGACGGATCTCTATGTCTCCGTGATCTTCGTCGTGACGCTCGCGATCGTGGGAGGCTATGTGCTCCGCGACGCGTGGCAGCTGCATCTCGCGCATCGGAAGCATGGCGAACTGCCGCCGCACAAGCCGACGCGGATCGCCGAGTGGATCCGAAGCGTTCACATCCCGGGGACGATGATGCGGTTCGACTGCACCGGCGTGCCGGTTTCGGTGCTCTTTCTCGCGCCTTTGGGGTTCGCGACGGGAATGCTCGCGGCGACGATCGCGGTCGGTGGGTTCATCGGCGTGCCGGCGATGATTTATCTGCTGGGCGTGCCGGCACTTACGGCGACCGCGACCGAACTCGTCATCGCGTTCGTGATGGGTCTCGGCGGAACGATCCTCTATGCGCTCGAGGGCGTTGTCGATATCCGTCTCGCGATGATCATCCTGGCGGGGTCGCTCTTCGGCATCCAGCTCGGAGCGATCGGGACGACTTATGTGAAGGATCATGTCGTGAAGTTCGTCATGGGACTCATCATGGTCATCGTGCTCGTGAGCCGCTTCTTCTATATCCCCGGGTACCTCTCGAAACTCGGGCTCATCGATCCTTGGTCCGACCGGACGATTTCTATGCTGAAAATCATGGGAGATGCGACGCTCGCGCTCGCGCTGATCGCTGGTGCCACGATCGTGCTTGTCTCGCTTTTCCGCGGGATGGCGGAAGAACGCTTGCGGACGATCGGTAAGTAGTATTTCCCTTTCCGGTGGACTTTTTTCCGGTTCCGGTGTAGACTACGGTGCTATCCGTTACGGCACCGATATGATCGAAAAAGACCGCGTGCGTGAGATACTGAAGCGTCTTAGGAAGGCGTATCCGGAGGCGGGACCGTTCGTCGAATGGTCAACGCCTTTGGAGTTGGTCGTCGGTACGGTGCTTTCGGCGCAGTGCACGGACGTCCGGGTGAATCAGGTGACGAAAATCCTGTTTCAGAAATACAAGACCGCGGAAAACTACGCGAAGGCAAGTCTCCCGACGCTCGAGCGGGAAATATTCTCCACGGGGTTCTATCGGAACAAGGCGAAACATCTGAAAGGACTCGGAAAGATCCTTTCCGAGAAATTCGGCGGGAATGTTCCGGATACGCTCGAAGGGCTCCTGTCGCTTCCGGGAGTCTCAAACAAGACCGCCTATATCGTACTCTCGAAGGCGTTCGGAAAACATGTCGGTCTTGCGGTGGATACGCACGTTTCCCGGGTCGCGCCGCGACTCGGACTGACAACCGTCACCGCGGCGGAAAAGATGTCGCAGGAACTCGGCGCGGTCTTCATGCCGAGGGACTATCTGTCCGTGAACGAGCTGTTCATAACGCACGGTCGCTCGGTCTGCATCCCGCGGAAACCCCGATGCGGGGAGTGCGTGCTCGCCGAAATATGTCCCTCGGCCAAATCCTTTCTCGGGTAGATGCGGAGACCCATTATTCTGTCTCCTGGTCGAACCGGTAGACTTTTTCGGAAATCTCCCTGACGATTCGCTCGAGGTCTTCGTGTTTTTCGCCGCGGGTCATGACGCAGAGTATATAGGGAGAGTCCTTCTCATAGACGATGCCGCAGTCGTTCAGCATGACGAACGACTTGCCGGTCGATTCGTCTTTCGTGGACGTCTCTCCGAACTTGTGCGCTATGCGGACGTCGTCCGGTACGCCGGCAGCGAGTGCTTTTTTGAAAGTGGATTCGGAGAGCTGTCCGAGAATGGTGTTCGAATATTCCGGGCGGAGATAGGACGCGTTGTAGAGGATACGGAAAAGATTCGAATAATTCTTCGCGGTGATGTCCCATCGCCCGGGATCGTCGCCGTTTGGCATCGTGTAGACTCCGAGATCCGAGAAGATTGGTTCCTGCAGGGTTGCCGAAGCGTTGAGGAGCGGGTTGACTGGAGCGTTGTCCGAATAGACGAGCATCCGCTTCACAAGCTCCTGGACGGGGTATGATTTCCCGTTTTCGAGGGACGATTCAGGAACGTAATGTTGCCCCTTGTTGAGCGCGATGTCACTGTCGGTTATGGGAAGATCGAGGTCGAGCGTTTGCTTGTTTATCTCGGCCGCCTTGTAGATCATCATGGCGATGGGAAGCTTCGCGAGGCTTGCCGGGTAGAAATTCGCGTTTTCGTTCACACCGAACCATCGTCGCGTATCGAGGTCGCGGAAGAAGACGGAGATGCTCTCGGCGTTTCCCGCTGCCTCCTCCTTGTTGGTGTAGGCCTCGATCTCGTCGTCGATTCCTTCCACTTGCTTTATTTTTTCGTTGATCGTCCCGCAGTCGAGTTCGTCGCTCAGGAACGGATATTGTGCTGAGCATGGTTTGAATCCTTCATCGTCAGGATCCTGCTTTTTCGAATCGGAGAGCATTGCCCAGCTGATAAGTGCGCCGAGGATGACGACTGAAAAGAATGGTATGATTTTCATAGATGTGTGGTTTATTCCCATAATAGCATAATATAATGTGAGAGTGTTCGTGATATGGTTTTTTTCTGATTTCCGTGCTATATTTTAGAGAGAGGTATTCGGGGATTCATTTCCCGATGTTTGTTTTTGGAAAACAAAAATCATGCGGAAACAGGGGACTATTTTCCGGAGGGTCGTCACGAAGAAGATAGCCGTCGCCAAATGGCAGTTCAACGCCTTCGGCGCGGTTTTTCTCGCTCTCGGGACAGTACTCGGGGCGTATGTCATCCTCTCCGGATCCATCCCGAAGATCTTCGCCTGGGATCTTTCCGATGCATGGAACTTTTCCGTTTCCGGCGATTACGCGACGTCGAGCGGGGTGATGGTGGACACGACGAACACCGAAGCGCGGCTTTCGGTGAAGAATTACGTATCCGATGTGGACACCGCGGCGCTCTATCATTTCGACGAATCCTCCGGCGGAACCGCGAACGACAGTTCGTCCGCCGCGAACCATGCGACCGTTTCAAGCGGATCATTTTCGATAGGAAATCTCAACAACGGGCTTGCGATGAACGGGTCGACATCCTCTGCGACCGCGCCGGATACCGCGGAGACGTCGATCACCGGGGATATGACCTTGGAATCGTGGGTGAAATTCGATACCGGATTTACGGACGCGACGAGCCGAAACCGGCAGGGCGTCGTCGATAAGGGTTCGTATCAGCTTTATTTCGACAACGAGACCGGGAAAGCGGTCTTCGAGATGGCACCGTCGACGTCGAACTCCTGGTCGCAGGTCGCCGGAGCGGATCTTCTCGCTACGAACGGAAGGGAAATCGATCGAAGCTGGGATCAGAACAGCAAGAACCTCATCTTGCGACAAGTGGCTGTCGGGAGTGATGTCTATGTCGCACTCGGAAGTGTGAGTACGGCGCTCAACGGGACGGCGCTCGGCGATGCGGAGGTGTGGAAGTGTGCCGACTGCGCGACGAGTCCGGTGTGGAGCAGGATCGGCGGTGATGGCATCAATTCAAGCTGGGCGGATGGAACCTATCAGGATGCCTCCTCACTCGTTTCCGATGGAACCAATCTCTATGCCGGCCTCGGGAACAACCCTGCCGGGAAGGCGGAGGTGTGGCGATGGAACGGTACCAGCTGGGCGCAGGTCGGCGGTGACGGACTGAATTCGTCCTGGACGACGGCGGGTGCGTACGAACGGGTGACGACCATGGTCGCGGACGGAACGACCGTGTATGCCGGACTGAGTCTTTCGGCCGGCGATGCGGAGGTATGGAAATGCACGGGTTGCGACGGCGGAAGTCCGGCGTGGACGAAGATCGGTGGTGACAGTACTGGAACAGGAGATGATTCATGGGGGAACGTCTACGAAGAAGTGTCCGCGCTTCATATCACGAGCACTCGCCTCCTTGTTGTCGGTCTCGGTCTCACAAATATCGATTCGGAGGTATGGAGCTGTGATCTTGCTGGGACGTGCAACGTGACGACCGGCTGGACGAAGCGCGGAGGAGATGGGACCGGAGTTTCGCCACAGTCGTGGGCGAGTACGACCTATGAGGAAGTCCGCTCGATAACCTCATCAGGATCGACCGTCTATGTCGGCCTCGGTTCCGGCGCTGGTGATGCGGAAGTGTGGCGATGTGCTACGATCACTTCCTGTACGCCGACGACCGGCTGGACGCGCGTCGGTGGCGACGCTATTAATTCGAGCTGGGCGAACACGACCTACGAGCGGGTGTGGTCGCTCCTCGCCGATGGAACGACCGTGTATGCCGGACTCGGCGATACGGCCGGCGATGCGGAGGTATGGAAATGCGCGGGTTGCGACGGCGGGAGCCCGGTGTGGAGTCAGATTGGTGGTGATGGGACCGGCATCCCTCCCGCATCGTGGGGGAGTCAGACCGGCGCTTCGTTTCTCTATGCTTCGAGCCTCGCGAAGATTGGCAACCAACTGTTCGTCGGGGCGAGTTCGGGCGTCGGTACGTCGGGAGCCGAGATGTGGAGCTGTAATGTATCCGGCACTTGTAATGCCACGACCGGCTGGTCCCGTATCGCCGGGAACTACCTCAATAAGAGCTGGGGTGCTTTCAATCTGAACAGCGTCGAGTCACTTACGACTATCGGCGGGAAACTCTATGCCGGGACCGGATACAATACCGGTGCCGCGACGTCGAATGGTAACGCCCAGGTCTGGGAATTTGACGGGACGAATTGGACGATAATCGGCGGGCAGGGCGTAAACGGTTCCTGGGCGTACGGGCATCCGTCCATGGCAACCCCGACGATCCGTTCGGTGACATCCATGACCGGGTATAACGGAACCTTGATAGTCGGCCTTGGTGGTAGCACCGCCGGTAATGCGCAGGTCTGGAAGTGGAATGGATCCACTTGGTCGCAAATCGGCGGAGGCGGAACCGGTGCCGGTGGACAGTCGTGGGCGAACGCTGGGAAACTCTCTGTGCCCTCGATGATGGTCGTCGGGACGGTGCTGTACGTCGGTCTTCAGGGTGCTGCCGGCGATGGTGAACTTTGGACGTGTGATTTGCTGTCGACATGCAATACGACCATCGGGTGGACGTTCCTTGGCGGCGACGCGACCGGAGCGGGTGGGCAGTCATGGAACAACACCATGTTCGAAGGGGTCTGGAGCATGGCGTCGCGTGGGACGAATATCTATATGGGACTTGGATCATCCGCGGGCGATGCGGAGGTATGGACCTGCAATGTCGGAGCGGCCTGTACCCGGACATCAGGATGGACGAAGCTCGGCGGCGATGCACTGAACTCGAGTTGGGCGAATAGCGTGTATGAAGAAGTGACCGCACTCTCATGGTATCGAGGCGAACTGTACGCTGGTCTTGGTGCGAGTACGAGCGACGGGGAACTGTGGAAGTGGAACGGAACGAATTGGGGTAGCGTAGCGATCGCTGGTGATGGACTGAACGGTTCGTGGAACGACGGTTTTTATGAACGCGTGAAGGCGATTGTGTCCTATAATGGAGATCTTATCGTTTCGCTCGGAGACAACGCTGCCGGTGACGGCGAGGTATGGAAATATGATACGAGCGCCTGGACCCGTATCGGTGGTGACGGCGCGAATTCCGGCTGGTCGAACGTCGTGGAGCGGGTGAATGCGCTGTCCGTTTATAAGGGAAAGCTCTATGCCGGTACCGGTATCACGGCGAATACCGATGCGATGGTCTGGGCGTTCGGAAACAATGCGCGTGTTGAGTCGACGACCACGAATTGGGGGACGGGGTGGCATCATGTCGCGGCAACGTATGACGAAAGCAATCTCAGGCTCTATGTCGACGGGACATTGGAATCGACACAGTCCGCAAGTGGATTCATGTCCGATACGGCTCATCCGCTGGTGATCGGCGGTCTTGCCGGTTCGCAACGTTCCGGTGGCGCACCGGCAGCATTTACCGGTATGCTCGACGAGATCCGGATCAGCTCGACGGTCCGTGGCTCATTCCAAACGACGCCCTATTCGAATTCACGTGAGACGGTTCAACCGACGACCGCTGTGCGGACGTCCGGCATCAAGAATTGGGACGACTTCGTCGCGAGCGAATCCCTGAATGGGGGAGCTATCGAGTATCGTCTTTCGGACGACGGTGGGACCACGTGGAAATATTGGAACGGCTCTGCGTGGGCGACCTCATCCGGAACTTCGCAGGCGAGCGATGCGACGACCATCGATACGAACATCGGCACTTTCCCGGTGACGGACGACGGTATCCTGTGGCAGGCGGTACTTCTCGGGAATGGGAATCAGCTTGTCACGCTCAACTCGGTCACGCTCCAGTCGACGGCGGACACGGATGATCCGACGCCTCCGAACGCCATCATCGCGCTCGACCATGCCGCGGGAGCTCCGATCGTGACGAATACCTGGTACCAGCATACGGCGCCTTCCTTCGAATGGTCCGGAGCGACGGATACCGGCGGTTCCGGTGTCGCGGGATATTTCGTCTATTTCGGGACGAGTAATACGGCGGTTCCGGAAACGGCGGGAATCTATCAACTCGGAAACACCTATATCGGGTCGACCGATACGAGTGGCAACGCGATCGTGTCCGGGCAGACGTATTATCTCCGGGTCCAATCAAAGGACAACGCGCAGAATATCAGTACGACGTATCCCGCATTCATCTACAAGCTTGACTCCGGAGTACCGTCCAATCCGTCCGGCGTGACGGCGGCGCCGGCGGTCTATTCGTCGTCCCCGAACTTCACCTTCCTGTGGGGGAACGGGACGGATGTCGCCTCCGGTATCGCTGGGTACCAGTACCAGGTCGGAACCGTTTCCGGACAGACCGATCCGAATCCGGCGAATTGGTCGACAACCACCACGGACCAGTTGGTCGATATCGACGATGCTGCGTATCAGACCGGTGAGAACTATTTCTGGCTCCGGACGATCGATAACGCGGGGAACGTGAGTGCGACGGATATCCGCGTGTCCTTTTATTTCGCTGGTGACGGCGCGTCCGCTCCACAGCTCCTCAATGCATCTCCGTCGACGCACACCGTCAACTCGTTTACCTTCGACTGGGATCCGCCGGCGACCTATTCATCCTCGCCTCCCGGAGATCCGTCGGATCTCACCTATTGCTATACCGTGAATACCACTCCGACCGTGGATAATTGTACGTTTACCGCGGCCGGCATCACGTCGGTCGGGCCGAGTGCGCTCGCGACGCAGGCGGGTATCAATACGTTCTATGTGGTCGCGAAGGAGGGGAGTGACGTCGGTGGGTCGATTAGCTATGCGAATTATGCGAGCGTCTTCTTTACGGCGAACACCTCGGCTCCTGGTATCCCGCTCAATATGGATATCGCGGACGTGTCCGTGAAAAACACCGAATCATGGAAAATCGCGCTCTCGTGGGAAGCGCCGTCCGACGCGGGATCCGGCGTCGAGGAATATGAGATCTATCATTCGGATGATGACGGATCGACCTATGAGAAGGTGGCCTCCACCTCCGGTATCGCCTTCGTCCATACGGGACTGACGCAGGATACGCACTACTATAAGGTGCGTGCCTGCGACAACGTCCATAACTGCGGAGCGTTCAGTACCGCGGTATCGCTTTATCCGACAGGAAAATATACGACGGCAGCCGAACTGACCGCAGGCCCGACGGTATCGCTCATCACGACGAAGAGTGCGACCATCACCTGGTCGACCGACCGTACCTCGGATACCAAAGTGGAATATGGCAAGAGTTCCGGAACCTATTTCGACGAGGAGCCGAGTAATTCCGATCAGCTTACGGAACATACGATCAAGCTCCTGAACCTCTCACCGGGGACGACATATCACTTCAAGGCGAAGTGGACGGACGAGGACGGGAATACCGGTATCTCCGCGGAGAAGTCCTTCAAGACCGAGCCGGCGCCGACCATCACCGATCCGAAGACGAAGAACGTCTCGCTCAACAGTGCGATTCTCGAGTTCACGACCAAGGGGGCGTCGAAGGTGAAGATCTACTACGGACTCTCATCATCCTTCGGGAACGTGAAGGAGGTATCCGTCTCGACCGCGGAATCGACCTATACGACCGCGCTCGACGACCTTGTCGACGGGACGAAATATTTCTACAAGATAAACACGGTCGATACCGAAGATGAGGAATACGAAGGGAATACGCTCACATTCGAGACCCTGCCGCGGCCGAAAATCGACAATGTCCGCATCCAGCAGGCACGCGGAACGGCTCAGACAGTGCTTCTCGTCACCTGGGAAACCAATACCGAAACTTCGTCTATCGTCACGTACTACCCTGAGGGAAATCCGGCCGACGCGCGCGACGAAGTGGATGTGAAGCTCGTGAAGGGATCGCATCGTGCGCTTATCAAGGGACTCGTTCCTCAGACACCCTATACGCTCGTCGTGAAGGGTCGTGACAAGATCGGAAACGAGGCGGTATCGGATGCGCAGAAATTCACGACCGCGACGGATACCCGTGCGCCGCAGGTGGTGGATGCGAACGTCGAGGGAGCGATCGTGGCTTCCGGTAGTGACAGCCAGACGTCCGAGGCGCAGCTCGTGGTATCCTGGAATACGGACGAACCGGCGACGAGCCAGGTGGAGTTCGGCGAAGGAACGGGAACAACGTACGCGCAGAAGACGCAGGAGGATGGCAATCTCGTCACGAACCACACCGTCGTCATCTCGAAACTTTCCCCGTCGAAGGTGTATCATCTCCGTATCATCTCGAAGGACAAGGCGGGGAATGTCGGCAATTCCATTGATATCGTCTCCATAACCCCGAAAGCCACCGAAAACGCGCTTGATATCGTCTTCGGAAGCCTGAAATCGATATTCGGACGGTAACCAATCTCCTATGGCGGAAACGGAAACACAATCGACGCAGTCGACGACGTCCGATCAGGCGGAATGGATCAGCATGCCGTCGCTCTCCGGCGAACGCGGTCAGGTCGCCTATTCCGACGTGCGGAGCGGCGAGCCGATCATCACGGTGAAGGACGTCTTCAAGTCGTTCCGCGTCGGACCGCAGATCATTCCGGTGCTGAAGGAGGTCACCTTCGACGTGGAGCGCGCGGATTTTCTCATCGTTTTCGGTCCGTCCGGATGCGGGAAATCGACCCTGCTCCATATCATTCTCGGACTCGAGGGGCCGTCGACCGGAGAGATGACTTTTCTCGGTGAGAACCTGTATGAACCTGGACGACTCGAAGATTACCGTTCCGAGTTCCGGAAACACCATATCGGCATGGTGTATCAGCAGTCTAACTGGGTGAAATCGCTTACCGTGATCGAGAATATCGCGTTTCCGCTCCTTCTCCTCGGGTGGGAAAAGGAACGTGCGCTCAATCGTGCGAAGGAGGCGCTTGAGAGCGTCCGGCTGGGCGGCTGGGCGGACTATCATCCGATGGATCTTTCTTCCGGACAGCAGCAGCGTATCGCCATCGCGCGTGCGATCATCACCGACCCGGAGGTCATCATCGCGGACGAACCGACGGGAAACCTGGACTATGAGGCGGGCGAGAATCTTCTGAAACTGCTCCGAAGTTTGAACGATAGCGGGAAGACGATCATAATGGTGACGCACGACCTCGAATATCTCTCCTACGCGAAAACGGCGCTCTCGATGCGCGACGGCAAGGTACTCGGCATGTTCCGCGGAGCGGAGAAGGCCGAGCTCGAACGAGGACTCCATTCCAAGCGCGGCGTCAATCCGCAGGACATAGCCGGAACTCCGAACCCCGAATCCGATTTTCCTGAAACGACCACCATATGAGGCTTTTTTTCTGGAGAAAAAATGAGCCGGTCATACCGGATCCGCTCGCTCCGCCGGAACTTCCGAAGAAGCCGTTTTTCCGTCGGATGATTTCCGGGATACTCGGTATCCCGTCGTTCCTCAGGAACACGTTTTGGCGGCTCACCGTGTTCATCGTGCTTCTCCTTTCCTATGTGATCGCACGTATCGTCTTCATGATCGTTCATCGCATGAAGCGGTTGTTCCACAAGGGTGCTGTCATGGAATCGAGAGAGATTCTCTTCGCCCGGTTCTTTTCCCGCGTGGCGAAGGTGTTCAGTTCGAACCGGGGCGAGACGATCGACAAGGTGAGTCTCATCGAAGTCGCGCTTCGGAATATGAAAGTGAAAAAGACACGGACCGCAATCACCGTCGGCGGCATGGCGCTCGGTATCGGGTCGATCGTATTCCTCGTTTCCATCGGCTACGGCCTTCAGAATCTTGTCGTTTCGCAGGTCGCGAGGCTCGACGAGATGCGGCAGGCGGACGTGTCGCCGCAGACCGGTGGCAGGATCCGCATCGACGACAAGACCCTGGCGTCCATCAAGGAATTTTCCGACGTCGACTCCGTTGCTCCTCTGGTCGCGGTGGTCGGTCGGGTAAGCTATCAGAACTCGATTTCCGATATGGCGGTGTACGGTGTGACCTCGGATTATCTTACGCAGTCCGCCATCCAGCCGGTGAGAGGAGAGATATTCCGGAGCAACGATCTTTCGGTTTCCATGGTTCCGGAAGAGTCGGCCGTACTCGGCACGGAAGATGAACGCGAGGATGAGAGCCATGAAGCGGCGTATGGGGAAGTGATCCGTGAAACGTCCGTTTCGTCCGCTTCACGGGACTGGGTTCGCCTCCGTGAAGCTCCCGATCCGAATGCTCCGATCGTGGGGTTCGTGAAAGTCGACGGGAATCCGGTTTCCGGGACGCTTGTTTTTGGGACGACGTTCCGGTCTTCCGGTCCGTTCGGCGAATCCGGAGAGAGTCGGGACGGGACGAAACTCGGAACATGGATGAAGGCGGAGTTTCCGATCTGGAAGGATGCCGGATGCGAAAACAAGGATACCTGCGAGGACGGATATCGGCTCCTGCTCGATGAAACCGGCGCGCCGATCATGAAAGAAGGATTTTTCGCGCTCGTAAGCGATACTCTTGCGGTTTCCGATTCCGTCGATCCCGAAGGGCGGGTTCTCGGCGAAGAGACGGATACGACTTCCGCAGCGACCGATGTGTCTCCGGTTGCCGACGACGGGATAGAGGTGAAGGCGTCGGGGGACGACTGGGTGGAACTTGCCCTTGACGGCGATGAGGCTGAGCAGTCCGGGCAGGCGGAAAAGATATCGCTCGGTGAGGCGGCGCTCCGTGAGGCGGTCGTGAATCGCGCGATGATCCGTGTCCTTGGTATTTCCGAAGATGCCGCGGTCGGACAGACTTTTTCCGCGTCGTTCGTCATGACCGGAAATCTCATGGAGGGGAAGAATCAGAAAGTCGAGTCGATCCCTGCCGACTACAAGATCGTCGGTGTGATTCCCGATGACAAGACGCCGGTCTTCTATGTGCCGTTCGTCGATATGCGGTCGCTCGGCATCGCCAACTATTCACAGGCGAAAATAACCGTGAAGACGCAGGAGGTTCTCGAGGATGTCCGTCGTCGTATCGAGGGCATGGGATATTCGACGGCATCCGTCGCCGATACGGTCGAGCAGATCAATGAATTTTTCGGGACGGCACGCATCGTACTCGCGCTTCTCGGTATGGCCGCGCTCGGGGTCGCCGCGCTCGGCATGTTCAATACGCTCACCGTATCGCTTCTGGAGCGGACGCGCGAAGTCGGTCTCATGAAGGCGATGGGCATGAAGGCGTCCGAAGTACAGGAGCTTTTCCTGACGGAGTCCATGGTGATGTCGTTTTTCGGCGGGGTCGTCGGGCTTTTGGTCGGATGGGGCGCCGGAAAACTGCTTGGCGCCGGAATATCGGCGCTCGCGCTCGTGCAGGATCGAGGACTCGGTTTCCTGGACGTTTCCTATATACCGACCCCGTTCGTCGCGGCCATCCTCATTTTTTCCATCGTTGTCGGGATCGTGACCGGACTCTATCCTGCACGCCGTGCTACCAAGATTTCCGCCCTGAACGCGCTCCGATACGAGTAACGCCTTGGTTTTTTCGATATAAAAAAGTCACTCATAAAAGGGTGACTTTTCGCTTGTTGCGGGGGTGGGATTCGAACCCACGACCTCCTGGTTATGAGCCAGACGAGCTGCCAGACTGCTCTACCCCGCTATTATTTCAATCACCAATCATCAAAAATTCAATCACCAAACCATCCTGCTTTGGTTATTGGAATTTGGTCATTGGTTCTTCCGCGCCTCACGCGGTTTGTGGGTGATCCAAGAGTCGAACTTGGGACCTCGACATTATCAGTGTCGCGCTCTAACCAACTGAGCTAATCACCCGGAGAAAAAGAAAATAGCCCATCGCACAGGTCCCTGTCACTATACATGAGTATGAGAAATTCGTCAAAGGGCTGATTTTGTGCAAATATGGCGAATATGGAAGATTCAAAACAGGAGAAAAAACAGGTTCCGATACGGAAAACGCTTTCCTGGTATTGGCGCGTCGCCCGGGAACGCCGGTGGTGGTTCATCGCGGGGTTTTTTCTCTATGGTCTCGGGGTCGTGTTCGCGAACGTGTTCCCTCCCATCGTCTACAAGAACCTTGTCGATATCATCGCGAAGGGCATCGGATCCGTCGAAAGCGGCGACGTGTGGATGTGGCTCTGGGTGCTTGTCGGGCTTCGGTTCGTCGATTTCGTGTCGTTTCGCCTCGCGGACGTGACGCTGGTCTTCTCGCAGAGTCGGACGCTTCGCGACCTCACCTCGTTCACGTTCGACAACCTTCAGAAACATTCCTACGATTTCTTTTCGAACCGGTTTTCCGGCAGCCTCGTTTCCCAGGCGAGGAGATATGTCGAAGCATTTTCGACCCTGCACGATACGGCGATATTTTCCGTGTGGATAAACGCCGTCATGTTTCTCGGGATGTTCGTCTCGATATTCCTCTTTTCCCCGGTGCTCGCGATATTTTTTCTTGTCAGCATGGCAGTCGTCATTCTCATGGTCATGCCGCTTCTCAAGAAGCGTTGGATGTATGATGAGCTTGAAGCAGCCGAGGATTCCAAAGTCACAGGACGGCTCTCCGATGTCATCACGAACGCGCTTACGGTGAAGATGTTCTCCTCATCCGGATACGAGTCGAAATCCTTTTTCGAATATGCGAGCGAACAGGAGCGCGTGAGAAGGAAGTCGTGGTGGGCATTCATTGTTCTGAGTACCGTTCAGAACGGTCTGTTGACACTTCTCCAGATTCTCGGGTTGTTTCTTTCGGTTTGGCTGTGGTATCGCGGCGAGATAACCCCCGGCACGGTCGTGCTCATGCAGACCTATCTGCTCTCCGTCTTCCATATCGCCTGGGATCTGACGCATTCCTTTTCACGCATACTCAAGGCCTTCGCGAACGCCAGGGAGATGGTGGAAATATTCGAGCTTCCTCCGGGAATCGCCGATCCGGAACATCCGGAGCCATGCCGTATCCGGGAGGGGAACATCGAGTTTTCCAGTGTCTCTTTCATGTACGATGGCGGTGACGAGGTGTTTCGGAATTTTTCTTTCTCCGTCAGCACCGGTGAGAAGGTCGGTCTGGTCGGTCCCTCCGGAGGCGGAAAATCGACAATCACGAAGCTCCTCCTCCGTTTCGCCGATCCGCAGGAAGGCCTGGTTCGTATCGATGGTCAGGACATCCGGACTATCCGACAGGACGATCTGCGTCGTGCGATAGCCTATGTTCCGCAAGACCCGCTTCTGTTCCATCGGTCGCTCCGTGAGAATATCGGCTATGGAAATACGGATGCCGCGGAGACGGATATCATCGAGGCTGCGAAACGGGCGCATGCGCACGAATTCATCGCGGGACTCGAAAAGGGATATGAAACGCTCGTCGGTGAGCGGGGGATAAAGCTTTCCGGCGGGCAACGTCAGCGGATAGCGATAGCACGTGCGATACTGAAAGACGCGCCGATACTCGTGCTCGACGAGGCGACAAGCGCGCTCGATTCGGAAAGCGAGCACGTGATCCAACTCGCACTCGGGGAGCTCATGGAGGGGAAGACCGCGATCGTCATCGCGCACCGTCTCTCCACCATCCGGAAGCTGGATCGGATCATCGTGCTCGGCGGAGATGGAAAGGTGGTTGAGGAAGGTACGCATGATGAACTTCTTGGCAGGGACGGTTTGTATGCGAAGCTTTGGAACCGTCAGACCGGAGGGTTCATTGACGAAGGGGAATAGGTCCGGTATACTTCCGGAAGCTCCCTTCGCGTGCGGTTTTCCGGTTTCCGAGTCGGGAGGAATGCCAGGGTAGCTCAGTTGGTTAGAGCACGGGACTCATAAGCCCGGGGTCGCGAGTTCGAATCTCGCCCCTGGTACTCTTGAAAAATCATCTTGGGGGCGTAGCTCAGCTGGTTAGAGCGCCACACTGTCACTGTGGAGGTCGAGGGTCCGAGTCCCTTCGTCCCCGCCAAGTCAAAAAAACCGACTGTAAGGTCGGTTTTTTTGTTGCAACCTTTTCTTGGGTTCTAGCGTATAATAAGAAGTGGCCGGATACTCTTTTTGAATACGACATATGGAAACGAGGAAATCGATGTTCGGACGAGGGGCGTCATGGGTCGGGAAGCATAAGCGGCAGACCGGAATGATCCTTATCCTGATCGTGGGAGGAGGATACTATCATTTCGTCTATAAGCCGGATCAGGCGAGCCAGGTGACGCCGACATTCCAAACGGGGACAGTGAAAAGGACCGATATCCGGTCCGTGGTGACCGGGAGCGGGCAGGTGTACGCACGCGAGCAGGTCGATCTCAAGCCGGTGGTTGCCGGAGACGCGATCGACGTGATCCGGGTCGCGGTGAAGGACGACCAGGAAGTGAAGAAGGGTGATCTGATCGCCGTACTCGACACGAAGGACGCCGAGAAGGCGGTTCGGGACGCGCTGCTTTCGGTTCGGAGTGCGGAAATCAAGATGCGTCAGACTGTCAAGGAAGCCGATGCGAAAACCGAGGATGACAAGCTTATCCGGCAGACGCAGGAAGTCGCATTGGCGCAGGCGAGAAATCGACTCGCCGATGCACAGGAGGAACTTGCCGATTATTCCGTCCGTGCGCCTTTCGATGGGATCGCGACGGGGCTGTCCGTCGCCGCAGGGGATTCGATATCGCGTTCCGACGTGCTCGCGTCCGTCATCACGAAAGAGATGCATGCGCGAGTGCTCTTGAATGAGATCGATGCGGTGAATGTGAAGACCGGGAACGTGGCGGAGCTTTCCTTCGATGCGCTCGGAGGAAAAAAGATATCCGGAACCGTGACCAAGATGGATACGATCGGAACGGTCTCGCAAAACGTCGTCTCCTATACCGTCGAAATCGGATTCGATACGTCCGAAGCCGCACTCAAGCCGGGGATGAGTACCGATGTGGAAATTCTCATAGAGGAAAAGCGAGGCGTGCTCGCGGTGCCGTCTTCGGCGGTGAAGTCGGATGATCGCGGGAAGTACGTACTGGTACCGAAGACCGGAACCGAGCCGAGTCAGGGAAGCGGCGCAGGTGGATTCAAGGATCTGCCATATCGTCCGGCTCGTATCGAAACCGGTATCGCGGATGAAGCGATGACCGAAATCGTTTCCGGGCTGTCCGAAGGGGATGCCATCGTGACGCAGATATCGCAGGCGGTCGGTAGTGCGTCCGGAACCGGATCCGGGTCAACGCAGAGATCCGGTGGCGCTTCGCTTATTCCCGCGGGCACCGGCGCCGGATCCGGCATGCGACTCCATTAAACATCGGATATTCTGCGTGTGATCGAATGTAAAAACATCTCCAAATCGTATCAGAACGGCGACAACGAGACGATCGCACTCAAGAGTGCGTCCTTTTCCGTCGAAGACGGGGAGTTCGTCGCTATCATGGGTCCTTCGGGATCGGGAAAATCGACCCTGATGCACATCCTCGGGCTGCTTGATTCACCTTCGCGCGGGTCGTACAGTCTCGATGGGAAGGATATCTCGGCGCTTTCCGAAGACGAGCTCGCGGATATCCGCATACGGAAGATAGGATTCGTGTTCCAGTCGTTCAATCTGCTTCCGCGTGCGTCGGTCATCCGGAACGTGATGCTTCCTCTGGTGTATGAAGGCGTACCTGAAGCAAAACGGCTCCCGCGAGTGGAGGCGGCGCTCCGTGCGGTGGAATTTCCAGAAGAGCGGTGGGTGCATCTGTCGAACCAGCTCTCAGGCGGACAGATGCAACGGGTCGCGATCGCCCGCGCGCTCGTGAACGATCCTTCGCTTATCCTCGCCGATGAACCGACCGGTAATCTCGACACGAAGACCGGCGCGCTCGTCCTCGCGGCATTCCAGAAGCTCAACCGCGAGAAGGGACATACCATCATCCTCATCACGCACGAGCCTGAGGTGGCCGAACATGCCGACCGGATCATATCCATCCGGGACGGGGAAATCGTCTCCGATGAACGAAACGTGTGAACCTATGCTTTTCTCCGATATCATCCTCGAAACGTACATATCGCTCACGGCGAACAAGGCCCGATCGGGATTGACGATGCTCGGAATCGTCATCGGCATCGGGTCGGTCATCGCCATGACGGCGCTCGGCCGCGGCGCGCAGGTCGACGTCGAGAGCCGCATCCAGTCGATCGGGTCGAACCTGCTCATGGTTCGTCCGGGTTTCCAGCAGGCGCCGGGACAGAGCGTGAGCGGGGGGCAGGGATCGGCGCAGTCACTCACGCTTTCCGATGCCGAGGCGATCCGTACCGGAGTCGCATCGATCAAATATATCGCGCCGTCGATTTCCAAGAATCTTCAGGTCGTGGCGAACGGACAGAACACGCGTACGTCGGTCAACGGTACCGTTCCGGAATATGTGCCGGTTCGCAATATCATGATGCAGTCCGGATCCTTCATCACCGATGATCATGAAAGACGGAAGGCGAAGGTCGCCGTCGTCGGTCCGGAAGTGAAAAAAACCTTGTTTCCGGATACGGACAATGTGATCGGACAGAAGATCCGTATAAGCGGCATAGATTTTTCGGTTATCGGGGTGACGGCCTCCAAAGGAGGATCCGGCTTCGGCAGCGAAGACGATGCCATTTATGCACCCCTTTCGACCGTCATGCAGTATCTTTCCGGCGACGACTCCCTTTCGATCATCAATGTCACGATCACGGATCAGGTGGCGATGAATGCTGCATCGGCGCAGATCCAGGCGCTTCTTCTTGCGCGGCATGGGATTGATGATGCGAAGGATGCGGATTTCCGGGTCATGAACCAGGCGGATATCGTCGCGACCGCTTCTTCGGTGACGGAGACCTTCACGCTGCTTCTCGGGGCGGTCGCCGGCATATCGCTTCTGGTCGGCGGTATCGGAATCATGAACATGATGCTGACGACCGTGACGGAACGGACGCGCGAGATCGGCCTCCGCAAGGCGATCGGCGCGAAACGGCATGATATCAGTCGGCAGTTCCTCGCCGAGTCCGCCGCGCTGACCTTTTTCGGCGGGCTGTTCGGTATCGCGCTCGGATGGGGGGCGTCGCTTCTTCTTACGAAGACGATCGGTATCACGACCGATGTGTCGCTTTCGTCGGTCGTGGTCGCGTTCTGCGTCTCGGCGGCGATCGGCATCGTGTTCGGGTGGTATCCGGCGCGCCGCGCCGCGCGCCTCAATCCGATAGAGGCGCTTCGGTACGAATAGCTCGCGCACGGTGTTTCTGTGGTAGAATGAAGGGAATCCTATGTGGACATTCCTCTTCCTTCTCTCCGTGCTCGTTGTCGGGCTATCGTTTTGGGAATATGCCGGACGGCACCTCGTCTGCGGTATAGGGTCGGCTCCGTATGTCGTGCTTGAACGATACAAGGAGTACGAAATCCGTGAGTATGATCCGTTCGTTTCCGCCGAAGTTTCCGTTTCAGGGACCATCGAAGCCGCTATGAACGAAGGGTTTTCCATTCTTTCGTCGTATCTTTCCCGACTTGAGGGAGATGACGCACCGATCCCGAAAGCCGTTTCGGGGATCGGAGCACACGTCGTCGCGTTCGCGCTTCCTGCCCGATATGCGGGTGGCGACCTTCCGAAGCCTGACGATCCGAGGATAACCTTCCGAGTGGTTCCGGGGAGGATCGCTGCAGTGTTCCGGTTCCGTGGCATTCCATCGGAACGGCGTATAGCCGCGAAGACCAAGCTTCTCCGGAAGCTTCTCAGAAGAGACTGTCACGAACCGTTGTCCGGAGTATCCGATCCGGAAATCGCGCTGCTTGCGCCGCCGCACTCCATGCCTATCGCCGCGACGAATGAGATTATCATTGGTATCGAAGGATGAACGAGTTTTTATGGATACGATCACGTATCGCGTTTCGTGCGCGCAGGACTTCCATCGCGTTGGGAAATCGTGATAGAGTGAACATATGAGAAACCTCATCGATTTCTGGTCCGTGCCGCACTTCATGGCCGGAGTGGTCGCTGCTCTTATTGCGGTTGTTTTCGCTTTTCCGCCCGTGCCGATATTTTTCGCGACGCTTATCCTCGCGATTCTCTGGGAGCTCTTCGAGGCGCGTTTCAAGTTGGGGGAAGTATCATGGAACGTGGGGAGCGACATCGCTCTCCCGCTCATCGCGTTTCCGATCGTATATGCTCTTGCGAGCCGACCGGAGGTCGGTATGGAACACCGTGTCCTTCTTCTGACCATCGCGTCTTCGATTTATGTGTATACGAATGCCATTTCCTGGGGGGCGAGGCTCGACGGTGATCGGGATTTCAAGAGCTGATCGATGCCGTTATGCGTGAAAAATTCCTGCTCCACACCTGCTGCGCGCCATGCGGTATCGCGGTGATCGACGAACTCCGGGAGATCTATGATCTTTCGGTGCTTTTTTACAATCCGAACATCTATCCGGAGGCGGAGTATCTCAAACGGAAGGCGGAAGTGATCCGCGTGTGTGAGGAATGGGGGATTTCTATGATCGATCAGGACTACGAACCGGAAACGTGGGAGAAGGCGGTGAAGGGGCTCGAAACGGAACCGGAGGGTGGTGCGCGTTGCGGCGTCTGCTTCCGCGAGCGACTGTTCCATACTGCATCCGTCGCGGCGAACCTCGGTATCCGGCTGTTCGGTTCGACACTTACGACCGGACGGAACAAGCGCGCCATCGTCATCACGCCGATCGGACTTGCCGCCGGGAAGCGGTTCGGGATCGCGTATTATGCCGAGGACTGGAAAAAGAAGGGGCGGGAAGAAAAAGGAAGAAAAATGGTCCGTGAACGCGGCATCTATCGCCAAAACTACTGCGGGTGCAGATATTCGATGCGGAAGGACGACTGACCTCCTTTCCGGCATCTCCCTCTTGCCAGGATCTCTCGGTGGTGCTATGGTCGTGCCAGTTCGTTCCCATAAACCTGAGCAGAAGGAGGTCGATATGCAGGCAAGAACCGTCGCATGGGGCGGAAGATGTCTCGTCGTCATGCTGCGTCCGTCCGGAAAATCGGATAAGGAAAAGAGTGCTTTGGAATCGGCTGTGAAGGATTCCGTTCTGAAGTGCAATGCTCCGAGTACGTTGTACAAATGGATGCCGGTTTCGTCGGATGATGAGAAATTTTCCGCCTGGAACATAGGACATGCGGAACTTCTTCGCAGTCTTTTGCGAAAGCGCGACGAAGGAGTCGTGAGCTTTTCGGTCTATTATCGTTTTTGCGGAGGTGTCAGCATCGTGACTCCGGAGGGGGAATTTTTCAAGGGATTCTGATATTCCCGGTTTCGTCCAAGCCGATTTTCGGATCGGCTTTTTCTTTTTTTAAACAGTGAGACCGCCTGAGGTCGGACCACCGGAAGAGGCGGTATCGCTACATCGACTTGATACCGTGATACTTTCTTGTTAGCATTGCAGCAAAAGTGTTTACACTTTTCCTGAAAGGTTTAGGCTGAAAAGTCCTCTTTTTAGCCAAACCGATATGAATCCATATGATTCCAGGTATATGCTGCTCCAGGAAGAAAAGAT
>JAGOTT010000014.1 GCA_018061645.1 Candidatus Moraniibacteriota bacterium
GACGGTGACGGTATAGCTCCCGCTCTGGGTGATGGTACCGGTGTAACCGGTATTGATATCGATGCCCGCGACGCTTATGTTCGCATTGATGGTGGCATTCTTGGTCGAGGTACCGTCGAAAAGAGCGATGTCGTTACTCGTCGGAGCGGTATCGCCGGACCAGTTGGCGGCACAGCTCCAGTTGTTCGCGGTGCCCGCTCCGCCGCAGGTGCCGTCGACGCCGCCGCCGTCCCAGGTCCGCGTGACACCGTAGGCGATTTTCCAATAGAGAAGTCCGCCTGCCACCACGAAAATCAACGTGGCGGATAGTACGGCTTTGCGATGGTTACGGAGAGACATATTGGCAAGCAAGTTCTAATTTCTAATTTTCAAACAATTTCCCATGTTTCAATATTCAATTTCCGAAGACCCTGGATCCCCGCCTTCGCGGGGATGACAGAGAGCTGGATTCTTCGCTCCGCTCAGAATGACGGAGGAGTTAAACTCCCCCTCTCCATGAGAATGACAATTTGAAAATTCCTTGTTATCAGTATAGCAAAAAATCCTGGAGTAGCAGGATTTTTTTGAATATGAGAAATACTCCTCTCCCACGCGTGTTATCGTCTCACACCGACGTGTCCGAAGTGTGGGGAGAGTCTTGCAGCGATTCCGTCGAGATCGAGCTTTTTCCCGCGCGATTTCTCCCGCAATTCCGGCGAAAGGATTCGGAAGTCGCGGAACTCCTGGAGATAATAGGCCGGTGCGCCGTCGATCAGTTCCACGATACCCGAAAAATCGCTTTCCCCGTGAATTCCTGGGACGACCGTGGTGCGGAACTCGTGACCGATACCGCTTTCGCGGATCAATCGTATGCTTTCGCGGATATTCGCATCGGAAACACCCGAACCGCTCGTCTCCCGGTAGCATTCCGCGCGGTTCTTGATGTCCATCGCGAAGAAATCGGCAAGTTCCCGTCCGACAACCTCCTTGACGATCTCCGGCCGACTCCCGTTCGTATCGAGCTTCACGAGAAAACCCATCTTTTTTATCTTCCCGAGAAAGTCGAGGATATCCGGCTGAACGGTCGGCTCCCCACCCGTCACACAGACCCCGTCAAGCTTTCCTTTCCTTTTTTCAAGGAAATCGAAGAATGCCTTCTCGTTCTTCCGATAGGTCGGGAGTTCTTCTTTCGGAAAATCGATAAGCTCGGGATTATGGCAGAACGGACACCGGAAATTGCACCCGACCGTGAAAACGGTCGTCGCGACCTTGCCCGGATAGTCGATAAGGGTCAGTTTTTGGAAGCCACCGATGAGCATAGCCACAAGCACCAAATCCCAAGCACCAAGCTCCAAACAAATCACAAAATTCAATTTCCAAACTCTCAAATGAAAGCATCGGATATTTTCGGATTTTGGTTATTGTTATTTATTTGCTATTTGAGATTTTGAATCTGGAATTTACTGCGCCGCGCAGTTGGCATATTCCTTCCGGTCGCCGAACTCCGCCTGCTTGCCCTTGTTCCACTGCTTCACCGGACGGATATAACCGACGACGCGGGAATAGACCTCCGTATCCTGGTAATTCCGAAGCATCGGCTCCGCCTCGTGGCATGCGCGACACTTCACGAATGCCTGCTCCCCGACCGAATACGGCATATACTCCGCTCCTTTTACCAGCTCCTGCCTGCAATCATGACACTGCATAATTTTTGGTTTACGATTTATGATTTTAGATTTTTCGCTTCAATCTGCAATCTGCAATTTTCAATCTGAAATTACTCGATTTTCGCATACTTCTCCTGTTTCGGTTCCGCGACACACTGGGGACACATATGGTGTTCTCCGGCGATATAACCGTGCGCCGGACAGATCGAGAAAGTCGGGGTCAGGGTGAAATACGGAAGCTTGTAGTTTTCGGCGATCTTGCGGACGAGATTTTTCGTCGCTTCCGGATCGGAGATGCGTTCTCCGAGGAACCCATGAAGCACCGTTCCGCCGGTGTACTTCGTCTGGAGATTGTCCTGAAGCTCGAGAGCCTCGAAGATGTCGTCCGTATATCCGACCGGAATATGCGAGGAATTCGTATAGTACGGCTCCGCTCCCTGTTCCCGAACCGCCTCGTCGTTGGCGAACACGATTCCCTTGTGTTTCGCCTTGTCGATCCGAGCGAGCCGATACGACGTCCCTTCGGCCGGCGTCGCCTCGAGGTTGTAGAGGTTCCCGGTCGCCTTCTGGTATCCGATGATGCGCTTGCGCATGTGCGTGAGCACCTTTTCGGCGAACTTCTGACCTTTTTTGGTCGTGATACCCGTCCCGATCAGATTGCGCGCCGCCTCGTTCATACCGACCAGACCGATCGTCGCGAAGTGGTTTGACCAGTACTGCCCGCGACGCATCTTGATCGGAGCAAGATAGAACTTCGTATAGGGATACAGTCCCTGATCGGTCAACCGCTCGACGAGCTTGCGCTTGATCTCGAGGCTTTCCTTGGCGACATCCATGAGGACGTCGAGTTTCGCGAAGAACTCTTTCTCGTTCTCCGCGACATAGCCGATCCGTGGGAGATTGATCGTCACGACACCGATCGAACCGGTAAGCGGCGCCGCACCGAAAAGTCCGCCGCCGCGCTTATGGAGTTCGCGGTTGTCGAGGCGCAAACGGCAGCACATGCTTCGTGCATCTTCCGGATCCATGTCCGAATTCACGAAGTTCGCGAAATAGGGAATCCCGTATTTGGCGGTCATCTCCCAGATCGGCAGGTATCGTTCATCCTCCCAGTCGAAATCCTTGCCGATGTTATAGGTCGGGATAGGAAACGTGAAGACGCGCCCCTCCGAGTCCCCTTCCATCATCACCTCGGCGAACGCCCGGTTGATCATGTCCATCTCCGCCTGGAATTCACCATAGGTTTCCTTGCGCGGCTCGCCACCGGCGATGACCGCCTCCTTGGCAAGTGCCTTGGGGCAGGTGATATCCATGGTGATGTTGGAAAACGGCGTCTGGAAACCGACTCGCGTCGAGATGTTCATGTTGAAGACGAAGGACTGGATTTCCTGCTTCACCTGTTTATAGGTGAGCTTGTCATACCGGACGAACGGCGCAAGGAGCGTATCGAAGTTGGAAAACGCCTGCGCGCCGGCGACCTCGCCTTGGAGCGTATAGATGAAGTTGACCATCTGTCCCAGGATGACGGAAAGGTGTTTCGCGGGTTTGGACGAGACCTTGCCCGGAACGCCGGTAAACCCGCGCCGGAGGAGATCCTGCAGATCCCACCCGCAGCAGTATGCCGAGACAAGCTGGAGGTCGTGAAGATGAAGGTCGCCGCCCTCGTGCGCGGCACGGACTTCGGTCGGATAGACCTTGTTCATCCAGTAATTGGAGCTGACGATCGAGGAGATATAGTTATTGAGTCCCTGGAGCGAATAGGACATGTTCGCGTTCTCCTTGACCCGCCAGTCGAGCTCCCGGAGATACTGATCGACGAGATCGGAAGACATCTCGAGCGCCTTTTCCATCTCACGAAGTCGCGCGTGCTCCTCACGGTAGAGGATGTACGATTTGGCGGTCTCCTCGAAGTCGAGGATCATGAGCACCCGTTCGACCATGTCCTGCACCTGTTCCACGGTCGGTGAATCGCCCTTCTTCACGTCCTTGCGGAGGAGACTGATCACCTTGGCCGTCACGCGCTTCGCCTCCGGTCCGTCACCTTCCCCGGTCGCCTGGAACGCTTTCTCGACGGCCGCGACGATCTTCTTCTCATCGAAGGGAACCGACCTGCCGCTCCGTTTCACGATCTTCGGAAACACGGCTTTTTTCGGAATGATCTGTTTCATGACGGCAGCCTTCACGCCCTTCGTGACACGAGCCGAAGCTTTCCCCACACCTTCCGTTTTCACAGTCCTCCTCCCCCCGCTGTCCCGGCCCGTCTTCGCCATAGACTTGTGTATTATTCCTTTTTATACACTACATGTTGTGGTAGTAGAGTCCATTGTACCACTAGATTGAAACTCTGGCAAATATCGCTTTCCCAAAGGTTTTTTTCTTTTCGAAGATAAAATGGTATCATCAATGCATTGCAGATTTCAGATTTTCGATTGCAGATTTCAAGATATGGCATTCCAATCTGCAATCTACAATCGAAAATCTTAAATTCCCCAATATGCCCCAGAAAAAGCTCCGCATCGGATGGTTCACGTTCACCTGTTGCGAGGACTCGACGGTCGTCTTCACGGAAATCATGAACGATCATTTCGAGGAATGGCGCCAGGTACTCGATATCCGCCACGCGCGGGTACTCCAGTCAAAGAATACGCTCGACCAGATGGACGTCGCCTTCGTCGAGGGCGCGATCGAGAGCGAGGAGCACGAGGCGAAGCTCAAGGAGATCCGCGGACTCGCCACCAAGCTCGTCGCGATCGGGAGCTGTGCGGTGACCGGTATGCCGACCGCCCAACGCAACGCCTTTCCGCCGGAAGTGAAGGAAAAGATCGCCTTTCTCCTCGAGCGGTTCAAATTCGCGGAGAAGGTGAAACGACTCGACGAGATCGTGAAAGTCGACGCGATCGTCCCGGGATGCCCCATGACCGAATCCGGGTTTCTCAAGGTTCTCGGCGACGCGCTCATCGAGTTCGGCATCAAGGAAGCGGAAGTACCGGAAAAATTCTAAGGCAATTTCTCATTTTTAATTTCTCATTTCTAAACAATTTCCAATGATTCAATTTCAAAATTAAGAAATTCAGTCATTGTTTGAAAATTGAAAATTAGAAATTGAAAATTTCCAAAAGTATGCACCAGATATCGGAGATGAGCGGGTTCAAGATAGACGAAGTGACGAAAATCGAGGGCGCCGTCGGCCTCGACGTCGAGATCGAGAACGGCAAGGTGAAGGACGTCCGTTTCGCGATCAAGGAATTCAAGCGGTTCTACGTCCACGCGATGACCGGAAAGCCGATCGCGGCCGTCCCCCAGCTCTTGGCGCGCATCTGCGGCACCTGCTCGAACGCGCACCTCATGGCGAGCATCGAGGCCGTCGAGCACACCCTCGGCATGGAGGTGACGCCCCAGACCAAACTCCTCCGAACCCTCACCTACCACGGGCTCATCATCCGTGACCACGCACTCCACCTCTATCTCTTCTCGCTTCCGGACGTCTTCAACCGTGATTCGCTCCTCGCCTTTTCCGACGACGACCCGGTCGAGCATCAGATGCTCCACGACGCCTTCGCGGTCAAGGGTGCCGGCAATCACCTCGCGATCCTCGTCGCCGGACGCTCGGTCCACGCGCCGGTCCCCATGCCCGGCGGCTTCGCCAAGATTCCCGAACCGACCCAGATCAAGGCGATGATCCACGAACTCGAGCACATCCGTCCGGCAGTACTCCGGCTCATCAAGATCTATGCGGAATGCTCATTCTCGCTCGTCCGCGAGACGAACTATGCCGCGCTCGTCCATGATCCATTCTCCTACCTCGAAGGCGAGATCCGCGACGTGAACGGCTTCGTCTGCGACGAGAAGGGCTACCGCGACCACCTCGAGCACGTCGTCATCCCCTACTCACAGGCATCCGGCTACACCTTCAACGGACAGACCTACCGCACCGGCGCGCTCGCCCGGCTCAACCTCAACAAAGGCGCCCTCCATCCGAAGACGCGCGAGGACGCCGCGATGGAACTCAAGCTCTTCCCGTCGCACAACGTCTATCACAACAACCTCGCCCAAGCGATCGGCATCCTCCACTCGGTCGACGAGTCCCTCGATATCCTCCGCAATACCGTCTTCCAGCCGGAACGCATGCTTCCGATCCCGAAGAAGGCCGGGGTCGGTGTCGGTGTCGTCGAAGCGCCTCGCGGCATGCTCTTCCACAAACTCGAAGTGAACGAAGCGGGCATCGTCACAGGTGGCGAAGTCGTCGTCCCGACCGGCCAGAACCAGATCGCCATCGAACAGGATCTCGGGATGTTCATCAGCGACCACATGGACATGACCGAGGAGGAAATATCGCTTGAGTGCGAAAAAATCATCCGCGCCTACGATCCCTGCATGTCCTGCGCCTCCCACTTCCTCAAGGTGAATTGGAAGAAGTAGAAAAGCGAATCACGACACACGAATTACTAACCACGATAAAACCCCGCCGGATGGCGGGGTTTTATTGTATTCCATAATTGCCTACTTATAATCCAAGATCAGCCAATGCTCCTTCGATACCTATTCTTGACTCCTCAAATTTTTTCTGCTCCTCCTCTCGGCGTCTTTTCGATTCCAAAGCAGATAGCTCTTTGGATGCCTCATCCTCTTCCGATTTAAGCGTTTTGACTACCGGAACCAATTTTTCCCAAAGTTTTTCTGCCTCCTCTGAAGTAAGAGGTTTTCCATCTATAGTTCCTGCAGGATTACGGGAAATACGGCTCCTAGTGTTTCCGTAATCTACCGTCTCAGTTTCTTTCGCTATATCCACATAATGTCCATTAAATGATCCTTTAATGTACGCACCCTTATAGGCATCCATATCAAAAAGTAGATCTTCAGGAATTTGAATACCTATTTCTTCCCGTTGTTGATAATATTTCCCGCGCACGTCCGATTTTATTTTCTGTTCTTCCGTCATCGATTCCTCCGCTTTCTTCATTTCTTCCTCCGACGGCTTATACTGCTCCATCGACATATATTTTCACTTATTTATTAGCCATCCAAATAATACCCCCCGAGACGTCCAGTCAAATGCGAGATATCCGCCCTTTCCTTCCAATCTGCCACAAAAAACTACGTTATCGCTTGTACCGACCGGAACGAGTTGTTACGTCATGGGAAATGGAAAAGGCGGCCTCGTTTGAGAACCGCCTTTCTACTCTTCTTCGTCAGGAATTCACTCCGCTGCCGGCAGGCGGCGCTTACGCGTCGCGATACCGGCGAGCCGACCGCCAGGAAGACCGGAACCGACCGGGTCGATGACGGCGCACTTCGCCAGTTCTTCACTGCCCCAACGGGTTTTCGACCACCGAGCTGCCTGCCTTTTCAACTCATCCTCGTTGAATAAGGATCTCTGCTTTTGCTTTCTCTTTCCCATTGAACCCTCCGATTGTAACGAGTGGTAAAAAAACGCCTTTCATCGCTCCGAACGATACACCTCCCCGCGCTTCCCGACAAGATACACCAGCAAGACTTTTTCCTTTTCCTCCTGAATGATGTCCCAGAAATACCGGAGTGTCCCGCACTTGCTTGCCCTAGCCCCCTGTGGAACCGGCAAATCCTTGCTTCCCGCAAAGAATTTCTTGTGATCCTGTTGAGGTCTCGTCGCCTGATACCCACGCTTCGCGAGCCGGCGGAGCGCCTGCTTCAGGGCTTCTTGCTGCCCGGAATCCATGCCACGGAGCGCTTTCGTGAAGTTTGAATGATACCTCACAGGTATCTTGTAGAACTCGCTGAAGTAAGGAAATCCAACGATACCTTGCAAATCGGTTTCCTGATGATTTCCCATCGGTTCGCCTCCTTCCCGAAGCATCTCTCTGTCGAAGTCTGTTGACGCCGGGCGATCGGCAACCTTCCGTATCTCCGCAATCGTTCCACAAAGCACGCCGTTTTCGATCCGTAACACATCAAGCCGCTCCTCATACTCCATTCGGAGTGCCTCGAGGTCGTCTCGCAAAGACGCAAGCTACTGAAAAAAATCACCGAAACCACTATTTTGAGACATGCTCAATCCCCGAATCGATTGTGAAAAAACTCAAATCGGTTTATAATACAACATCTTTTGAAGATTGTCAATAACCTGAATTGCAGTCGCGTCTTCCGCCATCCCCATCGGTATACCGAGGATGCGGATCGGGAGCGGGCCGAGCGCTTTTTTCGCGAGGAGAAGATACGAGGCGAGGTCGTAGTCGTGCGCGGTGAGCCGGCCCAAGGGTTTCGCGATATCCTCGACCGAGAGCCAGCATACGTCCGGGATTCCCGCCACGGTATCCATGATAATCCACTCCTCCCCCGGCGGAATATCCGGCAGGTCGAGATTGTTCGGATCCTCCACTTCGAACTCCACGTCCGGAAACGCCTCGCGGAGCCGCGGAAGGAGGCGGATAGGCAGATTGTCAATCTCGAGATCGGGATTTCCAAAAACCGTGACTCTCATAAAGCACAATATTCAAAGCACAAACATCCAAACAAAACACAAAATACAGACTTCAAAGACACAAACGTGGCGCGCGCGAGTTTGTGTTTTGCTTTTTGTGTTTTGTTTGGCATTTTGTGTTCTGGGTTTTGTGTTTTCATAGAAAATGCGTATTTGCGAGAGCAACACTCTTCTCCGTATATTTCTTCACCCGCTCCGCCTGCGCAGGCGTAAGCGTCTCACATATCACGCCCCAGTGGAAGCTCACGAAATCGCCCGGGGAGAGCATATCCCACTCTTCCGAGGCATCGAACGGCCTCGGGAGTTTTCGCGTCTCTCGCGCGAGAATGAGGCGCTTTCCGTCGAAGGCGAGCCGCCCCGTCCCAACCGTGATCCATGGTCCATCCATTTCCACCACTTCCCCGACCGATACGAGGCATTCCGCCACATCCCTGATACCCTCGAGCATCTTCTCCCCCATCCCCTTCCAGACATTGAGCACATGGAACGAATGGTGCGGCAATCCGCCATGTCGGATCTTCTCCGCGACGTCCCCCTCGAACGCCTCCGCCCCCATCTTTTTCTTCATCGAAAGACCGTCTTTGAGATGGCGGTAGAAATGCCCCCGTTCTATCCTGCCGAGGAGATCGTTTCCGAGCCAGTATGCCTCCACCACACGCGGGTCGAACGGATCTCTGATGCCGTTCTCGCCGGCGATATGAAGAAGATACGGGTAGAGCGTCTCGAACCGCTTCAAAAGCGATTGGAGCCCCGGGTCGGCGATGCCTTCCTTTATATGCGCCGCGACCTCAGCAGAAGCGTCCGGCCCACAGTAATGCAATCGGTTCGGCCCGAAAGCGTACCGGCTGCACCGCATCATCCCGTCGTTCGAGAAATCCATATCTTTCTTTCGCTCTTGCCGATTGTCCCTTGTCGCTTCCCACGTTTCCTGCTAGCATACCATCTTGTTCATTGAAAAGGAACGGATCATGCACCCGAAAATGCTTTTTCTTCGCTATGCGTTCGCCTGCACCGAAGACCTCCTCCAACGGGGAAAAATCACCGAGCCCTCGTTCAACGAGCTGAAAATGATCGTCGACAACCCGACGCTCATCCCAGGAGACAGCGTCCTCCAGGAATGTTTTCCGACCGCTTGTGCGAATATCCGCTCGCTCGGTGAGCGAAACGGTCGTGAAGTCTGGTCCATGGAAAACGTCGCGGACTTTTGGCGAAACCACCACGGAAACCACCGGACTCCCGTCGAGATTCTCATGATCGACATGGTTCGGGCGGACGGATTCGTCAGGGTAGCGGATGCGAAACCGCGTTTTTTCCACAACCGCTACGGTCTCGATGTACGGGAAGGCGATTCCGTCCGCACCCATGTGTCCCTCATCATCGAGAAGATATGAAAACCGCCCCGACGAACGTCGGAGCGGTTTTTTCATTTACTGCAAGCTGCCCGGGAGGCGGACCGTCATAACGAGGATTCCCGTTCTATCTTTTCCGAATACATTCCGACGGTATTCTGCCATCGTGCGACATCGGCCTGGTCATGACCCGCGCACGAGGAACCGCATTTCCACACGAGGAGTTCCTTCGGCGTATCGAGCTCATAATCGAATATCAACCGATTCAGCCGCTTGCCGACGACTTTTACCGCCTCCTTCGGAGTCCGGAAACACGAGTATCCGGAAGGTGTCACGAATTCGGTCTGTCCGCGATACCCCCAGTAGTTGTAACATTCGCGACCATCCTCATCCTTCGGTGAATATTTTCCCCAATTCGATTCCTGTTTCGCGATCGAGACAAGAAATGTCGCCGTCATCGGATCCTGTTTCGCGATGAACGGAACCATATCCTCCATCGGGTGTCCCGCGACCATCTTCCCGAGCGTCCGCTCAAGGGACGACTTCCAAGGAGCTTGCGCGGGCGGCTGTCGGTTTTCGACATCGAGCGCGAAGATTTCCGCGGAAGAGGAGAAGAGGACTGCCGCGAACGCCGCCGAGAACAGGAGTGTCGCGAAAAAGAACGCCTGTTCGATTTCCGGGCTTTCCGTTCGGTTATAGCCGAATTTTTCAATCCATGTTTTCCGTTTCATAAGCTTGATTTTCCAGTATTTTCGGGTTTCGATCGGTTCTTTTCCTGTCACATAAGAAAAGACCGGCCAACCCGGTCTTTTTATGCACAATTTCCCTACCTGAAGCCATTATAGCACATCCGAAAGGAAAAATCAAGCACCAACGCTTGAAAAAGCCTGACGTCCGACATACTATGGACGCATGCCCATCCCAGTCATCCGAATCATACTCCTTCTTTTCTTCGGCATCTCCGCAGTCCTCGTGACAGTCGCCGTTTTGCCGAACCTGTTTGTTCTTCCACCGGATCGACCGGGGTGTGATATGCCGATACCGTACCGGATCGAATCATCCGATCCGCGGTTTCCGCTCGATTCCAAAGCGTTCCGGGGTGGCGTATTCGAGGCGGAGGCCATCTGGGAACAAGGGATCGGAAAGGATCTGTTCACATATGATCCGGCCGCGTCCCTCGCCATCCGGACCGAGTTCGACGATCGGCAGAAGATGACCTACGAAGCGAAGGACCTTGAGGCCAGGATTTCGGCATATGAGACCGAAACAGCGAAGCTCGACCGCGAATACGATGCGGCGACCGCGAAATTCGAGAAAGAAAGCGCGGCGTTCAGGAAATCGGCGGACGATTTCAACAGGAAGCTCGCGGAATACAACGAGGATGTCAGGAAATGGAACGCATCCGGCCAAGGAACGTTCGAGGAGTACGAAGCGCTTGAGAAACGTCGGAAAAAACTCGAGAGAGAAGAAGCGGCGCTCGTCACGACATCGGAGAAGATCGCCGGACTCGCCGAAAACGCGAATGATTTGGCCGGAAAACTGAACGAAAATGCCGCGGATATAAACAGGAATATTGGCATATTCAAAGAACGCTACGGTGAGCCGAAGCCGTTCGTCCAGGGGCTCTACGACCCGAGCACTCCCTCCGTCACCGTCTTCCAGTTCGAAGATGAGGACGATCTCCGGCTCGTCCTGGCGCACGAACTCGGACACGCGCTCGGCATCGAGGAACATGTGGAAACCGATTCTTCACTCATGTACTATCTCATGGGAGGACAGGACATCGAGCATCCGACCCTTTCCCGAGAGGATATCGCCGCCTTCGTCTCGATCTGCCCACAACGGACATTCTCGGAACGGGAAGCTCTCATCCGCTATCTCGTGCTCACTCCGACCAGGGATCTGAACGGATGGGATGTCGTTTCGATATTCATGCAGGAATGAGAGGTATTCCCTTGTCCGAATCGGCAAAGCGCGGTACTGTGGATACCGGTTCGGATTTTTTCATATCAATCATATATGCCGGAACGGAAACCACATACTCCCGTCGTCCTCATAGTTCTCGACGGATGGGGATACCGCGATGAAAGCGAACATAACGCGATCGCAAAAGCCTCGACGCCGTATTTCGATTCGCTTCTCTCGCGCTTCCCTCACGCGCTCGTCGATGCGAGTTCGGGATCGGTCGGTCTGCCGGAGGGACAGATGGGCAACAGCGAAGTCGGTCACATGACCATCGGCGCCGGACGGATCATCGACACCGATTTCGTCCGCATATCGAAAGCCGCCGAAGAGAACGAATTCGCGACCAATCCCGCATTCGTCACGCTTTTCAAGCATGTCAGGAAGCATGATTCGGTACTTCACGTGAAGGGACTCGTCTCTCCCGGCGGTGTCCACAGCCACACCGGACACCTCTATGCCTTCCTTGCCGCAGCGAAACAGGCGGGGGTCGCGAAGATTGCCATCCACGCCTTCACCGACGGCCGTGATGTCGGACCACGGAGCGCCGCCACCTATCTTCGCGAACTCGAGAACGTTATCGACGACATCGGCATCGGATTCATCGCGACCGCCTCGGGACGGTTCTATGCGATGGATCGGGATAACAACTGGGATCGAGTCGGAAAAGTCGAAAACGCCATTTTCCGGAACGAGGGTATCCGCTCGTACCAGAACCGTCGTGCCTCGGAGGTCATGGAAGAACTCTATGCCGAAGGCGTCGTCGACGAGCATCTCGAACCGGTCGTTTTCCTCGACGAAGACGGGAGAGGCTACGCGATCGACGAGAACGACGGCGTCTTCTTCTTCAATTTCCGTTCCGACCGGGCCCGGGAATTGTCGGCGAAGACCGTCGAGTACGCACAGGAGAAGAATATCTGTTTCGTCACGCTCACCGAATACGATCCGTCCATCAAGGCGCTTGTTGCCTTCCCGCAGATCAGACCAGAAACGACGCTCGCGGAACAGGTCTCGCATGCAGGACTCACGCAGGCGCATATCGCCGAAACCGAGAAATACGCCCACGCGACCTACTTCCTCAACGGTGGTCGCGAACTCCCTTTCCCCGGAGAAGAGCAAGTCATCGTCGAGAGCCGGAAGGATGTGGCGACCCATGACCAGGCACCGGAGATGCGCGCCCGGGAAATCGCCGACAAGGCGATCGAATATCTGGATAAGGGAACGGATTTCTTCTTCATCAATTTCGCGAACGCCGACATGGTCGGACACACCGGAAACGTCCCAGCCATCATCCGAGCCGTCGAAACCGTCGATTCCGAACTCAGCCGGGTCGTCGAAAAGACGCTTTCCCTCGGCGGCATCGCCGTCATCACCGCCGACCACGGCAACGCGGAACAGAATGTCGACACGACGACAGGCGAAACGCACACCGCCCACACGACCAACCTCGTACCACTCATCGTGACCGCGCCATGCACCCTTCAAAACGGCACGCTTGCCGATATCGCCCCGACCACCCTCTCGCTCATGCATCTCCCGATTCCGAAGGAGATGACCGGGAAAGTACTCTCGAAGTGATATCCCAAAAAATAAATCTTGCAAAAAAAGAATCCTGATTCCGCCAAAAGGAACCAGGATTTTATTTCACGAACGGCGCGAATGCGATCGAATAGAAGGCCGTTTCCTCGGAACGGATCGCCGCCCAAAGCTGATCATAGAGATCGAAGTGCCACACTTCGTTCGGATTGTTCACGAATCCCTCTTCGGAAAAGACCCAGTAGAGCATGCGGCGGTTCCCGAGCGCGAGTTCCTCGTCAAACGTCAGGGTTTTCCCCGACGATCGGACCCGTTCGTAATGGTCCGTAAACGCCCGTTCCGTTTCCGAAAAATCATCGAAGCCTGCGCCCAAGGGAAGCAATACTCCGGACTTCCGATCCCGGATCATGAGATCCGCGGCGCCTCCGGTCGAGTGAAAAGGCGGAGAATACGGATCCACGCTCCCGTTCTCATCCGATCCCCGACCCCAGAACTTCCGGACTTCCTCGGACACACGCTCCTCATCCCATTCCGGGTGTCTTTCGCGGACGTCGTTCGGCATCCATTCGAGATAACAGGTATCCTGCACCTCGACCGGTCGGTAGGCATCGTATACGAACAGTTCCATACCGGATTCCCGGAGCCGTTCATTCACGACGAAGAGTCGCCTCGCAACCGACTCCCGAAGGAGAAGTTTCCGGATGGAGCCGCGTATCCTGCCATGATAGGGAGGATTCCCTTCCGTCTTGTGATAGTAATTCTCCCCGGCGATCCCGAACCGGTCGACGATATCGACGAGTCTTTCCCGGGACAACGGATGGGAAAGATCGATCGGATACTGCCTTGACCCTTTTCGGAGCTCCCTCGCGCGGGAGAAATCCGGGAGAGGGCGCCTGCGGTAATCAAGCACGTTCTCGTTCATGGAGGCTCTCCTTTCAAGGAACCGGTACCGCCACCATACCCCTTTCTCCTCTTTCTTGGCAAGAAAGGCTCCGCCGGTGGTACAATGGAGCAAATAACCATCCGAAACACGAATCCATGGACACGACAGGAAAAAAGACGGTTCCCCAGGGGCTCACATCGGGAGAAGCGGGGAAACTCCTCGAAACGTATGGGGAGAATTCGCTTCGGGCGCACAAAAGGACGCATCCGATCATCGTCTTCCTGAAAAAATTCGACAGTCCACTGCTCATCATTCTCATTCTCGTCTCGCTCGTCTCGTTCTTCCTCGGAGAACATCTGAATGCGGTCATCATCTTCGCCATGGTTCTGATCGGTGCCATCGTCGATTTCCTCAACACCTATCGATCGTCACGTGCCGTCGAAAAACTCGCCGAACGGGTGCAGACGACATCCACTGTCATCCGTGATGGAAAGGAGACCGAAATCCAGGCGAGGTATATCGTTCCGGGCGACATCGTCCGACTCTCCGCCGGGCGACTCATCCCCGCCGATGGCGTCATCCTCGAAGCGAACGACTTCTTCGTCAATCAGTCCGCGCTCACCGGTGAATCGTTTCCATCGGAAAAGCGCCCGGGAAAAGGGGGCGGCACCCATGGAAGGCCATCGGAACAGGACGACCTCGTCTTCATGGGCACGAGCGTCGTCACCGGGTTCGCGACCATCCGCATCGAAAGAACCGGGAAGGAAACCGAGTATGGCAAGATCGCCGAAGGCGCCTCGAAAGAGGACGGGGAAACGGAGTTCGAACGCGGCATCCGGGAGTTCAGCGTATTCGTCATGCGGCTCAACCTCCTTCTCGTCGGATTCGTGCTCATCGCGAACGCGATCATCGGGCGCGGGTTCATCGATTCCATAACCTTCGCGGTCGCCATCGCGATCGGCCTCACCCCGGAACTCCTGCCGGTCATGCTTTCCGTCTCGCTCGCCCGCGGATCGATCCGGATGTCGAAAAAAAGCGCGATCGTGAAGAATCTCTCCTCGATACAGAACTTCGGCAGCATGGATATCCTCTGCACCGACAAGACAGGCACTCTCACGCAGGACAAGATACAGGTGATCCGTCATATCGACGGGAGCGGCAAGGAGTCCGAAGAGGTATTCGCATTTTCCTATCTCAACAGCATCTACCACACCGGAATCAAGAACCCGCTCGACCGCGCGATCCAGGAGCACGACCGGGTCGACATATCGGCATACTCGAAACTCGACGAAGTCCCGTTCGATTTCACCCGGCGTCGCGATTCGCTCGTCGTTTCGAAGAACGGTCGGAAGATCCTCGTGACCAAAGGGGCTCCGGAAAGCGTCATCGCCATCTCCTCGTCGGCAAAGAAGGAAGGAGTCATCACTCCGATCGACGATGCCGGCCGGAAAGAGCTCCTGTCCCTGTATGAAAGCCTTTCCGCGGAAGGATTCCGGGTGCTCGCCATCGCGGCGAAATATCTCTCCGAAGACGACTACACCTACGATGTCAAGGACGAATCCGATATGATATTCCTTGGTCTGGTCGCGTTCCTCGATCCACCGAAAAAGGACGCCATGGAAACGATACGCGGATTCGAGGAGCTCGGCGTCTCGATCAAGATCCTCACCGGCGACAGCGATATCCTGACCCGGAAAATCTGCAGCGACATCGGCATCGACGTGAAAGGAGTCGCGCTCGGAAAGGATATCGACGGGCTCTCGGACGTCGCTATCGCGAGTCTCGCCGAAAAGACGACAATATTCGCGCGCGTCACGCCGGAGGAAAAGGAACGGATCATCCAGGCTCTTCGGAAAGATGCCCGGCACGTCGTCGGATACATGGGCGACGGCATAAACGACGTGACCGCGCTCAAGGCCGCCGACGTCGGGATATCCGTCGAAAACGGCGTCCCGGTCGCCAAGGACGCCGCAGATATCATCCTTCTCGAAAAAAGTCTCACTTCCCTCAAGGACGGCATCGAAGAGGGACGGAAAACGTTTCAGAACACGCTCAAATACATCATGATGTGGCTCTCGTCGAACTTCGGGAACATGTTCTCCATGATGGGAGCGTCCATATTTCTCCCCTTCCTCCCGATGACACCGCAGCAGATCCTTCTCAACAACTTTCTCTACGACTCGGCACAAGTCGGACTACCGACCGACCGGGTCGATCATGAGGACACCAGACGTCCTCCGCGATGGAACCTCGGGAACATCAGACGGTTCATGTTTATATTCGGTCCGATCAGTTCCCTGTTCGATTTCGCCACTTTCGGAACACTGCTTTACGTCTTCCATCTCTCCGAAAAGCAGTTCCAGACCGGATGGTTTCTCGAGTCGCTCGCGACCCAGGTACTCGTCATCTATCTCATCCGCACGAAAAAAATCCCGTTCTTCCGGAGTCGACCGAGCCTCTTTCTCTTCGGAAACACCGCGATCATACTCCTTGTCGGTTGGGGCATCGCCCTCTCGCCGCTCGGGTCGATTTTCGGATTCGAACGCCTCCCGATACCGATATTCCTCGCTATCATCGGAATCATTCTTGCCTATCTCATCCTGGTCGAAATCGCCAAAAAGCTTTTCCACCGCATAATAGCCGGAGAATCGGAATATCCGGTTCATGCGTGAAAACTTCGGCGAGTCCGCCACGTCATACTCCTTCGGAAGCCGAAAATATTTTCTTCCCGAATATGCCGACAGTCGCCGACCCGACCGACCAGGAACTTGCCAGGCTTTCCATCGAAAATCCTGAATCGTTCGGTGCGCTCATGGAACGATACGAAGCACCGCTTCTCCGATATATCCGCCGGATATCCTCTCTTTCGAAGGAAGATGCCGAGGATATCCTTCAGGAAACGTTCATAAAGATATACCGGAATATCAACGATTGCGATCCGGATGCGAAATTTTCGAGCTGGATCTACCGCATCGCCCATAATCAGACCATCGATACCCTGAGGAAAAGGAAAAATGACGCCGCGTCCTTTTCGATAGAGGCGAACGATGCCGCGCAATTTCTCAGAGCGGCGACAGATATCGGCGCGGAAACCGAACGAGACGATACTCTCACCCAGATCGAGACCATCATCCGGGAGCTCCCTGAAACCTACCGCGAAGCGCTCATCCTCCGGTTCCTCGAGGAAAAGTCATACGAGGAGATCATGGATATCCTCGAACTCCCAAAGGGAAGTGTCGCGACACTCGTCCACCGCGGCAAGAAAATCCTCCGCGAGAAGATGCACGAGGCCGGCGTAACCCACGATTAATCGGACACCTATGTCGGAATTCACCAAAAAAGTGATCGAGCGGATCAAGCACGAAGGCATCGAGCCCGAGCCTGGATGGAAATTCGCGACGAAACGATCGCTCCTGTGGATCGGCATCGTCCTTGCCGGCGGATTCGCCGCACTCTCACTTTCGATGACTCTTTTTTCGCTGCTTTCCATCGATCGGAATCCGCTCACCCTCCCGCCGGGACGGTTGTTCTCTTTCGGATTTTTCCGTTCGCTCCCCTTCTTCTGGATCGGTCTCCTGATCGCTTTTTCCGTTCTCGCCATATCCGAATTCCGGAATACCCGTCACGGATACCGGCACCGGATCGCGGTAGTCGCCGCCCTCTCCGGAATCGTGATCGTGATCGGCGCGTCACTCCTCTCCGCCTGGGGCGCCGACGAGCGTGCGGAGCGGATGATGAAGAGCCGGTTCCCTCGCTACACGGAAATGATGGAAATGCGGGAACGATTCTGGTCGCGGCCGGAAGAAGGATTTCTCTCCGGAACCATCACCGTAATCACGCCGAAAAGTATCTCTCTTATCGACAGCGACGGGACGACGTGGGTCGTCATCCTGAAGGATGGCACGAAAGTCCGTCCGCTTGTGCGGATCGAAAAGGAATCGGCCGTGAGGATACTCGGGGAAAAGCGGGATGGGCACGTTTTTGAGGCGGAAGAGATCCGACCCTGGGAAAAGCCGATGGGACCACCCGATCAGATGCGCGGACACGGGCCATATGGACCGTTGCCACCAAGGAATTCACGATAAGGCTCGGTAAAAATCCTCCCGGAAAGGAGGATTTTTTACTCGAGCGTTATCGCGACGATTTCGGAGCGCGTTCCGATCCGGATCGGCGGCCCCCAGGTTCCGACGCCGCTCGACGTATGGAGCGTATACCCTCCGAAATCATACGATCCATAATCGTAGCCCTTGTGGACGAGATGGGTCGCGAAGTTGAACGGGAATTGCTGCCCGCGATGCGTATGCCCGGAAAGCTGGAGGTTTATTCCCGAATCCTTCATTCGATCGATATCGGTCGGTGCGTGATAGAGAAGGATATTCGGAGTACCGGAAATGCTCCCGGAAAGCTCCGCCGCAAGCTCCGGCACATCCTTTTCCGCTCCGCGCTCAGGATAACTTATTCCGATGATCGCAAGCCCATCCACGACTACGAGACGATCGTCGAGAATCTCGACGCCCGTCCCCTCGAGTGCGGAGAGTGCCTGTGCCACGCCGAGATAGGTTTCGTGATTTCCAGTGACGAAAAAGACTCCTTTCCCCGAGCGAATGTCACCGAGAGGACCGGCGAGTGCGCCGATATTCCCGTCCATCCCGTCGAAAAGATCGCCGGTGATTACGACCACGTCCGGATGAAGCGAGTTCACCTGATTCACGACCCCACGAAGAAAGTCTGTCCGATATATCGGCCCGAGATGGATATCGGAGAGTTGAACGATCGTTTTCCCCTTCCACTGCGCCGGAAGATTCGGAATGGTTACCGATACCCGCTTCACGATCGGACGATACGCATTGGAAATTCCATAGAGACTCACCGCCGCCCCGAAAGCGAGGATAAACATGCCGAGAACCGCCGTCTCCAACCGGAGACCGGAAAGACGCAGCAAAAGAATCATTCCCCATCCGAAAAGAACGAGAAAGAAAAGATTCGAGACAAGCCCGAGCGAAAACGCGGAGAGAGCATACCACGCCCTCGAAACCACATTATCGACCGAGTGCGCGAAAAAGGATGCCAGAAGGAAATTCACAGGAAACACTACGGACAGGATGAGCACCGACACGCGGGACAATATGCCGAAAGATGCGAAAAAGAACGCAAGCGACGAGAACACGAAGAAATGCGCGCCGACAAGCACGGACAGGAATACCAGAGCGAACACCGCGAATGTCATCATATATTCAGATTTTCCGGCTATCGTACGCCCAATGGAGAAGTGCTTGGCGTTGACGAGGTCGGCAGGAGAAATCGCCCGGACGACAGCATAGCGCGATCTGCGCAGTATGTCGCGCAAATGATTTCCACCGAGCTATCTGACGCTCGTCCTCCCCAGGAATTCTCCTCCCCATGTAATACCGACAGTACCACTGGAACCATCCGCGCGGATCATCCGGATAGATCCACCCTTTCTTCCGCCACTCCGAAAGCGGTTGACTCGCCCGAACCCCGAAACGATTCAGGTTCGGATCATACCGTTCCGGAGAAAGTTTCGCGTTTTCGAACCAATCTGCTGGAAACTCGTCACGACAATCCGTCATGTATTTCCCCCCGAACACACCTATCGCAAGCATTTCTTTCGGTGTCAGATCAGGCCTGAATTCCGGATTAAAACGCTCTCCGACGGGCTCCGTACATTCGTACCGATATCCTTTCTGCATCGAATCGTTCACGATGATCGTCCGGACATCCATAATGAACGGTCAAAGGGAAAACCGTAATGCTTCACGGACGGTATCGACGACTTTCTGCGGTGTCACGAGCGACTTTATCAGATAGAATCTGGTCTCGAACGAACCCACTTTCTTGAACGTCTGCTCGTCATCGACATTGCTCAGGATAAGTACCGGAATATGTTTCAGTTCCGCATCGTCGCGGAGTTCCTTAAGAACCGCAAATCCGTCCTTCACGGGCATCTGCAGATCGAGCAGGATGACATCCGGCTTCTCCTCGCGTATGAGCCGAAGACCCTCTTCCCCGTCCTTCGCCGACACCACGTCATAATCCTCCGTCAGGAACTTCACGGAGTAGATTTCACGGATATCGTCCGCATCGTCGATGATGCAGACTTTCGTCTTCCCCCATGGATTCTTTTCCATATCGTTTTATGATTCCTTTTTTTCCGATCCTCGAAAATCAGGCTTTCGCATGAAGAAGAACGCCGAAACGGCGACGATCGCCCCGAGCGTATCGGAGAGCATGTCCTTCTGCGCGTCCCAGATATCGCCCTGACTCCCGAGATAGTTCTGCGCGGCTTCCGCGGTCGTCGAGCCGGCCGCATACCACCATTCGATCAATTCATAGGTCATCGCCACCGTCGCGATGACGAATATGGGATACGTGAACAAAAGGAACCGATTCGCGACGAGTCGCTTCTCCCATAGCCACTCCGCGACGAGAAAGGCATAGAAACCGACGGTGAAGTGCGCCATACGATCGTAATGGTTCCGTTCGAACCCGAACAGATCCGTCACCCAATCGAAAGGAACGTTCGCGAAAGTCCAGTGTCCGCCGATCGTATGGAGATAGATGAGCACGCTCGCGAAAATATACGCGGCACCGGAAAATCGGACGCCTGCGACATAGAGTCCGGCAAGTATCCCGATGATGATCCAAACGGTCAGATTTTCCGCGAACCAGGTCGACCGGTCGACCGGATCGAATGCGAGGACAGCGAAAAGAACGGCATATATTCCGAGCAAAACCGACAATAATCCCCTGCTTGCGCTATCCATATGTTTTCTTTTTCACACTGTCATTCTAACACACTTTCCTTTCCTCAGGTGAAAAATCGAAAAACGCCCTTCGAAAAGGACGTTTCCTACAAGATAGCCTGTCATTTGTTCGTCTCGCAAATGCCGCCAGGACACGCCGGCGCGAATTCTTCCGATTTCAGAATCCCCCGTCTCACAAGCGCGGAATAAATGGAACAGCCGACGCAGTATCCCACGGCCGACTCGAGCCACATGAAGACGAGGCATATCCCGCAAAGCGTCATCGGGAGCAGACACGAGGAACCGACAGCAAGTGCCCCCGGGTGAAGACAGACCGGAGCCAAGAACAACTGATAGCCGACGAGAACGAGTACGAGGCTCGAGATGAACAGCCCGATGCTCCAGGCGAACCGTTTCTGCACCGCCCCTACATACTCCGGACGCTGGTTCGAAACCAGCCACGAACCGATTCTTCCGAACAGTGACGCGTGCGGTCCGACGAACACCTTGAGAATGAAATCGACCCAGAATATCGCGACGACCGAAAATGCGAGCCACAGGTTCCGCTCATAATAGATGCTCATGAGCGTGAAAAATCCGATCGCGAACATGAGACCGGAGGCTGCGCGTATCTCACGCTCGTTCACGACCCCATAAGGAGCGGGTTTTCCGTGTATTTCAAGCCCGGGAATGATTTTTCCGTATATCATAAGGTTTTTTTGTCATTTTTCACGCCGGTGCATGATATCACGAAAAGTCATGATAAGAAACCGTTCATCCGGATATCTTCATCCGTATCCCCACGACCCCATATTCCCCCTGTTCTTCCTCCGAATAAAACCGCCCTATCTCCTCAAGAAGGAATTCCTTCGAAGACCCGCCGAAAAGCTCCGGCTTGAATCGTGAAAAAAGCTCTTCGAACGAACCGGCCCGATAGAGACCCGTCACCCTCACCAGGACAGTCTCTTCCGGCATATCGGCACGGCTGATCCGTATCTCATCGCCGATCGAAATCAACTGGCGTTTTTCATCCAAAAGACGCGACTCGATGCCCTTCTCGCCACGGACGATCTTCCCAAAGGGGGTCGGCTGCAGTTTCATCGTATGAATCATGCCATTCGCGGATATCGCGACCGGATTATTTCCGAAATGAAGAATCGCTCCTGAAATCGAGTCGCTTTCCTGATCTCCTCATCACTTATATCCCTAAGTATCTTCGGAATCACCACAAGCTTGTCATCGTCGTCATCTAAACGGTGGATGATGGCAATACAGACCCCGGAAAATGTTTCCATCGGTCGATCGATTCCGAGAACATACGCGTCCAACTCCTCCCCGTCCGGCGCCTTCGTCCCGGAAATATATCCGTAGTTCACTTCGTATACGAAACCATGCTTCGGATGTTTGCTCCCGCGCGGCCGGTCGACACGCACCTCGACATCTTTCCCAAGAAACGGTCTTGCAAGTGATAATGATTTTGATTCCATACGAGAAATAATAGCACGCGGTTCGAATCCCATCCTGGGTAACAAAAAACAAGGCTTGTTACAGCCTCGTTTTGTTGGCTCGCGTGGCGGGATGCGGTTCGAACTTTTGAGTGGGAGAAGGCTTTCCCTGATCCAACGGCGTCGCTGTCCCAAATGCGGGAGCTGCTGGCTATTTCGTAACTTCCTTTAATGAAAACCCAGCTATCCGTGAAGGAAGCTGGGCATATAGCTGCAAAAAGACGCGTCTCATGTTCGATAAATTCGATATGCGACCATGACGTGGTCCTCTCCTCGGGAATTCTTAGAAATGAATTCCGCATCTTCCAGGACTCCGCCGAGTTTTTCGGGAATGCGCCGACTCGGGATGTTGTCCTTATGGACCGGATAGTAGAGATATTCGTACTCGATATGTTCATCGGCCCACAGCTTAAGAGCTGCGACGATCTCGAATCCAAAACCATTGTTCCATACCGATTCTTTGAGCCACAACCCTGGCTCAGGTCTCGTCCGGAGATGATGCAGGCCTGTGCATCCGATGAATTCCTCGGAGCCCTTTGACATCGCAACGAACTGAAGCTCCTCTCCCCGACCCACGCTCTCCGACGAGCCTGAGATGAACGCATCGGTGTCGGCTATGTTCCCGGTCGGCTGCGGCCAGGTATACCTCGCCACTCGATCCGTGAATGCCAGAAAAATATCCTGCCTGTGCTTCGCGCCGATCGGTTCCAGAAAGAGCCGTTCCGTTTCGATTACCACGCTTCGCAAATCCATGATTTGACTCCTTATGATGGATTGAAAGAACCAACCATCGGATATGATTTCCGATGACAGACCATCCTATATCACAAATCTTATCTTGTACAGAGCCAGGTTCGAATCCCATCCCGGGTAACAAAAAACAAGGCTTGTTACAGCCTCGTTTTGTTTGCTCCGCCTGCTCTACACTATTAGAACCTGTTTGACGCAAGGCTTATCTTCGAGAGAGTCAGAGACCACTTCGTAATGATAAACCGAGCTTTGTTCACCTGTTCTACAAAATGATCCTTCAAAAAACCATGCTCGGACTTATTTGATAACACAACATATACTTTGTCATCAAAAAACATAAAGCTCAAATCTGGCATCGTATCGATAAGCGCTACCATAAGATCCGGGGTAAGAAATTGCCGTATTTCATCTTCAGCATAATTTTCAACGAATAGAGCGAAATGATTCGAAAAATCCCCCTCCAATCGGACGGAAACACCAGGGGAAAAACGGGTTGCATCGAATGTTTCACCAAATGCATCACTCTTGCTAAGAATGAGCATATTCGGACACCTCCTACTATTAGTAATTTCAAGCAACGTTGCTTCATATGAAGCCTTCTTCATCCATTTATAATAGAAGTCAAATATTCTAACAGGATATCCTTCTATAATCCCGGAGAAAACATTGGTGATTCGAGGCTCTTGCCCGAGAGTTCGAAGTTTTTCATGAACGCTTAAGATGTCATCCGTCTGAGAGAACGCAAATCCCATTTCGCTAGCAACTAACTGTCTACTTTCCTTGCTGGCATTGTTTCTTATCCTAGAAAAAAATAATAAAAATAAAACAAAGATCACCATACCGAGAGCCCCAAGAAGCCCCGGCTCCCTTGTTACAAGATACAGTGCCACATTGCCGATTCCCACAATAAGAAAAAAATAAATGACTTTTTTTAGATATGGTCGAAAGAGATTGCGCTGAAGCCGCATTTCCTGCTCATGAAGAATATCTCCCTTCGTCTTTGGTCTATATTTTAAGACGTTATAGTAGATCCACGCCCAGAGGCCAACACCAAATATAATTCCATCTCCAGCTCCATCATAATGAGCCACCGCGATACCAAAAATAATACAAAACAAAAAAGCAAATACCTTCACTAGAAAGCTTGTTCTCTTTGGATTATCTGGATTGATGGAAGAATTATTTTTATTTTGCATAGCGCTTTAAAAAATTTGAATCTACTATTTTTTTATGTTACACCAGACCATAACCATCCTACAATAAGTAACAAAAAATAGAGACTCAAACAAGCCTCTATTTTCTTAGCTCGCTTGGCGGAACAGCTTTCGAACGTTCGAGTGGGGAAGTGCTTTCCCTGATCCGACCGTTTCTTTGGCTCAAATAAAAGAACTGGAAACTCTCGTCTCATGACAAGCTTATCGATTCCTTTCTCTCCCTTGTATATATCGTTCGAGCGATTCTTTCGAAACCAGCCAATCCCTTCCTTCCTTATGGGCTTCTATTTTCCCCGTTCTCGCCAGGAGATTGAGATACTTCGCAGAATACTGGGATTGCTTACTGAGCTCACGGAGCGAAACGAATACTTCTTTTTTCTTTGAAGCCGGGGTCAAGACCTTGAGATAGATAGCGAGTGATCGTTCGACTGCCTGCGCGATAAATCTCACCAACGGTTCGTACTGACCCTTGTCAGCTAAAGCCAGCACCCGGTAATACTTTTTTCGATCATTCTTGAGCACAATGACCAACGGATACCCGGACTGCAGGAGGAAAATATTCATAGCAAGCCTTGCCGTTCGTCCATTGCCATCAAAAAACGGATGGATATACACCAATTTGTGATGGAACAGTGCCGCCAATTCAACCACGTGAAGCTTCTTTTTTTCTGTCTTCACCCATTCAAGGAGTTCTTGTATCAATCTTGGGACTTCGAGGGCTTCTGGCGGTCTATGATCCGTACCAGTAATCATAACACCGCTGTTTCGATACCGCCCTGCCCACTCCCTGTCCGTATCCTGAACCACTAGCTGGTGGAGTGAACGGATAAATTGCTCTGAAATGGTATGTTTTTTATCTTTATCGATCAATTCCGAAAGATATTCCAGCGCTTCGGTGTGATTCTTTGCTTCCAGATGATCCTTGAGCGGCTTCCCTTTAATGGTCAGCCCCTCGCTGATAACCAGGTATGTTTCTTTCAGAGTCAGGCTGTTCCCCTCGATAGCGTTCGAGTTATAAGTCATCTCCAATTCGAATTGTTCCCGCAACTTTTTGACAGCCTGAACAGGCAATGGTCTTAAGATATCGAGCTTTCGCTTGTTCTCATCCAGTCTTTTTGCGATTTCTTCATTGAGATACATAATCCAAAATATCACTAATATGGTTTATACTCATAAATAGAGTATACCATATTAAGAAAAACTGGTCAACGCTCAGTTCGAATCCCATCCTGGGTAACAAAAAACAAGGCTTTTTACAGCCTCGTTTTGTTGGCTCCGGCGGCAGGATTCGAACCACCTCAAAAAGTCCGGAAATACCGCTTCCGATCGGCTTCCATCCTAGCTTACATTTCGAATCCTGCGAAGAGGCTCAAACATTGCCCATAAAGCAATTAGCCGGTACAATAGGCTATAATTGTTTCAGCAAAATATCATGATATCGAAAAAGATCACATTCCTTGGAACCGGCGCGGCTGATGCGACAAAATACTACCATTCCTGCTTCTATATCCAGGATGAGAACATCGGGTTGCTCGTAGATGCAGGAGGAGGGAACGGCATCCTGTCGCAGCTCGAAAAAGCGGATATTCCCCTCGAGAATATCCGTCACCTCTTCGTGACGCACAAACATATCGATCACCTCTTCGGCGTGTTCTGGATCCTCCGGTTTCTTGGGGCGAAAATAGCGAAAGAAAAGGCCGAAGACCTCACTATATACGCTCCGCAGAGCGTCATAAAAATCATCCGCGATATCGCACCGATTTTCCTCAAAGATAAGGTGACAAAGCTTTTTG
>JAGOTT010000015.1 GCA_018061645.1 Candidatus Moraniibacteriota bacterium
GGGGACTATATCCCGCTCGTCGAATACCTCCAAGGGACGTTCGGCTGCCGTGTCGAGGTGCTCGCGTTTTCCGAATCGACCTCCGCCAAGCTTCTTGAGGCGGCGGACGATTTTCTCGATCTTTCCGGCGACAAGCGGAAGTATCTTCTGGGGAAGTAGCGGATTCTTCCGATACGAAACCGCACCGGTCCGTCCGGGGCGGTTTTTTTTTGACAGGAAGCATGGAAAAAGGTACTGTTGAGATGGTCAATTTTTAATTGAAGCGAGCCTTTCGGGACGCTTGGTACGTGCGTGAACTCAAATCTTTGAGCTCATCGATGTATCTGGCGTTGCGGCAGGCGAGCCGGATTTTCGTATGAAAAACGAGAAGAAGTGGTCGTTGCAGCTCGGAGGGCGTGACCTTACGATCTCGACCGGGGTGTATGCCGGACAGGCGAACGGAGCGGTGACCGCCCAATATGGTGATACGGTCGTTCTGGCGACGGCGGTGATGTCGAAAACAGCCGGACAGTCGAGAGGATACTTTCCGCTCATGGTGGATTACGAGGAGCGGTACTATGCGGCAGGAAAGATCAAGGGGTCGCGATTCATCAAGCGCGAGGGACGCCCGTCGGACGACGCGGTGCTCTCCGGTCGCGCGATCGACCGGACGGTCCGGCCTTTGTTCGACGCGCGGATGCGGAACGAAGTGCAGGTCGTAGCGACCACGCTTTCATTCGATGGGGAAAACGATCCGGATCTCGTGGCGATGATCGCGGCTTCGGCGGCGCTTGCCATTTCCGATATCCCGTGGAACGGACCGGTCGCAGCGGTTCGTGTCGGCAAGACGAACGGGGATTTCATCCTGAATCCTTCGACGGAGGAACGGGAAAGCAAGGACAATAAGCTCGATCTGCTCGTTTCCGGAACCAAGGATAAGATCAATATGATCGAGGCTGGTGCCCAGGAAATAACGGAAGAGGAAATGTCCGCCGCTTTCCAGTTCGGATTCGAGAATATCCGGAAAATAGCCACGTTTCTCGAGGATATCCGAAAGGAAATCGGCAAACCGAAGGCGGAGCCGGCACTCCTGTCCGGACCGGTCGGGTTCGACGAGGATGTGAAAGAATTTCTTGGCGAGTCTGGGCTTTCCGAGGCGCTTTTCGCGATGGTCGCCAAAGAGGAAAAGGAGTCATCGATCAAGGTGATCGAGGATAAGCTCAAGGCGTATGTCGCGGAAAAATATCCGGAGGATGCGGCAGGATTGAGCGAAATCACCTCGATGGTGATGGACGAGTTCTCCGACGAAGTGCTTCACGAGAAGATCCTCAAGGAGAAACGGCGTCCGGATGGTCGCGGTGTCGATGAGATCCGTCCGATCTGGTGCGAAGTCGGTGTGTTGCCGAGAACGCATGGTTCCGGCGTGTTCACACGCGGAGAGACACAGGCTTTGACCGTGACGACTCTCGGTGCTCCCGGCGACAAGATGATTGTCGATACGATGGAGGTCGACATGAAGAAGCATTATATGCACTTCTACAACTTCCCGCCGTACTCGGTCGGAGAAGTCCGTCCGATGCGCGGTCCGGGGCGACGCGAAATCGGGCACGGGGCGCTCGCCGAAAAGGCGTTGCTTCCGGTTCTTCCGTCACTCGACGAATTTCCGTACACGATCCTCCTTGTTTCCGAGGTGCTTTCGTCGAACGGATCCTCTTCGATGGCTTCGACGTGCGGATCGACTCTCTCGCTTATGGATGCCGGTGTTCCGATCAGAAAGCCGGTCGCAGGCGTCGCGATGGGGATCATCACCGGCAAAGACGGCGAATACCAGGTACTTTCCGATATCCAGGGGCTCGAGGATCACTTCGGTGATATGGATTTCAAGGTCGCCGGAACCCGCGACGGTATCACAGCGATGCAGATGGACGTGAAGATCGACGGCCTTACGCCGGAAGTGCTCGGTAAAGCCATATCACAGGCGAAATCGAGTCGTATGTTCATTCTCGGAAAGATGCTTGAGACGATACCGGAGGTCCGAAAGGAGATGTCTCCGTATGCGCCGCGCATCATCACGCTTCATATAAATCCGGAGAAAATCCGTGATGTCATCGGTCCCGGCGGCAAGATGATCAATCGGATCATCGACGAAACGGGAGTCGATATCGATATCGAGGACGATGGATCCGTATTCATCACCTCATCCGATGAGACAAGCGCCAAGGAGGCGGTCGAATGGGTCAGGAACATAACCCGGGAAGTGAAGGCCGGCGAATTGTTTCAGGGTCGCATAACGCGGATCATGAACTTCGGCGCCTTCGCCGAGGTGCTTCCGAATCAGGAGGGTCTCATCCATATCTCCGAACTCGCGGAACACCGGGTAGAAAAGGTCGAGGATGTGGTCAAGGTCGGCGACATCGTGCCGGTCATCGTGAAAGAGATCGACGATCAGGGGCGTATCAACCTTTCGCACAAGGCCGCGGTACGGAAGATGGAGCGCGAAGCTCAGGGTCAGTGAGTTGTTCCGGAACGATAAAAAATCGCTCCCGCTAGGGAGCGATTTTGTTTTTGTGCTATAATGAAATCGATTCCCTAGCAGTGATCAACAAAAACGTATGAGTTTTCTCGGTAAGCTTTTTGGAAAAGGTGATGCTGTTTCGGATGTCGCTATCCCGGCAGAGATATATCGGAGTACCCGTGTCATGCGTGACGATATCGATGAGATGGAAGGAAAGCCGAAAGAGTCGTTTCCGGGATCTTCTTCCGAGCAGAATTCGACGCAGGCCGGAAATCCGTTTCTCGGTGCGGCATCAGCAATGCCGGTCCCCGATTCTTCGTCCGGAAAACCAGTCGCTTCCTTCCCGGTTTCCGGTGCGGGAAAGAAGAAACCGCTCATATTCGCGGCTATCGGCGCATCGATTCTGATCGTCGCCCTTTTCGCAGTCTACTTCTTCCTTTGGAGGGCGGACGATTCGGCCGTGGCGCCGGAGCTTCCATCGAAGGCGGTGGGACAGGAAACCGTCCCGGTATCGGAGGAACTGCCGTCCGTTCCGAAGGACGTCTTTTCCGTCGGAACGGGAAATTATCTCCAGGTAGATCCGGAATCGGATACGGCGACTCCGGACGGGATATTCGCGAAGCTTGCCGATTCGGCCGGAAAAGTGAAGGCTATGGGCGCATCGGATCCGATAGAATTCCTGATTCGTGATATGAATAACAACCCGATCGCTTTTTCGCGGTTCTCGTATCTCGCGAAACTCGGTATTCCGGAGGATACGCTTGCGCTTGCGGATGAGGCATTCTCACTATATATGGTTCCGGAAGGCGGAGAGATACGCTTCGCTCTTTCGATCGAGACAAAGGATGCGGCGGGATTTTCCGTATCGGTTTCCGAGAAAGAGGCGGATTTGCCGACATGGTTCGGACGTCTCCTCTACGATCCAGCGACCGATATCCCTGCATCGGTCTCCTTTCGAAGCGGGACACACGGATCCATTCCGACCAGATTTTCCGCGGTCGATGAGGCAAGAGGATACTCCTTTGATTATGCGTTCGTCGGAAAAAAATGGGTGATCGGAACAAGCAAGGATTCTTTCCGTTCGGTGCTCGAGAAGATCGTTATCGGGCAGGTGAAATAATGCCTTATCCTGGCAAAAAAGAAGAGAGACGACTTTTCTTTCCGTGATTCCGCAGGGAGCTTCGACGGTTCACTTGAAAAGTTTTCCGGATATGGCTTGTAATAGACGAAAACAATGTCTCCGAGTTGACTGTATGTCAAATTTCTGCTATAATGTCTCTGTAGGGTTCATTGAAAACGGAATACGGGGAACGGCGAAAGACTTTTCAGTCACAATTCTCCCCCTGATTGTGACTGAGCATTCTTTCACTGTTCAAGCGTAAAGGTAAACTCGACCTTTACCGCCTCGGATCTGACCCGAGGACCAAAACAAAAACAAAAACTCCTTCGAAAAAATAATACAGTCGGAGGCGTCAAAACAAAAACAAACAGAGAAAAACAGTTCTTTGAACACAAAGGCGAAATGCCAGAGAATGGTGAAAGGTAAAAAGCGGTGCCACAAGAAGTCAGACAGGCACGGCGAAAAAAAGCATGTCAACAAACCGCATGTGACCGAATGGACTATCATCGTCTACTCACCCGGGACGGAATAGCCTCGTTACATGCTGGGACATGCAGTCGGGCGCTCCAGCCAAATATTTATATTATTGGGCGCAAGGAGCGCCCGGCACCAGCTTTCTTCCCCAGAGCTGACCGGGTACCGAATATCGCTTAAAAGGCGGTTTTTTTGTTGTTCGTCTCCGCTTGAGCGGAGCAATGAACAACAAACCCCGCACTTTCCGAAGCTGCGGGGCGTTGTATACTATCGGATAGTATCCGTGATTACGCGATGACATTCATTGTTTTTCTTGAAAGAAAACTCGCATCCTATATTTTCTTCCAAAAAATACCCCTCACTCAACGGCATCCCGAGGGTATTTTTTGAGAAAATAAAGGCGCTTCAGACACGTTCTTTCAGCAAAAAACAATGAATGTCATCGCGCTTCCGAATCATATGAATTTTCTCAGACGATTCCATCCTAGTAGTCCGGTCGGAAACAAAGGTGAGGACATCGCGGCCCGATTCCTCGAGGATACGGGATTTTCCATCCTTGAGCGGAACTATAAGAACAAGTCCGGTCGTTCGCTCGGGGAAGTCGACATTGTGGCACAGGATGGCGATGAGCTTGTCTTCGTCGAGGTGAAGGCGCGCGAAGCGAAACCGGGAAAAGACGCGTTTCCGGAGGAAAACATCACGGCAGGAAAACTCCGAAAACTCGCACGGATCGCCGAAGGATATCTCCGCGAGAGGAGGCGTGAATCGTCGCCGTATCGCTTCGACGCGATACTGATCGTCTTTCGGGAAGGAAGCGATCCGGAAATACGTCATTTCAAAAGCATTTTTCTCTGATCAGGCACTCTTTACGGGGATATGCTCCCGGAGTACAATAGGGATGCGGTAATTTTTCTGATACATACGATTATGGCACTCAGCGTGGAATTCGTGGAGGAAATGAAGGCGAAGCTTCTCGACGAGAAGAAGCGGTTCGAGGCATCACTCGGCCGTTTCGCGAAGAAGACCGAGGTCACCGGGGACTACGAGACGACATTCGAGGATATCGGTCCGGATGCGGACGAGAACGCGTCGGAAGTGGAAATGTACGCGGACAATATCGCGCTCGAAGACAATCTCGAAGGGCAGCTTACCGAAGTCGATGCCGCACTCGCCCGGGTGGAGGCGGGAACGTACGGAATCTGCCGGGCGTGTGGCAAGGCCATCGAGGAAGGGCGACTCCGCGCGTTTCCGGCTGCGGATGATTGCATGGAACACGCGAAATAAGGATGCAAGATACAAGATACAAGATACAAGAGAAAGTAAAAACGACCGCTGCCCTTATGGCGGCGGTTCTTGTATTGTCCGATCAGACGGTGAAACATATATTTTCTGATTCCTCCCGGTTTTACTGCAATCCTGTCGGACCGTGGGGGATACCTGTGGATAACGGAGCGCTTATCGCCGTGATACTTTTCGTTCTTGTGAGCGCGGGATATCTTTTCCCGAAATCGAGCGGGGCTCCTTTCGGAATCGCGTTCGCTCTTCTCTTCGCCGGCGGAATCTCGAATCTTCTTGATAGGATTCTTTTCGGATGTGTCCGGGATTTCGCTCTTGTGTACTGGTTTCCGGCGTTCAATCTCGCGGATACGTTGCTCACTGTCGGAGCGATGATGTTTCTATTTGCGTCTTTACAAAGAAAAACCCCTCTGGAGTGAGGGATTGGAATCTTTCCGCTCGGATCTCGGAAAGCGACAAGGCTGCTCTTCTTATCTTCAAAATGGAATTTGCCCGGATATTGCCAAGAAATCCCCGTGAGGGGACTTCCTAAAAGCTATAAGCTAACAACTAAAAGCCAGTGGTTCAGTATTTCTCCAGTATCTTTTTCCGCACCGGGTCGATGACGGCGAGAACTTGATCGATGAATTTCCACGAGAGGAGGATCTCTTCGGCGTTGAGGAAGGTTCCCTGATCTTTGGCGAAGAAGTCGTGGAGCGCATTATCATATGGATCTTTGAAGGAGTATGCGTTGTCCGCGAAGGCGAAACGGAGATCCGCCGGGTAGGCGCATTTCTTCTCGGTCGAAAATTCGGAATTGAGTCTGAGGCTGATCTCGTTTTTCGGCTGGATATTGATCGTGATCCTGTTTTCGGCAAGCGCGCAGCCGGAGGCCTCCCAGAGCGTATGCTCAGGTTTCTTGAAGGTGACGGTGATATCGGTAGTCTTTTTCGGCATTTTCTTTCCGGTCGCGATAGTGATCGGGATTCCTCGCCACCGTGGCGTATCGATCTCGAGACGAATGGACGCTTCCGTTTCGACGAGTGACCACGGTGAGACTCCTGGTTCGCTGCGGTATCCGTCGTATTGTCCGATCCGGATGTTCTCGAGTTTTTCGTTTCCGAACAGACGGAGTCTGCGGAAAATCCTGATTTTTTCCCGGTGAATGTCTTCCGGCTTCTGATTTTTCGGTTGTTCCATCGTGGTGAAGGCGAGGAGTTCGAGTGCGTGATTCTGGAGCATGTCGCGGATGGCACCGGAACGTTCATAGTACTCCGCCCGCTTCCGGATGCCCTCGTTTTCGGATATCACTATCGATATGTCCCGTATATATCGGTTGTTCCAGACGGGGTCGAAGACTGGGTTTGCGAAACGGAGCGCGAAAAGGTCACGAACCATGTCCTTGGCGAGGTAATGGTCGAGACGATAGATTTGGGATTCATCGAGATGCCGTGAAAGAAGCATGTTGAGTTTTTTCGCGGAAGCAAGGTCGAAACCGAACGGTTTCTCGAGCGCGAGACTCGTGGTTTTCCCGAGGAGGCGATTTCCGGCAAGCCCCTGGATGATGTTCCGGATGAGTTCATAAGAGGAAGGGATGGCAAGGTAGAAGAAGAGGGATTTTTTTGTCGTTCCGCGGAGCGCTCCGGCAAGAGTCCTCATGCCATCGCGGTCGTATGTTCCGGCATAGTATCGGAAACAGGACGCGAAAGTGTAGATGTCTTCCTGCTTCGCCTCCTTTCGTTTAGCGGAAACAGCGTTTATCACGAGTGAGCGGAACGCTTCGTGAGAAAAATCAGTGCGTCCGAATCCGGTGACACGCACACCTTCCTCCCGCAGAAAAAGATCAAAAAGCGCCGGGTAGAGTTTTTCCTTGGCAAGGTCGCCTGATGCGCCGAACAGCACGAGTTCCTTGTCGATATGCATAGGGGAAGGGCAAGTCATATGGATATATAAAAAATGAAAAATCAAAATGAAAAACCGAAAAGCCAGGCAGAGTATTGTACTCCGGAATGAAAAAAAGAAAAAGAGGCGGTGTTCCGCCTCTTGTGGTCAAGCCGAATGCAATCCGTGCATCCCGATCACCTTGTGCCAAAAATCATGGGACGCTTCCTTGGGAAGCATCACTTCCCCGTTTCCGTTGAAGGGAACCGGAGTCGCTCCATCGCCCCATGTTACGGGGAAAGAGACGCCTAACTCCTCATTTTCGACGATGAGTTTCTGTCGTATGGCGACAAAAAGCCCCTCCCAACGGACACAGAGAATCCGGTCGTGATGGTATTTCCATCGCAGTTCCGTGTAGCCGGCGATATTGATTCCGCCGGTGGCATGGAAATTCTCTATGGAAGAGGTCTGTGGGAACAGCTCGGAGATGCGGTTTATGATATCGCATTCCTGGCTGAATCTGTTGACAACCGGCAGTCCGATCGCATCATGCATCACTACCCTCCTTTTTGAATGAAAGAACGCGGATACCGCAATTATTGGTCCATCGTGGACGGTTGAGCATACTACGAAATCATGACTTTGTCAATAGTATGATATTCGGACGGAGATGGAGAAATCCGTGGTTTACGGTACAATGGGTTGTGTCAATCCGATTTTCCGTAACATATATCATTGACGCTCCAACGTATGCCGGCACGCATCTTTTCCGTCGCCACGATCGGTCTCGACGGAGTCCCGGTCGAGGTCGAAGTCGATGTGCTCTCGCAGGGGCTCCATCATTTCACGCTCGTCGGGCTTCCGGACGCGTCGGTGAAGGAGTCCCGGGATCGGGTGAGCTCCGCGCTCAAGAACAGCGGATTCAAACCACCGCATCAGAGCGGGCGGATCACGGTCAATCTTGCTCCGGCCGACCTTCCGAAGCAGGGATCGGTGTATGACCTTCCCATCGCGCTCGGATACCTCCTTGCGACGGATCAGCTCGGTTTCGATCCCAAGAAGAAACTGTTTCTTGGGGAACTCGCGCTCGACGGGAATGTCCGGCGGGTGAACGGCACCTTGTCCGCGGCGTTTTTCGCGAAGAGTGTCGGGGTCGAGGAGCTCTATGTTCCGGAGGAAAACGCGGCGGAAGCGGCGCTCGTTCCCGGCGTGACGATCTATCCGGTAAATCACCTGCTCGCACTCTCGAAACATCTTTCCGGTGGCGAAAAGATTTCCGTGTGGGAACGGTCGCTCGAATCGATCGAAATCGAGGAGGTGTATCCTTTCGACATGGCGGAAGTGCGCGGACAGGAACACGCGAAGCGCGCACTCGAGATCGCGGCGGCCGGCGGGCACAATGTCGTCATGGTCGGCCCCCCGGGATCAGGGAAGACGCTCCTTGCCCGCGCCCTGCCGTCCATCCTTCCGAGGCTCTCGATGGAGGAGAGTCTCGAGGTGACCAAGATATTCTCGGTGTCCGGAAAATTGCCGCGCGGACATGCGCTCGTGGGGACGCGACCCTTTCGGGCACCGCATCACAGCGCGTCTGCGGTGTCGCTTGTCGGCGGCGGGAGCGATCCGAAACCTGGGGAGGTGAGTCTCGCGCACCGCGGGGTGCTTTTCCTTGATGAGTTCGCGGAATTTCCCAAGACGGTGCTCGAAAACCTTCGCCAACCGCTTGAGGACGGATCCGTGACGGTGTCACGCATCCGCGGGACGCACGCGTATCCTGCGAGATTCACACTGGTCGCGGCGATGAATCCGTGTCCGTGCGGGTACGCGGGCGACCCGGAGCGGATGTGTTCGTGTCAGCCCTTCCAGGCGGCACGGTATCGTGAGAAGATATCCGGACCGATACTCGACCGGATCGATCTTCAGGTGACCGTCCCGCGTCTTCGGATCGAGAAGCTTGAGACGGCGGATCGTGGTGAACCGAGTACGGATATCCGTGCCCGAGTGGAAGCGGCACGTGAGGTGCAGAGGATGCGGTTCGAAGGAAAGCCGTACCGGACGAACAGTGAAATGGGACCGGATGCCCTGCGCGAATATTGCGTGATCGATGAGTCTTCGAAAGAACTCCTCCGCCGCGCCGTTTCGGAGCTTTCTCTTTCCGCACGGAGCTATCATCGGATACTCAAGGTCTCGCGCACGATCGCCGATCTCGAGGAAGCAAAGGATATCTCGGTGAAGCATATCGCCGAAGCGCTCCAGTATCGGTTCAAGAGCGAGTAGGATGGAGAATGTCGAATGATGAATGAAGAAAAATGCGAAGATTCTTTTCGTGGAAAACAGCCTTCTTTTTGCTCGGAGCGGCGATTTTTTTGTTCCCTTTTTTTCATGATGACGGGAAGCGGATATTCGACGCCGGTGCGCCGAAGAATGTTTCCGTTTCCGTGGACGGGGCGGCTTTGCGATATTCCGGGATGAAGGCGGTGACGGTCGGAGAACTGCTTGAGGAAATCGGCATGGAAGTCGTTCCGGGAGATCGGATGTTTCCTGAAAAGGATGCGAATATTTTTTCCGGTATGACGCTCTTTGTCGAACGGGAGAAAAAAATATCGATCAAGGCGGATGGTGAAACGAAGGAATCCGTGACGTATCGGCGGACGGTGATTGAAGTGATCGAAGAGGTGGGAGTATCCGTGAAGGAAGAAGACATCGTGAAACCCGAACGCGAAACGATGCTTGATCGTACGATGAAGGTTTCCGTGACGCGAGTGGAAATCAAGGAGGAGACGGTCGAGAAGAAGATCGCATTCGAAACGGTTGAAAAGGAGGATGACAAACTTTCCTTCCGGAAGCGAATCGTGACGCAGAAAGGGGAAAACGGCGTGCGTTCGTATCGGTATCGCGTGAGCTATCACGACGGGAAGGAAGTGGGGAGGAAGCTCCTTGGAAACGAGATCACGAAGGAGCCAATCAAGGAAATCGTGACCCAGGGGACGTACGTGAAAACCGGGAAGTCGCACCGCGGTGCCGCGTCGTGGTATGCTTGGACGGGAACGATGGCGGCAGCGAATCCGTGGCTTCCGATGGGGTCCTATGTGAAGGTGACGAATATGGATAACGGGAAATCGGTCATCGTGAAGATAAATGACCGCGGTCCCTTTGTGCCGGGGCGTATCATCGACCTCGACAAGGTCGCGTTCCAGAAGATAGCCTCGATCGGCGCCGGGGTGATCAACGTGAAGATGGAAGAGATTGTCAATTAACAGGGAACAATGAACAAGGAACAAGGGAGTCATAAGATGAAGAAGAATCTCGGGCAGAATTTCCTTCGCGACATGGGTATCGTCGAGGAGATTCTCCGCGTGGCGGAGATCGGGGAAGATGATCGGATATTGGAAATCGGTCCCGGGGACGGCGCGCTTACGGCGCATCTTCTGTCGCGAGCGGGACGAGTGTCCGCCATCGAGCTCGATGCGGAACTTATTCCGCGTCTCTCGGATCGGTTCAAGGAATCCGGAAACCTGTCGTTGCTCGAGGGGAATGTTCTCGAACTCGATGTGAGCCAATATCTCTCGGAATCCGGATTCGAAGACGGGAAGTACAAGGTGGTCGCGAATATTCCCTATTACATCACCGCGCCGATCATCCGGATGCTCCTCTCGCTTTCCATCCGTCCGGAGCGGATCGTGCTCATGGTGCAGGAAGAAGTGGCGGAGCGGCTCGCGGCGTCTCCCGGGAAGATGAGTATCCTTTCGGTCATGGCGCAGTACTATGCGGACGTTCGGAAGGAGATTTTCGTTCCGAAAACGGCATTCTATCCGGTTCCGAAAGTGGACAGCATGATCGTGAAACTCGTTCCGAAACGCACGTTCGACCGCGAGGAGGATCGGAAGCTGTTCCGTGCCGTCCGCGCCGGATTTGCCGCACGGCGCAAGACACTTTCGAACAATATCTCTTCGAGCTTCCATATTCCTCGGGACGAGGTCGAGGCGATATTTTCCGAAATCGGGCTCGACCCGATGATCCGGGCGCAGGAACTCCATGTCGGTGATTGGGAACGTCTTGCCGCGCTGATCGCTGCTCGGCCGGAATAGTGAACGGAAATACGAAAGAAAAACGCCCCGTTCACGAGGCGTTTATTATTTTCTCGGAGAATAGGTTCAGAGGAGGATGAGCGTAACGAACGCTCCGTAGAGGGCGATGAAGAGGATGTTCCAGCCCGGGAGCGTCCGGAACGTTCCCCAGGGACGTTTCTCCCGTTCTGCCCGAACCACGCTCCAAAAGGAAAGACTGCCGAAAAGGATCGCGGGAACCACGAGCGATGATTCGTGAAGGATTACCGGACTCGCCATGTAACAAAGGAAGATCGCGGAACCGATAGCGAGGCGTGCCCGCTCCTCACCAAGGAGAACGGGAATCGTGAGGACGCCGTCCGATCGGTCGCCTTCGACATCCTTGAAATCCTTGAGCGGCAACGTTACCGCATAGGCGATGAACAGGAAGGAAAGGAGCGGGAACGGAACGGATCGGATATCCGCTTCCGGTGCCAGCACGGAAAATCCGGCGATGAGCACGGTCATTCCCGCCATGGCGGCGAGCACGGTCGCGAGTCCCGGGACACGTTTGAGTCGCAAGGGAGGCATGGAGTAAACCCAGGCGAGACCCTGATAAGCGAGAAGGAGAAGCATCACTTTCCAGGAGACGATCGCGGAGAACAGCAGCGAGGCGAAGAAAAACAGGATTCCGATTTCGGCGTAGAGCCGGGTCGGAATATCGCCGGTCGGCATGGGTCGGCTCGGATTCGTTCTCTCGTCGATCTTCCGGTCGGCGAGATCGTTTCCGACCACGGAGGAAAGCCACGCGCTCTCGACGGCCGCGACAAGCAGGATGATCGAGAGAATTTCGAAAAAGTCGAAATCCGGCCGTGATTCCGCGAAGATCATCGCAAGACCGCCTCCGAGAAACAGGAGCCCGCCGTGCCAGATCACTTGCGGGATACGCGCATTTCTGAACAGTGCGAGGAAGGTCTTTTTCGACGATGCGAAGAGGAGTGTGCCGACCGCGAGGATGGAAAGGGTCGCATAGATGATGCTCATTTTGGCGCCGAGCGACATCCGCGGATCGGCGTTATTCCTGCCGAAAACGCTGTCCGGGGAGAGCATATATCCGACGACATCGAATTCGGTTACCGCAAGCACCCCCTTTTCGGTTCCGAGCACCGGGATGGCGACCCAGGAAGGAAAGGTGCCGAGCACGAAGAATATCGCGTAGGTGAGAACCGTGATCCCGACGGATCGAGGGAATTTCCGTGATTTGAAAAAAGCGTAGAGACCGAGCGCTGTCGTCATCACCGCGACCTCCACCCGCACTCCGTACGTGATGCCGACCCGCGGGGTATCGTCGAAAAAAGTGAAGAACTGGGAGAGCATCCCGCGGAGCGAATCGAGCTCGTAGAAACTCCAGAACGGTTCGCTGCCGAATATGATCTTGTCGATGATGGGCGGAGTCCAGATGATGAGGAACCCGAAGAGGAGCAGGTTCGCGGCGCCTGTCCAGGATGTGGCACCCGCGAGTCTTACGACCGGCAGGAAGACGAGAAACGCGAAGAGGAAGAACAGGAACGTGTGCGTGAATTCGTAGAACATGTAGGCGACCGGTTCGGTCGCGAAGGAATTCGTTCCTCCTTCCACGAGCAACCGGACGAGGATGAGCGAGAGAAACGCGAGCGAGAATCCGGTGAGGGTAAGGGGGGAGTTTTCGATCGATTCGATCATCGCTCTCATGAGTCGGACGGTCTTGGAGCCGGCTCCCCTGAAACGTTTCAACATAGGATTTCCATGAATGATTTCTTTCATTATAAGGGGTTTCTTCATTTGCCCCAAGCACGGATTTCTGCTACCATGCCGGGACAGGATAATTCAATCAGAAGAAAACCATATGCTGTTCATACCGATATTGATCATCGCGGGCGCAGTGTTCCTTTGGGGGGTGGTCGCATACAACGGGCTGGTCACGTTCAAGAACCGGGCGGACGAAGCCTGGAGTGATATCGACGTGCAGCTGAAGCGTCGATATGACCTGATTCCGAACCTTGTGAACACGGTGAAGGGATACACCGCGCACGAATCCGGCGTACTCGAGCGGGTCACGGAAGCGAGAGCGAAAGCGATGGACGCCGGAACGGCCGGAACGAAGGCGGAGGCGGAAAACATGCTTTCGAGTACCTTGAAGAGTCTCTTCGCGGTCGCGGAGAGTTATCCGGATCTCAAAGCGAATACGAACTTTCTCGAACTGCAACAGGAGCTTTCCGACACGGAGAACAAGATCCAGTCCGCGCGACGGTTCTACAACGCGAACGTCCGCGATCTCAACACGAAGATCGAATCGTTCCCGTCGAATCTCGTCGCGAACACGTTCAACTTCGGCAAGCGCGAATTCTTCGAGCTTGAGGAGGAGGCGACCAAAGCGCCGGTGGAAGTGAAATTCTGACGAAAAGCGGTGGAAGAGACGAGTCTTGAAAAAGGCTCGTTTTCGTCTTATACTGAAGAGACCCCGTAAGGTTTTAATGTCGAACACTATGGCGACGCTCTATACCAACTACGACAAAAATATCCGTCTGACCTGGATCTATATCACGGTCTTCCTTGTCGTGGTCATCGGGGTCGGATTCGTGTTCGCCGAGGCGATGGGTTCCCGCGCTATTCTTTATGGGGCGGTGCTTTTTTCGACGCTCATGAGTGTCGGGTCGTACTGGTGGAGTGATCGGATCGTCCTTTCGATGAGCGGTGCGACGCCGGTCGAGTTCGAGACGAACAAGGAGTTGTACCGGATCGTCGAGAATCTTGCGATCACCGCCGGGCTTCCGGTTCCGAAGATCTACACTATCGAGGATTCGGCGATGAACGCGTTCGCGACGGGTCGCGATCCGGAGCACGGAGTGGTCTGTTTCACGACCGGACTCCTTTCGCGACTCGAGAAAAACGAGATCGAAGCGGTCGCCGCGCACGAACTTTCCCACATCGGTAATCGTGACACGCTCATCTCGACGGTCGTCGTGGTGCTTGTCGGATTCGTCGCGTTGCTCGCCGACTGGTTCCGGCACTGGGCGTGGATGGGCGGTGGTCGGGACAGCGACAACAATCGGGCGAACGGCATCATCCTCATCATCGCCATCATCCTCTCGATCCTCGCGCCGCTCTTCGCGATGCTGCTCCAGCTTGCGATCTCGCGGAAGCGTGAATTCCTCGCCGACGCATCGGGCGCGCTCCTGACCCGGTATCCCGAGGCGCTCGCGTCCGCACTCGAGAAAATATCCGGTGACACGGAACCGCTTGAAGCGGCGAACCGCGCGACCGCGCATCTCTACATTTCCAATCCGTTCAAGGGAAAAAACATCTCGAAACTGTTCATGACCCATCCGCCGGTAGAGGAGCGTGTCGCCGCGCTCCGCGGAATGAACCGCGAGTAGCATTATGCCATCACCGTATCAGGAGTTCCTTGAGAAGGCCCGTGCACGGTTTCAGGCGAATCGGGAGAAGAAGCGGAGCGGATCATTCGCCATGACGCGGCACGCGGAGTTCAAGATGCGGCAGTACGGACTGTCCGAGCAGAAGGTGCGCGGCGTCATCCGGAATCCGCGACGAAGGGAGGAAGGAGTCGCGAAAGACACCGTCGCCGTCATGCAGCCTGTCTCCCCGAAACGCGACGCGAAAGGAGCGGAGACCTGGAAGCAGGAGATCTGGGTGATGTTCCAGCAGAGAATCAAAAATCAAAAATCAAAAATCAAAATAGATGATCTTGCTCCGCAAAGGCAGATAAAGATCATAAGTGCCTGGCGGTATCCCGGGGTGAGTCCGAAGCGTAACCCGATACCGGAAGAGATTTTGCGGGAAATCGAGGAAGGGAGTATCCTGGAAGAGGAGTATTAACGATTAACTCATGCATATGTCAGACGAAATACAGCAGAGTGCGTCCGTCGAAGCGCCGAAACCGGAAATTCCGGTTGCTCCGAAGCAGGTGTTTGATGCGAAAGATATCGAAGAGAACAAATATGTCGCGGCGCTTGCATATCTTTGGATTCTCTTTCTTGTACCGCTTCTCATAAAGAAAGAAAGTCCGTTTGCGCAGTTTCATGCGAAACAAGGGCTCGTCCTCACGATTTTCTGGATCGTCGGAAGCTTTATTTTCTGGATCCCGATCATCGGCTGGGGACTCGCGATAGCGTTGCTTGTCGTAAACGTGATGGCGCTGTTTCGAACACTTTCCGCCGAGGCATGGGAAATACCGTACGTGAAAGACGCGGTGAAGAAACTTAATATCTGAGCAGGCCGTTTCAGGCGACAAAAGCCGTCGGATTTCTCCGACGGCTTTTCTTTCCTCGAAATCATGTGAAATGATATACTGGAAAAAATGGGCGAAGCTGAAACTAACGAAGCTAAAAGCTAACGAAGCCGTTGATATGAAACATACGAAAATCGTCGCGACCGTCGGGCCGTCATCGGAATCCAAGGATATGCTCCGCGCGCTCGCCGACACGGGCGTGAACGTGTTCAGACTCAACTTCTCGCACGGCGAGCATTCCTGGCACCGCGAAGTCATCAATCGGATCCGCGAAGTGAGCCGGGAGCTCGGTGTTCCGATCGGCATCCTGGCGGATCTTCAGGGTCCGCGTATCCGCATCGACGGGGAGTCCGAGGAGATTCCGGTCGCGGTCGGGCAGAAGATCCGCGTATCCGATGTTTCGCGGAGGGACTTTCTCCCGAAATGGGGCGGGGCGACGGTGTACTTCGATATCCCCGGTATTTCCGACGCGCTCGAAGTCGGGCATGCGGTACTTATCGAGGATGGGACGATCCGCCTTCGCGTGACGGAACAGCAGGAGGGTGCTGTGCTTGCGGAGGTGGAGGACGAGGGACTGATTCGTCCCCGGAAAGGAGTGAATCTTCCGGACTCGAAACTCGACCTGCCGATCCTTTCCGCGAAGGACAAGAAGGACCTCCGGTTCGTTCTCGAGGAAGGCGTCGATTATGTCGGACTTTCGTTCGTCGGGTCGGCCGAGGATATCGGAAACGCCCGCGAAGCGATGAGACATTTTCTCCCCGAAGACGTTCCGCTTCCGGAGGTTGTCTCGAAAATCGAGCGCAAGGAGGCGATCCGGAATCTTGATTCGATCCTGAAGGAGACGGACGCGGTCATGGTCGCGCGCGGCGATCTCGGTATCGAGATGCCGGAATCCGAAGTGGTCATCCTGCAGAAAGACATCATTCGCCGGAGTCTTGCCGCGCTCAAACCGGTCATCGTCGCGACGCAGATGATGAAGAGCATGACGGAAAACCCGGCTCCGACACGCGCCGAGGTATCGGATGTGACGAACGCGGTCGTCGACCATGCGGACGCGGTCATGCTTTCCGAGGAGACCGCGACGGGGAAGTTCCCGGTCGAAACGATCGCGACCATGCGGGAAATCATCGAACGGACCGAGGAATCGCCGTTCGATGATCTGTATCAGACGCTCGATCTCAATATGAGGACCGAATACGCCGCGCTTATCCGCGGTGTCTACGAGCTTGCGAAGAGCTTCGAGACGAAAGCGATCCTGCTTCTGTCCATGAGCGGATTCACCGCACGACTCATCTCGCATTTCCGCCCGGAGATGGGGGTGCTTGTCGCGACGAACGAACGGCATACATATGATCGCCTCGCGCTTCTTTGGGGTGTCACTCCGTACCTGTTCGAAGGCGATATGCAGCTCGATTCGTTCATCGACAGGATGATCGCGGAGGCGAAAGAGGAAGGGAGGCTTGCTCCGGATGACAAGACGGTCGTCTTCCTCGGGCGCATTCCGGGACAGCGCGACGTGCAGCGGCTTGTCGGAATCCGCGAAATACGGTAGAATCCGGCATCAGTTAACAAGGAACAGAAAACAGCTAACGAAGAATCCGGAAACCGTGATGCGTTCGGTATACGGTATTTGTTGGTTGTTGATCGCCTTTTGTTAGCTGATATGGAAGGGTGGCCGAGAGGCTGAAGGCACACGCTTGGAAAGCGTGCATACCGCAAGGTATCGCGGGTTCGAATCCCGCCTCTTCCGCATCAAGCTTGTTTTATCGAGTGACCCGATTACTCGCTCAAGCAAGCCATTTTAAAAAATCGAATTTCAGACCAAGTATCCGGGATTCGAACCCGACCCTAAAGCTCGAAGTATCAAGTGACTCGTTTAGTTCGAGTCCCGCTGTTTTTAGCGTGTATATGGACAAAGTTCGAATATATTTCACCGAAAACCCCGAGTAAGGAAACAGGAGTTGTCGTATCCAAAGAGAAGTTTTTTGCATTTTCGGATTTTGCGCGCGGTTTTTTCTCCCAAAAATGGAAAAGAAAACTTCTCTCTGGATACTCTGCTTTGACAAGCAGAACGGCGGGATGGCTACTGGTTATGTCGATCTCTACTTATCGATCAGCGGATTCACGCTGATTTTTAATACTTCGGATCTTGTATCGCGCGCGCCTCCTCTTGTAAGAGGGCGGTTATCTTCATGTTCCAATCGATGATTGTCTGAATCTCATCTCCGTTATATTCGGAAAGGAGACGAGGTATTCCCTTTGTAAGGAGACCGCGCGTTGCTTGTATGCGGTTGGAATGTCCATGCAGAAACCTGATAATCACCTTTCTTCGATCATGTGCATCTGTTGTTCGCTGTACGAGTCCTGCTTGTTCCATCCGATCGATAACAGCTGTCATGGCCCCGGTAGTGATTCCGGCAATTGCGGACAACTCCCCAGCAGTTGCATGACCTCTTTCGTTCAAGAAGTCGAGACAGCGGATATCAGTCGGGTGCATACCGGAACTCTTAGCAACGGCCTGCGCAAAAAGGGTTGCTGCGCGTATTTCCTTTTGGATCATTACAAGTAATTCCTGTTTGGATCGTCCTATTTTGTTTACCGGTTGTTCTTTTCTCATGATTGCTTTATCATAGAGATATTATATCATAAAGATGAATTATAAGCCCTATCATTATTTTATGACAAGGAAAAAGATTCTATTTGCTAGTATCATTATCATTGTTGCGGGAAGCGCTTTCTTGTTATGGCAATCGAATAATATGCCGTATGAGTTGGTGTCTGTACGGAGAGGTCCGATTGTTCAGGAGGTTTCGGCGAGCGGCACGGTGGAACCGCTTGTCGCGGTTGATTTGCAATTCAAGAACAGCGGGAAAATTACCAGTATTCAAGTAATGGTAGGACAAGAGGTGCGAGTAGGGGGTGTTCTAATGGAACAAGATACGAACGTTCTTATGAGCCAGTTGAAGCAACTTGAATCGGAATTAATCAATCAGGAGTATAAGCTGAAGACCGTCAGGAAAGATGAGACGAAAAAAACCAGTGCGGAAAACCATCTGATCGGGTCTCAAAAATCGATTGTTGAGAAAGCGAAAGCTGACGTAAAGGCGCAGCAAGCGAGAATAGACGAGGCAACTATCATCTCCCCAATAGACGGAGTGATTACTGCGGTAAATGTCGAGGTTGGAGAAATCTCAAAACCAGAGGTGATTGCTGTGTCGATTATGTCATCCGATGCGCCTCATATAGACGCATATATTTCGGAAACGACTATTGCGGACGTAATGGTCGGGCAGGAGGTGAGAATTATGCTTGATGCGTTCGATGGAAATGAAGTCTCATGGACAGGAAAGGTGATTGATATCAATCCGGCCGGAACGGTACGCGGTGGGGCTGTTTATTACCAGGCGACCATTGCTTTTGATAGGGCGGACGAGCGGATTAGGCCCGGAATGACCGCCTCCGTCTGGGTGAGGACAGCTACCGCTGAAAATGCCCTCTTTGTGCCGGTGAGCGCGGTTCAAAAACAGGATGACAAGAAAATCGTCCGCGTTGTATCCGGGAAGCAATTCGTAAACAAGGATGTGAAGACCGGACTGAAAAGCGCCACGGGGATGATCGAGATCCTTGGGGGTCTTGAAGAAGGTGAGCAGATTATTCTCGGTAACAAGGAAAAGGAATAGGTATGAACGCAACAGACGTGCGGACAGCGTTTTTTATCGCATGGAAAACGATCACGAAAGGACACAAATCCACGGTGGCACTCATCGTGTTCCTTTTGGCTCTCGCCGTTTTCAATCTCATGTTCGTTTCGGGGTTTCTTTCGGGTTTTTCGGAAGGCATCATGCAGTCCATGATCGATACTTCGACGGCGCATATTATCGTGAAGCCGCAGAAGGAGCCGATAGCAAAGACGTTCATCCTTGATCAGGAAAGCGTGCGGGCGCAGATCGAGACCATCCCGGGCGTTATCGCTACCGCGAGCCATTACCAGTTGGGTGGATCCTTCTCCTATGATAAGGAAAAGGACGGTACATTTAATTATGTTTCGGCTTCTATTCTTGGCGTGAATCAAGAGGAGGAAAGAGATGTCCTTACGGTGCACAAGCATATGGTTTCCGGTGTGTTTCCAAATAATCTCGGAGAAGACGAGATTGTGCTTGGCGCAAATCTTTCCGGTGGATACGGAACAAAACAGTCTTCGGATTTGGGCGGCGTTATCGTTGGCGACAAGGTACAGGTGTTGTACGCGAATGGCGTTGAGAGGACATACACGATTAGGGGGATTTTCAAAATCACCATGGGATCAATCTCGAATACCGCATTTGTGTCCTCTAAAGAAATCGAAGCGATTCTTTCGACTCACAATAGTGCGTCAGAAATCATGGTTAAGGTTGATACGCGAATCGGAACACTGGATACGTATGCTGACCGCATCGGAACGCTTGTGCCGAATCTAGAGATCGAGAAGTATACTAATCGTCTCGCAACGGTCGGAATACTGGTTGCAGCGTTTAAGATCATTTCGCTTATTGTTGTCATCATAAGCATTGTTGTCGCAGCTGTTACACTCTTTGTTATGATTTATGTGAACGCTGTGAGTAAGCGTCGACAAATTGGCATTCTGAAAGCGATCGGAGTCAAAGAAAGTATCATTGAATTTTCTTATATCATCCAGTCGCTTTTTTATACGATGTTCGGGATCATTATCGGAATGGCGCTCATTTTTTGGGTTGTTGCTCCGCTCCTTTCGGTGCGACCGATTCCGATGCCGTATGGCAACGCGATTCTTTTTTATACATCGTCCGATATCTTGATTAATATAGCGAGTCTTATTGTCGCTGGTATTCTTGCGGGATTCATTCCTGCCAAGATTGTGGCGCGGGAGAATATATTAAAATCGATTTGGGGTTAATCGTATGAGTATGATTACTGTTAACAATCTGAAAAAGACTTATCCGGGAACCGTCCCAACTTATGCGCTAAAGGGGGTCTCTCTTAATATCGCGGAGGGGGAATTCGTGGCGCTTATGGGGAGGAGCGGCTCCGGAAAATCAACGCTCCTGCACCAGCTTGGCTTACTTGATATGCCGACATCGGGAAGCGTTGTTATTAACGGTGATGATGTCCTTGCACTTTCCGATGCGGATCGGACAAAGTTTAGGCTCCGATACCTCGGATATGTTTTTCAGGAGTATGCACTCATTTCTGAACTTACAGCGCTTGAGAATGTCTCTCTTCCAGCGATGGCACTTGGGGATGAAGAGGCAAAAAAACGGGCGGCTTATCTATTGGAAATTGTTGGGTTGGAGCATCGCCTCCATCATTATCCGAGTGAGATGTCCGGCGGTGAACAGCAACGAGTGGCGATTGCTCGATCATTGATCAACAATCCGAAGGTCTTGTTCGCCGATGAGCCAACAGCCAACCTTGACACTGTTTCGTCGGAAATCGTTCTGAGTCTTTTTCAGAAATTGAATAAGGAGTTACATCAGACGATTCTTGTGGTAACACATGAGCCAGAAGACCGAAAGTATGTCGATCGAGTTATCTGGTTGAAAGATGGTAAGATAGAAAAAGAAAAATAAGGCAACAGAAGTCATCCATCATTCACCTGCTTTTTAATACGTTTGAACCTTGTTTAATAGACAGCCGCTTAAACTTATATGGTATCGAGCGACCCGTTTAGTTCGAATCCCGCCTCTTCCGCATCAAGCTCATAGTATCGAGGGTGACCCGAGAGCCTCGAACATGAGTCCTAAATAGTCAGAACTATGCTATGTTTCGGCTATGAATAAGAACCATTCACACAAAGTCTTTAATGACCCCGAAATGTTCGCACAGAAATTTGATGCACTGGAAAGAGATGTGTGGCAAAAGCCGAGTAAGGTGATTACGTCGCTTGCCTTGTCAGATAATGCGGTAGTGGTTGAGGTTGGTGCAGGCACTGGATACTTCACTATACGCCTTGCGGAGTATCTGAAAAATGGAAAAGTAATTGCATTTGATCAAGCGCCCGAGATGGTTGCTTATCTGAAAAAGCGAGTTGATGATTCGGTGTTAACCAACGTGGATGTCCGTCTTTCGGGACAGCGGGGCAATGTGGATTTGGAAGAAAAAATCGACCTTGTTATGTGTGTTGATGTATACCATCACATTGATGGGCGCATTTCTTATTTTTCACACCTAATGCAGTACCTGAAGCACAATGGTAAAATTATTATCATTGACCGACCTGCAGATTCTCCAGTTGTTCCGCCACACGGGCATCAGACACCTCCCGAGTTAGTAATAAAAGAAATGAAACAAGCAGGCTTTGAACTTGTAGAGGAGCTAGATTTTCTATTACCGTATCAATTTTACCTGACTTTCAAAAAAGTATGAAAAAGGTGGACTATGCTAGGCTTACCATGTAAGTTCTAACTTCGTCCCAGGCTCTCCGCACCGAAGAAATACCGGGTCCCTGATGGAATCCGGTATTTTTTGGTCTGGTAGCAGAAGTGGGATGAGAAAGCCGGACGAGCCCGCGAGTACGCGGGTGAGGAGGTGGGGTCGCGACCGCATACGAGACCTTTGGGTCTGACACATGCGAGTTGTGACCAAATCCCGCCTGTTGTGATAAGATTGCCGTGAGAAAGCGAGGTGTTCGTAATAGAATCCTGTCCATCGAATCAATCACCTGTTTTCTGTCAAAAATCCGATATCGAACATATGAAAGAAATCACAAATATCGGGCTTGATGAATTGGGATATGGTGAATGTATCGGGTCAGGACAGAAGTCTTCGGTACCGGCTGAGCATCGGATAGCCCGGGTGGTCGCCGAACACAAGGAGGCATACCGGGTGCGGAGCGCAAGCGGGGAACGTATCGCGAAAATGACCGGGAAACAGATATTCGATGCCGTAAGCCGGGAGGATTATCCCGCTGTCGGGGACTGGGTAGTCATAGCAGAGCTCGATTCGGAGAAGGCGGTCATCCAGGGGATTCTTCCACGGAAAACGGTGCTCAAGAAAAAATACAACGACAGGCAGGACGTCCAGATCATCGGTACGAACATCGATACCGCCTTTGTCGTGGAGTCATTGGACAGGGACTACAACCTCAACCGTTTCGAACGATACCTCGTCTTGGCGAACGAAGGGGGCATCAGGCCGGTCATCGTGCTGAGCAAGGTCGACTTGGTTTCCGAGACGGAACTGAACGAGAGAATCGCGGAGATACAAAAGAGATTCGATGGGGTCGATGTCATTCCGACGAGCACGGTCACTGAGCACGGGTTCGAGAAGCTGATGAACTCCATAGCGAAGGGGAAAACGTACTGTTTCCTCGGTTCGTCGGGAGTGGGGAAGTCGTCGCTCATCAACAGGCTGTTGAACAGCGACGCGATCAGAACGGGGGCGATGGGCGACGCCGCAAGCAGGGGCAAGCATACGACCACGACGAGGGAGATGTATTTTCTGGAGAACGGCGGGATCGTGATCGATAATCCGGGGACGAGGGAAGTCGGGATAGCGGCTGCGGACGCCGGCATAGAGAATGTCTTCGACGAGATATCCCGTCTGTCCGAAGGGTGCCGATATGCCGATTGCGCGCATATACACGAGCCGGAGTGCGCTGTTCTGAAAGCTATCGAAGAGAAGCGTCTGGATGAAGATAGGTATCGGAACTACCTCAGATTGAAAAAAGAGAATGAATACTACGAATTGACTGATCTCGGCAAAAGGGAGAAGGGCCGCAAATTCGGGAAATTCATGAAGAAAGCGTTGAAGCGGTTGAAGGAGATCGAGCCGTAGCGGGCGGTATGCGGTTATGTAACCGGTTACGTAATAAAAAACTCCCCGTGAAGGGAGTTTTTCGTATTCCTTTTGAGGGGAATTACCAGCGGCTTCCGCCCTGGTCCTGGCGCGGCGGGCGTTCCTCCATCGGGCGAGCCTCGTTGACCACGAGGGCGCGTCCGTCGAGTTCCTTGCCGTTCCACATCGAGATGGCTTTCTCGGCATCGGCATCCTCGGTCATCTCGACGAAACCGAAACCGCGTGAGCGGCCGGTCATCTTGTCCATGATGACGTTCGCGGATGAAACCGGGCCGGCCGTCTCGAAGGCTGCGCGGAGACTCTCGTCGTTCGTCCCGTACGAGAGGTTTCCGATATAAAGCTTCTTGGCCATAGTTGCAAAACGAAATCTGTTAACGCGTAAGACGACCTTCTTCTGGCGCGTTTCCGTCTCGCGGGGATCCGGCGCAGCTCTTTCCGGTAAGGGAAAAGAAAAACCAAAAAGAAAACTTACAAGGACATTGTAGCAGGAATAAGAGGAAAAAGCAAGGAATTGACGTGAAAGCCGCATCGAAATAGAGTGGGGAGAGCGACTCATATCTCACCATGTATGGAAAAACGGAAACGGATCGTGACGATCGGCGGCGGAACAGGGAGTTTCACGCTGCTTTCCGGGCTGAAGCGGTTCCCGGTCGATATATCGGCTGTCGTTTCCATGGCGGACGACGGCGGATCGACGGGCGTTTTACGGGATGAACTCGGCGTCTTGCCGCCCGGGGATGTCCGGCAATGTCTGGTAGCGCTTTCCGAGTCGTCCGAGCGGCTTCGAGAGCTTATGAACTACCGATTCGATGAAGGCGGTCTTTCGGGGCACAACTTCGGGAATCTGTTCCTTTCCGCGCTCGAGAAGACGAACGGGAGTTTCACATCGGGCGTCGAGGAGGCGATGGATATCCTCAAGGTACGAGGCGAGGTGCTTCCGGTGACGGAGCAGGATGTCTCGCTTTCGCTCAGGCTTTCTGACGGGACCGTTCTTTCCGGGGAAAACGAAATAAACCAGAGCCGCGAGTTGCAGTCGCGCGGAATCGGGGCGTTCGGTTTTTCCGGAAGGGTACGCGCGTACGGAAAGGCGATCGATCGCGTGAAACGGGCCGACATGATCGTCATCGGTCCGGGAAACCTGTACTGCAGTCTGCTTCCGAACCTTGCCATCAAGGATTTCGCGAAAGCGATACGGACGTCGAAAGCGGATGTCGTGTATGTCTCGAATCTGACGAACAAGGCGGGACACACGCTCGGGCGCGCGATCGCCGAAGCGGGGCTTCGCCTCGTCTACGGCGGCGGCACCAAGGGGATCATGGGTGCGGTCGCCGATGGCGCGCTGCGGGCCGGGGGCAAGGTGAC
>JAGOTT010000004.1 GCA_018061645.1 Candidatus Moraniibacteriota bacterium
GCCGGGACGCCGGTCAGGTTCGCGACGAGGAACTGGGCGGAGGTGCCGGTGACCGCGGAGACCGCGCCCGTTCCGTTGCCCATGAGGATACCGTTCTGCGTGAGGGTCGCGGCGCCGGTGCCGCCGCTCGTGACACCAAGCGCATTCGAGAATGTCCAGGATCCGGTTATCGTTTCATTCTGGTTTCTCCTGGCAATCCCGGAATTCACGTAATCAATCGTGACACTCCCTTCGGTACCAAACGATGAAACATCGAAGTCGCTCGATCCGAATGCGATCGTATCGATGTTGTTGTAGAGGGTCGCTCCCTCCTTGAGATTTATACTCGCCGTTCCACCGCCGAGATCGTTCGAGCAGATCCATTGGGAAGCACCGTCATCCCACTTGAGTAATTGCTCATCCGAACAACCTTGAAGAAGGGTGAGTTCGTTCGAACCGACCCCGCCAAACTCGAGACCGGAAAAAGATGCGTTGACACCGCCTCCGTCAACGGCCGAAAGTACAGCGAGCGAGAGCGAGAGTGCCGCACCCTCCGATCCAGCGGCCCCGCCGGACAGTCCGTTTCCGGTCGAAAGCGACGCGACATAATTCCCAACCGTATCAGGCCCGAGATCAATAAGGTTTGCGAACGATTGTGTACCGGAAAAAACGATGTCGCCCGTCATCGTTCCGCCGGAAAGCGGAAGGAATGATCCGGTCGCACCTGTCAGAAGCTGGCTGAATGATGACCCATCATTCGAAAGCTCCCAGACACCGGATGAGGCGTTATACCGGAGAGCCGGCTTCACTCCGGCATTCGAGACCGAAAGCAGAAAATTTTCAGAGCCGAGAGCAGAATCGGAGCCTATGTTGAATTCGGTCGCGTCAGTACCCGTATCGGTGTTTTGATCATGCAGACGCCCATCGCTTCCGAGTACGAGCTGCTTCGTTCCGGTTCCTGTCGGCAGCATCTTGATGTCGACTTTCCCTCCCTGTCCGAGTGTCGTGATATCTCCCTGTCTGGATCCAATCGTTTTACCGTTGAGGAATCGCGAGTTGAGCGCGGATGGAACCGAAGTGATCTTCTTTCGCGGAACCATTTCCGAATCATCGCCGATCCTGACGCCGAGATAGTAATCACTTGAACCGGAGAATAACCCTGAAGGGAGCGGCTGAGTATCACCGAGAAAAATCCTCAGAATCCCATTCCGCACCTCGACTTCCTTCGTCTCCGTCCAGAGACGTACGCCAGCATCCGCATTCGACGGATACGCATCAACTTCCGCACGATCCCGGGAATAGATTCCGAAACGGACCTCATACTTTCCATTTACCGGCTCGTTTTTCACGTCAAAAAGGGAAAGTGAGACGCTTATCTGATCAAGAGACTGCGCAAAAACCGGTGCCGGGGTCCCCTGCCACCATATGTGCATCCCCGCTCCGAAGATTGCGGCGAGGATGAGTATGAAATTCTTCCAGATTTTTTGTTTTACATACTCCGTCATTTGAGTGTCAGAACCCCTCGAAATTCGGGGCTGGATTCTCCGAAATTATAGCATAAAAAACTCTTTTTCAAAAGCAAGCCAGGCTACTTGTCAACCGCCCATCCGAACACGTCACCAATCGCTCCTGCGATGAGTTCGAAAAGGGAAATATCCCGAGCGCCGGTGTATACCGCATATGGATCACTTTCGGCTTCATTCCCCCATTTATCACGGCTCGAAATAACATAAACATAGGTCGACGATTGCGTCAGATCGGGAATGACGAGACTATGGTTCGTTCCGTATCCTTCCTCACGAATGATTCCTTCCGCCTGTCCGACGCCTTTCCCATAAGAAATTTCGGACAGGGCCGGCTTATTCGTCTCCCAAGTGATAACCAGCTTCGCCCCATTCTTGCCCTTTTCCGTAAACGCTTCTCCCCGAACGGAAAATATCTCGAGCGGAGCGACATCGGTTTCCGGAACAAAGAGCGCCGCCTCACCGCCTATGGCTATCTCCCCGGCGCGAAACCGCTCACTCTGATATGGCGCAACGGAAGGGAGCGGCCCATCAGGAGTCGCGTCGATCACAACCGGATCGGGAAAATCGATGACGACCGGCGCGGCAAGACTTGGTCCAGCCTGGTCTACGTTGAAATACCATCTCAACAAAAAGAACGCCCCTCCCATGATGATCATGGAAAGAAAAATGATAAATATGATTTTTCGGGCTCGGTCGTTCTTCCGTTCAGCAGTTCCACCGCCCACGGAAAACCCTGCACCACCATCAACGCCGACCATACGAAGTCACAAAGAAATGTGTCTGTTTTGCAAGAAGCAACACCCGAATAATACCATGGAATGGGAAAATACGCTAGAATCATTATTGCAAAATCATCCGCTTGTCTTCCGAAAATTTTTCACGTATGCTTTGATGCGTCAGAAGGAATTCGTCGTATACGCTCCAACCTTATGCAGGAAAAACATGGCGCTCGCATCATCGTCATCATGGCCGGCGGATCCGGAACCCGTCTCTGGCCGCTTTCGCGAAAGAATCAGCCGAAACAGTTTCATGCCTTTCTTTCCGAGAAAACACTCCTCGAGGAGACGTTTGATCGTGCGAAGCTTGTCGTTCCAGAAGATGCAATCTTCATATCAACCAACGGATCCTACCGGAAGAAGATCCGAGAAATTCTCCCGAATTTCCCTGATAAAAGGCTTATTCTCGAGCCATCACCGAAGGGAACGGCTCCGGCTATCGGACTCGTTTCAGCGGTTATCGGATCGGAATTCCCTAATGCGGTCATAGCGACCATCGCCTCGGATCATGCCATCGAAAACGAGGAGGCATTCGCTGATTCCCTTAAAACGGCATTTTCCGCTGCCGAAACGGATCGTGACAAACTTGTCGTGATCGGCATCAATCCGACATCTCCGGATAGCGGGCTGGGTTATATCCGCATGGGAAAACACTACTCCAAACCAAGCGGCCGGGACATCTTCTTCGTTGACGAATTCAAGGAGAAGCCCGACCGTGAGACCGCCAAGTCCTATCTGTCGGACTGGCGGTATCTCTGGAACGCAGGCTACTTCATCTTCCCGGCAAAAACCATGCTCGAATGGATCAACATGTATGCTCCGGATCTCGCAAGCATCACGAATGCCATCGCTGCACATGCGAAAAAATCCGAGTTGACGGATATGAAACTTTCCGCCTTGTATGAAAATGCTCCGAACCAAGCGATTGAGCCTGTCATCGTCGAGAAACTCCCACCGGAATCGCGAATTGTCGTACCTGCTCCGATGCGATGGAGCGATATCGGAAGTTGGGGATCGCTTTATGAGTTCTTCAGCACCCGCCAAGGGAAAGACAGTGTTCTTTCCGGAGACTGTATCGAATATGATGGAAAAGGAAATCTCATCTACGGCACACGAGAACGGACAATCACAACATTCGGGGTGCAGGATCTGGTCATCGTCGATACCAACGATGCGCTCCTCATCGCCGATCGGCACCAGTCCGGAGATATCAAAAAACTCATCGACACACTGAAACAAAACGAACGCCACGAACTCCTCTGAGAGGACAACCGGAAGTATACGAAAAAACAAGCGATACCGCTTGTTTTTTCGTTGAAAAATTAAGTCGATTTCACACCTTATCAAGCCATTCCTGAAGAATGATGCGCGCCGCCTCGGCATCATCGTATCGAGCGATATGCCGCACGCCACGCTCCTTGAGATTTTCCTTGGCCATTTTCGTCGTGAACATCTCGTTCTGAAACGCTATCCGGATCGGAACCAACTTCTCAAGAGCTGCGGCAAGCTTCTCTCCTCCGTAGAGGACATCCTCCCGATTCACATGTGACGGAATGCCGATCACGACAATCCCGACATCCTTTGAATCGATGATATCCTTCAAGGTATAAGAAAGGTTTCGATCGTTTGAAAGCGTCGAAAACGGGAACGCCATCCGCGTCTCCGAATCGGCAAACGCCACCCCGACTTTGGATGCGCCCCAATCTATTCCCAGATAATTTTTCGGTTCTTCAGGCATACGTCCGAAACGATCAATGACCAAGAAACAAGATACAAACAATAACCGACACAAAAAATTTCAAATCAAAGCCGCGTTCTTTTTTGTCGATTTGATATTTTTATTTTTTTGTTTCTTGTATCTTGGCGATTGGTTATTATGTTCGCGTCACGATTTCCGTTCCCTTTTCGGTCACGATGACGGTGTCTTCGAAATGCGCTGAAAGCTTTCCGTCCTTGGTCACGTATGTCCATCCATCCGGAGCTATTCTGACAAGAAAATTTCCCTCATTCACCATCGGCTCGAGCGCGACTGCCATTCCTTTCCGGAACGAGAAATTCTCCATGCCACCTATGAAATAATTCGGGATCTGCGGCTCTTCATGAAGCTCGCGACCGACGCCATGTCCGACAAGATCACGAACGATGGAAAATCCGTCCATGCGTACGCGCGACTCGACCGCACGAGCGTAATCAGCCAACCGCGCACCCGATCGAATCTTCGATATGCCTTGGTCGAGACTCTCTTTTGTGGCTTTTATGAGCCTCAATGCCGTATCAGAAACGGTACCGACTGGGAGCGTACGCGCCATATCCGTCACCATGCCCTGATACCGCATACCGATATCAATCTTCAACAGATCTCCTTCGCAAAGTATACGGGTCGGTATCGGGATTCCGTGTACGACCTCATCATTCACTGAAACACACGCGGCTGCCGGAAATGGTTTTCCCCACTCCGCACCATATCCTTTGAATATGGGAATGCCTCCCTTTTTTCTGATAAGCTCGTCGGCCGCTTCGCCGATCGCTCCGGTAGATACCCCGGGAATCGCCATACCCGAAAGATCGACAACGACTTCCGCAAGCCGTTTTCCTGACTCGCGCAATCCGTCAAGTTCCTCATCCGTCTTGATCCATTCATTCATAGGAAAATGGGAGAAAATCACTCCGCAAAAAGCTTCGACCGTATATCACTGAAAATTCCCTCCGGATCGGATAATCCGGACACCCGAATCAGCTTCCCTTTTCGCTCGAAATACGACAATACTGGGAATGTCTCGTCATGGAAGACACTCCAACGTTTTCTGACGCCTTCCGGCGTATCATCCGCGCGCTGAGTCACCCGACCGCCGCAATGCGAGCATCGGTCCCCCTGCATGGCATAATCCTTCCCAAGAACGAACTTCGCACCGCAATCGACGCAGGAGAAGCGACGGGAAATCCGCTCAACCGAATCCGCCTCGGATAGCTCGATGAATATCGCGTACTGGAAATCCTTTCCGAAACGATCCAACACCGAAAGCACTTCGTTTATCTGGCTCTCACGACGCGGGGCTCCGTCGAGAATGACCGGCTTGCCCGCAGGAACCTTTCGAAGCTCGCTTTCAAGAACGGCGCGGACAATCTCATCAGGAACGAGTTCGCGCCTCTTGTTGATGCTCTCATTGAGCTTCTCGCTGAACGGTGTGCCTTCCTGTGCGGCTGCACGAAGTGCGGCACCCATATCGACGTGCGCCGCGCCGAACTCACGCTTGAAAATATCCGCCTGCGTACTCTTTCCGCTCCCCGGAGGGCCGAGAAGGATATAAGCATGCGGTCTTCGTTCGTGTTCCATGTTTTCGTTTTTTCAGAATCCGTCGTAATTCCGCATCGAAAGCTGACCCTGCATCTGCTTCATCATTTCGAGAACGACTGAAACGACGATCAGCACTGAGACGCCGCCCAGGGTCAATGCCTGGATGTTCGTCACATTCTGCACGATGACCGGCAGCACGGCAACAGACCCGAGGAAAACGGCACCGGCGAGGGTTATCCGGTTTATGATCCGACCGAGATATTCGGCGGTTGCGGTTCCGGGACGGATTCCGGGAATGAAGCCTCCTTGTTTCTGAAGATTCTCGGAAATCTTATATGGATCGAAGATGACCGCGGTATAGAAATACGTGAATACCGCGACCAGCACGAAATACAGTCCGGCATAGACCCAAGGATCCTGAAGGAAGGCGTTCACCGAAACAGCGACATCCGCGATCTTCCCCGCGCCGCTTTGGGATAAATAATTCGCAACCATGCTCGGAATGAGAATGATCGAAACCGCGAAGATAATCGGGATGACACCGGCCTGATTCACGCGGAGCGGAAGATGCGTGGAAGCACCTCCATACACCCTGCTTCCTCGAAGCCGTTTCGCGTAAGAAATCGGGATGATCCGCTGACCATCATTCACGAGCACCACTCCCGCGATCGTGATGATCGCAATGGCAAAAAAGACGATGTAGGAGAATACCTGCGATGCATCCCATGTCGAAAAAAATCTCGAAAATGCGGTTGGGAGTCCGGCGATGATACCAGCGAAAATCATTATGGAAACACCGTTTCCGAGACCTTTTTCAGTGATAAGTTCGCCGATCCACATGAGAAATACCGTCCCGCCGACGGCAGTCGCTATCATCGCGATCATCATGAACGGGGAAAGATCCCCGAGCACGTTCTGTGAGCGAAGCAGAGATATCATCCCAAACGCTTGTATGAAGGCGAGTGGAACGGTCAGCCATCTCGTCCACATGTTGAATTTTTGACGCCCGGCCTCGCCCTCCTCCTTGTACAGCTTCTCGAGTTGCGGTGAAATCATCGTCATGAGCTGCATGATGATGGAAGCGGTGATGTATGGCGCGACACCGAGCAGCACCACTGAGATATTGGAAAGCCCACCCCCTGAGAACAGATTGAGAAGTCCGAGCAGCTGGTTCCCCTCGAACAACTCCCGGAGCGCGAGCACATCGACGCCCGGAAGCGGGATATTGGCCGCAAACCGGTAAATGACGAGCATCGCGAGAATGAAGAGTATCTTCTCCCGAAGCTCGGGGACAACCCAGATTTGTCGCAGCGCGTGCATCATGGACGGAAAGAAAATCGTTTTTTGTTGAACGGAAGGCAAGGGGCCGAGACGAAATTAGGCCTCTTCCCCGATCGTGCATCCCGCCGCTTTTACGGCCACAAGCGCGGTTTCCGAGAACCGGATCTTCGCATCGAATGAAAGCGCCTTCGTGAGCTTTCCGCTCGCGACGACCTTGAATCCACCAGCCACGTGCTTCGGCGAGAAAAGCTTCTTCCCGATGATCGTCGTACGGCTCACTTCTTCACCCGCATCGAAATGTTTCTCGAGAAACGAAAGCGTAAGCGTCACGCGTTTCGGCTTCGGGGACTTGAATCCTTTTACCTTCTTCATGCGTTCGAGCAGAGTGGTCCGGCCACCCTCAAACAGCGGATCGACGCTCGAGCCGGTTCGGGATTTCTGGCCGTTCGATCCGCGGCCGGCCGTGGTCCCACGGCGTCCGCCGCGACCGATGCGCTTGCGTCCCTTTTTCTTCTCTACGGAAAGAGTATGAATCTGCATACGTTCAAGATAGCTTATTTCTTCGATTCCGTCTTCATCGTCTTCGACTCTTCTCCGGTTTCGACGACAACCGCAGGCGCCGCTTCCGGAAGGTTGCGGAGTTCACCGAGAGCAAGCACCGTCGCTCGGGCAAGATTGAGCGCATTCGACGAGCCGAGAGATTTGGAAACGACATCCTTCACACCGAGAAGATCGGCCACCGCACGGACTGCGCCGCCCGCAATAAGCCCGCGACCTTCCTTTCCCGGCTTGAGCATGACCTTGGCGCTTCCATATTTCGCGTACACGTCGTGCGCGATGGTTCCACCGACCAGCGCCACCGAGGCCATATTCTTTTTCGCATCATTGAACGCCTTCTGGATGGCATCCGAAACATCGGCACCCTTGGCGACACCGACTCCGACCTTTCCCTTCCGATTCCCGATGATCAGCGTCGCGCGAAAACGGAAACGACGGCCTCCTTTCACCACACGGGTGACACGGGCAAGATCCAGAAGTTTCTGATCGAACTCCGGCTTCTCTCTCCTACCACCCCTTTTCATCTGCTTTGCCATACGATTCCAACCGTTTAGAACTTAAGTCCGGCCTCGCGCGCTCCATCCGCGACCGCCTTCACTTTCCCATGATACCGGTATCCGGAACGGTCGAAAACGACCGATGCGATACCCGCTTTCGCACACTTCTCACCGACGGTCTTCCCCAGGAGAAACGCGCCCTCGACCGTATTCCCAGCCTTTTTACCGAGCTCGCGGATATCCGCGGACACGAGCGTCCGGCCGGCGACATCATCGATCACCTGTACGGAAATATTCCGAAGACTCCTGAAAACCGAAAGTCTCGGACACTCGGCCGTTCCGGAAATTTTCGCGCGGACTCTCCTCGCGCGAGCTATCCGCCTCTCTTTTCTTGATACTTGCTTTATCATAATGGTGGATTCAGCGTCTCATGATTAGGCGGAAGCCTTCTTTCCTTCCTTTCTCCGGACGATCTCATCGACATACTTGAACCCTTTCCCCTTGTATGGCTCAACCGGCTTGAGACCGCGGACTTCAGCCGCGAACTGACCAACCTTCTGCTTGTCGATTCCCGAAAGAATAAGTATGTTCGCCTCGATTTTCGCCTCGATTCCGTCAGGAATCATCACTTCGACCGGATGAGAGAATCCGAGAGCGAGATTGATCTTTTTCCCTTGGACGGCCATACGGAATCCGACCCCGTTCAATTCGAGGCGTTTCTCGAATCCCTTGGTCACGCCTTCGATCATGTTCGCGATAGCCTTTGCCGTAGTACCCCAAACCGCCTGGGCGCGCTTAGCCTCACCGACCTTGGACACGGTAAAGACGCCGTCCGTAAGCGCCACGGAAACGTCCGGATGATGGGCGAAAGAGAGCGTTCCTTTCGGACCTTTCACCGAAATGACATTCGCGCGAACGGATGCCTCGACACCGGTCGATACCGACACTGGTTTTTTACCGATTCTACTCATAAGATAAGCTCTAACCATTAACCGCCGGCCGTTAGCCCCCATATTACGATTCCGGAAGCCGAAGGCTGGACGCTAAAAACTGTATTTACCAGACTTCGCAGATATACTCGCCGCCAAGCCCCTGGCGATACGCGTCCTCACCGGCCATGACTCCTTTCGATGTGGAAACGATCGCAACGCCATATCCGTTCTTCACTTTCTTCACATCGCCCTTTTTCGCATAGACCCGATTTCCTTCCTTGCTGATACGACGGAGTTCCCGGATAGCCGGATCAAGCTTGAGAGGCGCACTTTCGGAGTACTTGAGCGTGACCGTCAGCGTCTCTTTCGGCCCTTCGGATCCACTGGCGATCGAACCCACAAAGCCGCGATCCTCAAGAACGCGGAGGATTGCCAGTTTTATCTTCGAAGCCGGAAAGGAAACGGTCTTATGACCCGCCCTTTGCGCGTTCCGGATTCTGGTCAGCATGTCTGCTATTGGATCAAGCATACGAAAATTCTTACTTCAAAAGGATGTCTTTTACCACGATGCCTTCCGCACGCCGGGAATCTCGCCTTTGGAGGCCAGTTCACGGAAGCAGATACGGCAGAGATCGTACCGACGGAGATATCCATGCTTCCGTCCGCACTTCCAGCACCGATTCACGACACGAGTCGAGAATTTCGGGTGCTTTTCCGCCCTCGCTTGTACTGAAGTCTTCGCCATAAGAGATACTTTTTGAAAATGTCCGGATTATTCCTCAACACGAAACGGGAACTTGAGCGTCCGGAAGAGCGCTTCACCGTCTTTCCGATCCCGCGCCGTCGTCGTCACCACGATCTGAAGGCCAAATATCGTCTGCACCTTTTCTGGAACGATTTCCGGAAATATCATGTGCTCGCGAAGACCGATATTGCAATTTCCGTTTGAATCGATCGAACTTACGGGAATGCCCTGGAAATCGCGAACTCGAGGAAGAGTGGCGAGGAGAAGCCGATCGAGAAACTGCCACATACGTCGACCGCGAAGCGTCACTTTCACACCGACTTCGAGTCCTTCACGAATTTTGAAACCAGCGATGGCTTTTCGGGCTTTCATCATGACCGGTTTCTGTCCGGTAATCGCCACAAGCGTCTCGACGATCTCATCGACGCGGGACTGCTCCTTCAAGAATTTCCCGAGACCGACGTTCACCGTCACCTTCGCGATGCGCGGGAGAGAAAGCGTGTTTTCACGTCCGAGAGCCTTTCGGAGCTCCGGTATCGCTTCCTGGTATTTTACCTTCATGATCGGCTGTTTCATATGATCGATCCTTCCACAAATTCCTTAGATCCGCTTCCCCGACTTCCTGCTCACACGGACTTTCCCATCGCCTTCGACCAGGTATCCGACACGGGTCGGTTTCCCGGTATGCGGGCAGACAAGCATGACGTTCGAGACATGGATCGGAAACGGCATCTCGACCCGCTCGCCTTTCGCGCCGTCGCGTCGCGCCTTCCGGTGTTTCTTCATGACATTCACGCCGTCGACGATCACCTTGTCTTCGCTCGGAAACACGGAAGAGACCTTCCCGCGCTTTCCGCGATCCTTTCCGGCGATCACTTCGACTTCGTCACCTTTCCTGAGTTTCATAGGCATGCGATTAGAGGACTTCCTGAGCGAGCGAAACGATCTTCGAGAATCCCTTCTCACGGAGTTCCCGGGCGACCGGACCGAAGATACGCGTTCCCTTCGGATCGATTCCGTTCGCATCCACGATCACCGCCGCGTTCTCATCGAACCGGATGTAGGAATTGTCCTTTCGACGATACGCCTGCGCCTGTCTGACGATAACGGCACGGACCTTGTCACCTTTCTTCACCATCCCACGCGGTTCAGCCGATTTCACGGATGCGACGACGATATCGCCGACGGAAGCGTAGCGCCGCCGCGTCCCGCCGAGCACCTTGAAACACTCGATCACTTTCGCGCCGGAATTATCAGCCACCTTGAGTCGTGTTTCTGCCTGAATCATAAACGTGTCGCTTTCCCGTGAATTTACTGTTCCTCCGAAATGATAACCTCGTGCCGCTTCCTCCGGCTTATCGGAGCGCATTCACGAAATATGACGGCATCGCCGACCTTATACCCGTTTTCCGAGGCATGCACGAGATATTTCTTGGTCGACCGATATTTCTTCCCGTACTTCGGATGCGTCTTGAGAGTATCGACCTTGACGGTAATCGTCTTCTCGGTCGCGACACTCGAAACGATGCCTGAGAGTTTCGGGGCCTTGGAAATCTTCCTTTCGGTTGTCTTGTTGAGAGTTGCCATATGCCCTTTATGCCGTTAATGCCTCTTCGCGTCCGAGCGTGAGTACGCGCGCGATATCCTTCTTTACCGTTCTCGCTTCACGATGGTTCTTCGTTTCACGACCCGCGATCGAAAATCTGAGTTCGCGTTCCTTCCTTCTCAGTTCCAGAAGAAGTTTCTCGCGCTCACCGGACGATTGTTCCCGAAGTTCTTTCATCTTCATAGCCGTATACTTATTCGTTTCCGTGCCGATCGACAAATTTCGTCTTCACCGAAAGCTTGTGAGATCCGAGTCTCATCGCCTCCACTGCCGTTTCTCGTGGAACGCCATCGAGCTCGAAGAGGACCTTCCCGGCCGTCACCTTCGCGACATAGTGATCGACGCTTCCCTTCCCTTTTCCCATAGGTGTCTGTTCACCCTTCTTCGTCATCGGTTTATCCGGAAAAATACGGATCCAAACCTTTCCGCCGCGATGAATGAATCGCGTGATGGCGCGTCGTGCCGACTCGATTTGGCGTGCTGAAACGAGTCCGGTCTCGACGGCCTTGAGGCCGAAGCTCCCGAAACTCACCCGGGCACCGGCGGTCGTCGGCCCTTTCGGCCATCCGCCCCGATGGATCTTCCGGTGCTTCACTTTTCGCGGCATGAGCAACATACGATTGATTCCTAGCTTTCTTTAGACTATTCCTCCGACACCCGTTCAGCAGCCTCAAACTTCTCACCTTTGAAAATCCAGACTTTCACACCGATAACACCGTAGGTCGTCCTCGCTTCATATCGGGCGAAATCGATATCGGCACGGAGAGTATGCAGCGGAATCTTTCCCTTGGCCGTCCATTCCCGTCGGGACATCTCGGCACCGCCGAGACGACCTGAAATTTCTATTTTCGCACCCTCGACACCGCGGCTCCCCATCACCTTCTCGATCGTTCCTTTGAGCGCGCGCCGGAACGGCATACGCTTCTCAAGCTGCTCCGCGACCGACTGTGCCACAAGCATCGCGTTCTCATCGGGAGACTTCACTTCCTGAACATCGATCTTGAGATCGACCCGTTTCCCCGGGAAAAAGCGGTGTTTCGTGATACGTGCCAAATCTTCGATCCCCGAACCGCCGCGACCGATAAGTACGCCGGGACGGGAGGAGAAGACGGTGATACGGATCGAACTCGCCGAACGATCGATATGGACATCGGCGATCCCGGCCGCCTTCCATTTCTTCACGATGAAGTCTCTCATTTCGACATCCTCGCGGAGCTTCCTCTGGAAATTTCTCGCATCGAACCAGCGGGATTTCCATCCTGCCGTGACACCGAGCCGAAATCCGATTGGGTGAACCTTCTGTCCCATAACACGAAACGTTTAGAATGATTTTCGTTGATAGACCCGTTTGACCGCGTTCTTCCGTTCCTTCATTTCCTGTTTCACTGAAACGTCTTTCTTCGCCTCCTTTTTCTCCTCAGCTGCAAGAAGCGTATTCCCCTCGGTCGTCTTCTTCTCCGATTCGATCGGTTCGACCGATTCGGTTTTCGGAGCCTCATACTTCATCGGATCCTTCCGGTTCAACCCCTCTATCGTTTCCTCGAGCGTAAGCGTCACTTTCGAAAGACGCCTGAGAATGGGATTCGCACGACCAAAGGCTCTCGGCTGCCAACGCTTGAGACGCGCGCCATCGCCGACCGTCACCGAAAGGACGAACAGGTTCGACGGATCGAGCCCAAAATTATGTTCCGCGTTGGCAATCGCGCTCCGGAGAAGCTTTTCCATCGGATCGGACGACCGCTTCACTTGCTTTCCAAGCTCGGTAAGAGCCTCGTCGGCGCTCATGCCGGCGATGGAGTGCGCCACGAGGCGAACCTTTCGCGGAGCGATTTTCAGATTGTTGAGATGTGCGACGACTTGCATATACCGATCGATTCCTCCGGATTGATTATTTCTTTACTCCCGCAGTAGCGGACTTCGCCGCTTTCGCGACATCGAGTTCGCGCTGCTTCGCCGCGGCTTCCTGCTCCTTCTGCATCTTTCCACCATGCCTGACAAATTTCCGGGTCGGTGAAAATTCACCGAACTTGTGCCCGACCATCTCTTCCGTGACATAGACCGGGATATGCTCCCGACCATTGTGCACGCCGAAGGTGAATCCGACCATCTCCGGAGAGATGGCGCAAGCACGGGACCAGGTCTTGATGACCCCCTTATCGCCGACTTTCTTTCCTTCGAGTTTCTTGAGCACCCGAGGGTCTACATATGGTCCTTTCTTGAGACTTCGAGACATATTCCTGGCTTTTAGCCTTTAACTTCCGGCTTTCTTAGCATTCAATCCGACGATCTACTTCTTGATCCTTCGCTTCACGATGTATTTGCTGCTCGCTTTCTTCGGATTCCTGGTCTTCTTTCCAAGCGCCGGTTTCCCCCACGGAGTCTTCGGATGCATACCGAGCGGCTGTCGCCCCTCGCCGCCTCCGTGCGGGTGGTCAACCGGGTTCATCGCGGAGCCTCGGACTGTCGGCCGCTTTCCCTTCCATCGATTGCGACCGGCCTTCCCGATGCGTTCCGCTCCATGTTCGAAATTGGATACCTGACCGATCGTCGCGTAACATTCCTTGGAAATGAGTCGGACCTCTCCTGACGCGAGCTTGACCTGCGCCATCTCACCCTCAAGTGCCATAAGCGTCGCGGATGATCCCGCGCTCCGGACGATTTGCGCGCCGCGGCCGATCTTCATCTCGACGCTCGAGATGATCGTTCCCGTCGGGATGTTCTTTATCTTCATCCGATTCCCTTCGGCGACCGGCACAGACTCTCCGGAAACCACATCCTGACCGACTTTCATACCGCCGGTAGCAACGATATACCGTTTCTCGCCGTCCTTGTAATGAATGAGTGCGATGAGCGCGGAGCGATTCGGATCCCGTTCGATCTGAGCGACCTTCCCGGGAATATCAAGCTTATCCTGACGGAAATCGACAAGCCGGTACATCCGTTTGTGTCCACCGCCCTGATGCCGGACGGAAATCTTTCCGTTCCCTCGACCGCCGTTCTTTTTGATCGGTCGAAGCAACGACTTTTCCGAAACCGTCGCCGAAACCTGATCCGGCTTCACGATGGACATGAATCTCCGGCCGGCCGCGTTCTTTTTGTAGATCTTTATCGCCATAACGTTTCGGACTATACTCCTTTAAACATGGGGATTTCCTCGCCTTCCGGAAGCGTCACGATAGCCTTTCGCACCGCGGATTTGAATCCGACGGATCTTCCGGAAACTTTTTTCTTCCGAGGAATATTCACCGTTCTGACCTTCTCGACCCGGACGCCATACGCTGTTCCGACAGCCCGCTTCACATCGTCCTTTGTCGCGCCGTTCGAAATCCGAAAAACATACTGATTTCGCGCATTGAGAAGATAGGCTTTTTCCGTGACCCGAGACGAAAGGAGCACCCGACCCGCGAGAGTCTGTGCGGGAAGGGATTCCACCGCTTTCGCGATAGCGGACTTCACGGTCTTTTCATCTTTTTTCTCGAATAACGCCATAGGATTCAATCGTTGACGGGTTGTTCTTTCTTCTCTGAAAAGCGCAAGGAAAGCATTTCTATCGTCTCCTTCGTCACGACAAGATATTCATGGTTCAGAAGATCGTAGGCACTCATATTCTCCGCAAGGATATTCGTCGTTCTGTCGATATTCCGACTCATCCGTTCATTATCCCGTTCAGAAGCCGAAAATCCGAGAAGAGCCTTTCCTGGACGCGCGCCAAGTTTCGCAAGCAGTTCCGAAAATTCCCGAGTTTTCTTCGTTTCGAAGGCGAAAGAATCGACGATTCGAAGTTTCTCCGAACGGAATTTCTCCGATAATGCCACACAAAGGGCCTTCTGCCGCATCTTCCGGTTCGTAACTTTTGAGAAGTTCCGATCCTTGGTCGGACCGAACGTCACCCCGCCTTTCCTCCAAAGAGGGCTGCGGACGGCTCCGGCGCGCGCGCGACCCGTTCCCTTCTGTTTCCATGGCTTCTTTCCTGACCCGGCACGCTCGCCGCGATCTTTCGTATGGGCAATCGGACTTCGAAGGTTCGCTGAAATCGCGACATAAATCTGATGGAGCAACGTGTCATTCCCCGGAACGCCGAAAACGGACTCGGGAAGTTCGATATCCCCCTTCTTTTCACCCTTCGTATCGTAAAGCGGAGCCTTCAACATATTTCTGATATTCTTCTCTTATTTCCCACCGACCTTCCGACCCATTCCACGGATACCGATCAATCCTCCGTTCACACCGGGAATCGCCCCCCGAAGTGCGATCAGGCCTTTCTCGATATCGACGGAAACGACCCGGAGGCCACGAACCGTGAAATTCTTCCCGCCCATACGGCCGGCCATACGACGACCCTTCACGACGTGCTCCGGAAAAGTCGCGCCGATGGATCCCGGCTTCCTGATATCGTGCTTCCGCCCATGACTCGTGGTCTGTCCGCCGAACCCATGTCGTTTCACGACGCCCTGGAATCCTTTCGCCTTCGTCACGCCGATCACATCGACGATATCACCTGGCTCAAAAATGGAAAGCGAGACCGAATCGCCGACTTTCGGCTCACCGATGATGCCCGTCGCGGAGATCTCATCCTTTCCTTTCGCCGTGAACGGCGGCCGGAATTCCTTTTTCACGGTCTTACGAGTCGTCTTTTTCGCTTCCACCTGTACGGCGGCATATCCGTCCCGTTCAAGCGTCCGCACAAGCGTCACGACATTCGGCTCGCACGAAACGAGCGTCACGTTCTCCGAGGAAACTCCCTCATGAAGCGTCGTCATGCCAAGTTTTTTTCCGATGAGGAATTTCATACTGTTCCTATAGATTCCGATAAACAAAAAGCCGGTTCCCTCTTCAGCCAAACCGCCTTTCGCGACTGGCCCGTTCAGTATCCCGGAAATCCGGGACTTTAACGAGTTTTATGTTGTCTCTCAGACTACTACATCTTGATTTCCACGTCCACCCCCGTCGGCAGATCCAGATTCGTCAGGGAATCGATCGTTTTCGGTGTCGGGTTCATGATGTCGATAAGGCGTTTGTGCACCCGCATCTCGAACTGGTCGCGAGAATTCTTATGCACGAAAGTCGACCGATTCACCGTCACCTTGTGTATCTCGGTCGGAAGCGGAACCGGACCCGTTATGGTCGCGCCGCTCCGTTCCGCGGTCTCGACGATCTTCCTGGCGGATTGATCGATCACCTTATGATCATACGCCTTGATCTTCACGCGCATCCGCGTTCCTTCCTCGTGATTCGTTTTTTTGGCCATTGCCGTTTCCTTGGTGGTTATCCGACTTTCCGATCTTTTCCACATCCTTTTTCAGGGAATGATTGCGGGCAGAAACGGTTCCGCCCGCGCGATCCCCAGAAACAGGGTCTATTTACTTGATAATCTTCGTCGTGGCGCCGGCACCGACCGTGCGACCACCCTCGCGGATTGCGAAACGCATCCCCTCTTCCATCGCGACCGGGGCGATAAGCTTTATCTTGAGAGAAACCGTGTCGCCAGGCATCACCATCTCGGTCCCTTCCGGAAGCTCCACTTCACCGGTCACATCCGTCGTTCGGATATAGAACTGCGGCTTGTAACCTTTGAAGAACGGCGTATGGCGCCCGCCTTCCTCCTTCGTAAGGATATAGATTTGCCCCTCGAATTCGGTATGCGGCGTGATCGATCCCGGTTTCGCGAGAACCTGCCCGCGCTCCACGTCATCCTTTTTGATACCACGGATAAGGAGTCCAGCGTTATCGCCGGCGACACCCTTGTCGAGCTGCTTATTGAACATCTCGACTCCGGTAACGACGGTCTTCGCGGTATCCTTGAGACCGACGATCTCGACTTCCTCGTTGATGTTCACCGTTCCGCGTTCGATGCGGCCGGTCACGACGGTGCCGCGACCTTCGATCGAGAAAATGTCTTCGATCGGCATAAGGAACGGTTTTTCGGTGTCACGAACCGGCTCCGGAATCTTCGAGTCGAGTGCGGCGATAAGATCGAGTACCGGCTTCGCTCCCTCATCATCAACCGACTTCGCCTCAAGCGCCTTGAGAGCGGATCCGCGAATCACCGCGGCATTGTCGCCGTCGAATTCATATTTGGTGAGCAATTCGCGGACTTCGGCCTCGACGAGGTCGACGAGCTCCGGATCGTCAACCATATCCACCTTGTTGAGGAAAACGACGATCTCCGGAACACCGACCTGACGCGCAAGCAGGATGTGCTCGCGGGTCTGCGGCATCGGACCGTCCGTCGCGGCCACTACGAGGATGGCGCCGTCCATCTGCGCGGCACCCGTGATCATGTTCTTGATATAGTCGGCGTGCCCGGGGCAGTCGACGTGCGCATAGTGACGGGCGTCGGATTCGTATTCGCAGTGCGCCGTCGCGATGGTGATACCGCGCTCCTTCTCTTCCGGAGCCTTGTCAATCTCGTCGATTCCTTTCACCTTCGCGAACCCCTTGAAGGAAAGCACGTTCAGGATGGCCGCCGTAAGGGTGGTCTTTCCGTGGTCGACATGACCGATAGTACCGACATTGACGTGCGGTTTTGTCCGCTGAAACTGTTCCGCCATAGCTTTGAGATAGCGAATTATTATTATGTTACCCTGCGAGAAGTCTCTCATGAAAGGGGAAACAAAAACCCCGGATTCCCTGAGAGAAAACATCATTTTGAATCCTAACCGAAGCGCATCCTTTTGTCAACCCCGCCGCTTCTTTTCGAAACATCATCCGATTTCGGTCATCCGAACCGAGAGGCGGCTTCGCTTTTCGGTACCGTCATAACCGGAAAATTTCCTGATAGCAAAGCCCGAATCAACTCCGAACGCCGATTAATCGAAATATGCTTACACCGTCCCGCCTTTTGCCGCCATACCTTGCCGATTCCCGATGATTTCGGTCGCTACGTTCGTCGGAACCTCCGCATAATGACCGAACTCCATCGAATAGCTCGCCCGTCCCTGGGACATGGAGCGGAGCTGGGTCGCATACCCGAACATCGACGCAAGCGGGACGTCGGCATGGATTTCCTTCACGCGAGCGTTCCCTTCGCCGCGATCATGCATCTCCCGTATCATCCCACGCTTCGCGTTGAGATCTCCGACGATATCGCCCATGAACTGCTCCGGAGTGATCGAGACGACGTTCATGATCGGCTCAAGGATGACCGGCTTCGCGCGTCGGGCAGCCTCCTTGAAGCCCATGGATCCGGCGATCTTGAACGCCGCTTCCGAAGAATCGACATCGTGGAAGGATCCGTCGTAGAGCGTGACTTTCACGTCGACCATCGGGTACCCGGCAAGTACGCCCGTCTGCATCGCCTCGGAAACTCCGCGATCGATCGGCTTGATGAACTCCTGCGGAATGACCCCGCCCTTGATCTCATCGACGAATTCGTATCCCTTCCCAGATTCGAGCGGCTCCACTCGGAGCCAGCAGTGGCCGTACTGGCCACGACCGCCGGACTGGCGGATATATTTGCCTTCCGCCTGAGCTTTTTCACGGATCGTCTCGCGATACGCGACCTGCGGACGACCGACGTTGACCTCCACCTTGAATTCGCGTTTCATGCGATCGACGATGATATCGAGGTGCAACTCGCCCATGCCGGAAAGGATCGTTTGTCCGGTCTCCTCGTCCGTATGGACACGGAAGGTCGGATCTTCCTCGGACAGTTTCTTGAGCGCGACACCCATCTTCTCCTGGTCAGGCTTCGTCTTCGGTTCGATGGAAATGTCGATAACCGGTTCCGGAAACGTGATCGACTCGAGCAGGATCGGATGGTCGACATCACAGAGCGTATTGCCGGTCGTCGTGACCTTCATGCCGACCAAGGCGCCGATATCGCCTGCATGGATATCGTCGATCTCTTCGCGATGATTCGCATGCATGCGGACGATGCGCCCCACACGTTCTTTCTCGTTTTTCGAAGAATTGAGCACGTAGCTCCCCGCCTTGAGCGATCCGGAATAGACACGGAAGAATGTAAGCTGTCCGATGAACGGATCGGTCGCCACCTTGAACGCAAGCGCCGAGAAAGGCGCGTCGTCGCGCGTTTCCTGCGGAACCTGTTCCCCGGTCTTCACGCTTTCTCCCATGACCGCCGGCACATCCTGAGGCGACGGGAGGAAATCGATGACCGCGTCGAGCACGAGCTGCACGCCCTTGTTGCGGAGCGCTGTGCCGGTATACACCGGGACGAGTCGCACCGTAAGCACCGCTTTTCGGAGCGCTTCTTTCAGTTCCGCAAGGGAGATTTCCCCGCCCTCGAGATATTTCGTCGCGAGCTCGTCATCCGTCTCGGAAATCTTCTCGACGAGCGTCTCGCGCCATTTCTTCGCGGAATCGGCATACTCCGCCGGAATATCGACTTCGACGACCTTCTCGCCCATCTCGCCTTCGAAGGTATAGGCCTTCATGGTAAGAAGATCGACGACACCATAGAAGTCCCCACGCTCCCCGAGAGGGATTTGCATCGCGATCGCGTTCGGTGTGAGGCGATTCCAGATGGATTCGAGCGCGACGAAGAAATCCGCGCCTTCCTTGTCGATCTTGTTGATGAAACAGATGCGCGGAACGTGATATTTCTCCGCCTGGCGCCACACGGTCTCGGACTGCGGTTCGACGCCTTCCTTCCCGTCGAACACGACGACACCGCCGTCGAGAACGCGCAAAGAACGCTCCACCTCGACGGTGAAGTCCACATGCCCGGGAGTGTCGATGATATTGATCTGATGGTCCTTCCAAAAACAGGTCGTCGCGGCCGACGTGATCGTGATGCCGCGTTCCTGTTCCTGCTCCATCCAGTCCATGGTCGCCGCACCTTCGTGCACCTCGCCTATCTTGTGGGTGATACCGGTATAAAAGAGAACGCGTTCCGTCGTCGTCGTCTTTCCCGCATCGATATGCGCGATGATGCCGATGTTTCGGATCTTATCGATAGACCGTAAACGAGCCATACACTATTGAGTTAGAAATTTATTTATTCTTTGGAATTCGAGGAAGAATCGTCCGATAAACACAAAGACCGCGGTGAAGCGATCCGTGTATCCTCACGACGGTTTGGAACGGACGCTTACGCGAAGTGCGCGAACGCCTTGTTCGCCTCCGCCATGCGATGCACTTCTTCGCGTTTCTTCATGGCCGTTCCGGCCTTGTTCGCGGCATCAATCAGCTCATCAGCAAGTTTCTCCGCCATCGCCTTTCCCGCACGCTTGCGGCAGGCATCACGGATCCAGCGCATCGCAAGCGTCTGCCGACGATCCCCGGACACCGGAATCGGTACCTGATAGTTCGCTCCGCCGACGCGACGACTCTTGAGTTCGAGAAGTGGCGAGACGTTCTTTATGGCCTGCTCGAACGTATTGAGGCCGCCTTTCTTGGTACGGTCGTGGATGACATCGAACGCATCATAGATGATCTGTTCGGCGACGCTCCGCTTGCCGTTCCACATGATAAGACCAATGAAGTGACCCACGAGCGGGCTCTCATACTTCACGTCGGCCGGCCACGGCTTCTTATATTGTCGCTTTCTTCGAGGCATAGTTCATTTCGATATCAAAGTGTAAAATTCAAAAATCAAATTTTTTGTATGTCGCGAGCGACATTCGACATTTTCATTTTGAGATTTGCATTTTCCATTTCGCCGGCTAATCCTTCTTCTTCTCCTTCTTCGCGCCGTATTTCGATCGGCTCTGCTTCCGCGCGGAGACGCCTGCGGAGTCGAGGACGCCGCGGACGATATGATAGCGGACACCGGGAAGATCCTTCACTCGACCCCCGCGGATCATGACGATGGAGTGTTCCTGGAGGTTGTGCCCTTCGCCAGGAATATAGGCGGATACTTCCATGCCGTTCGAAAGCCGGACACGGGCAATTTTCCGAAGCGCGGAGTTCGGCTTCTTCGGCGTCACGGTCGTGACCTTCACGCACACCCCGCGCTTGAACGGGCTCCACGAGTAGGTCTTCCGGTTCTTGATGGTGTTCGTGAAATATGACATCGCCGGAGATTTCGATTTCCGGGCATCGGTCTTCCGTCCGCTCTTCACCAGCTGGTTGATAGTCGGCATTCCTTTGAGAAGTGAAAACAAAATGAAAAAGCGTATACACGCGCTCGTAGAAGCCATGGTAGACGAAAGAAGAAAACTTGTCAACACGCGGTAAACCCGGGTCCGAACGATCGAACCCTCGGGATCAGAACAGAAGTCCGAAGAAGAAACCGAGCGCCGGATACACCACAGCTGAAATGACGCCAGGGAACATGAATATGATGCCGATCAGGATGAAGAATCCCCACTGTTCGAGGAACCGGACAGTCTCCTCCCGAAGATCGAAGAGCGAATAGACGAGCTTCGAGCCGTCCAGAGGCGGGATTGGGATGAGATTGAAGAACGCGAGTAGGACGTTCCAGAAAATGACGAGGAGACAGAGTCCGAAGAAAACGTTCGAAAACGATCCCGAAAGCGCGTCTGCGAACAATCCCCATCGATCGAAGAAGTCCCCGGATCCGGATAACACGCCGATGAACCTGGAAAAAACGTCCTCTTTGGCGAGCGCTGATATCGGCAGAAGTTTTGCGACGATGACTGCCGAAAGAGCGAGAAGGATGTTCGAAACCGGTCCCGCGATCGCGACCAGGGCCGGTCCCCATTTCTGATTCCGGAGGTTATACGGATTATATGGCACCGGCTTCGCCCATCCGAACGCGAAATGAAACAGGAAGAACATGGAAATCGGCACGATGATCGATCCGATCGGATCGATATGCTTCATCGGGTTCAGATTGAGCCGACCCGCATATTTCGCGGTCAGATCCCCGAGCCACAGCGCGGCAATCCCATGCGACACCTCATGGATGATCACGGAATAGACGAGTGTGACGAAATAGAATCCGACAAGGACGAGTTCGTTGGCCATAAGAGGAGAAGATAAAAGATAAGTGACGCATGATACGAAAACGATATTCCCACTTGCCATGATCACAAGTGTATGGTACATTCTTTCAGGTAACATTTCAACCGATACGACTATGAGCCGGGTATGCCAACTGACCGGTCGCGGAACGAGATCCGGACAACAGCGGAGCCACTCCAATATCGCCACCAAGCGGAAATTCGCGATTAATCTTCAGACGAAGAAGATCGCCGGCGTCCGTGTCCGCATCTCGACGAAAGCGATCCGCACCCTCGCCAAATGGGCGAAATAGGAAACGATATGCGAAACACCCCGGAAACGGGGTGTTTTTTCGCGGATCGGATGGTATACTTCCGACATGACGACTACGGAATTCCGCCGCATCCTCAGCAAGAACGCTCCCTGGATCATCCCGGCAGCACTTTTTCTTATTGCCCTCGGCATACGGGTCGGATTTTTCATCTCGATGAAGGATGACCCGGTCCTCCTGTATCCGATTCTCGACGCCGATTCCTACGCGAAATGGGCGAAACAGATCCTCTCCGGGACATCTTTCACGGAGCATGCCTATTTCACCGAACCCGGCTATGCGTTTCTGCTTGCCTTTTTCCTTCGCCTGTTCGAAGACGGGGAAACCGCCATCGTATTCTTTCAGATCCTCATCGGAAGTCTGACGCCGGTACTCATCTTCTGTGCCACGAAACGGCTCGCCTCATCGATACTGGTCGCCGCGGTTTCCGGATTCCTCGCGACTCTCGCGGCACCGCCTGTCTTCTATGAAGTTCTCCTTCTCAAGACTTCCGTCGAATTGTTTCTCCTTTCCATGCTCGCGCTCATCATCGCGGTCTCCTGGGAAAAACGCGACCCGAAACGCTTTTTCGGAATCGGTGTCATAATCGGCCTCACCGCACTCGTGAAGGCGAACATCCTCCTTGCGGCACCGATACTCGCGATTGCGACGCTTTTCCGAAATAGACGACCGGACAGATATACGGCCTACGCGGCAATCGCGTTGATTTTCGGTGTCCTCCTCGCCATTTCTCCCGCTGCTATACGGAATTACTACACGGACGGGTCGCTCACCCTCATAAACGCATCCGGCGGTCCGAACCTCTACATCGGCGTCTGGGAAGGTGCCGACGGATCGCTCAAGCCGCCGGAATTCATTTCGGTTAATCCGGAACAGGAGGAGGCGACTTGGCGGGCATTCGCCGAAGCCTCCCTGAACCGGAAGCTTTCCGCGGACCAGGTCTCCGGATTTTGGACGAGCCAGGCAGCTCGGGAAATCATCGCGCATCCGGTACGGTTCGTCGATCTGACGTTGAAAAAAATCGGTCTCCTCATATCGTCCCGGGTACTCGACGACAACTATTTCCCGGGATACGGTACTGAACGGTTTCCTCCGCTCGGATACCTCCTGCCGGCATGGATACTCATCATCATGGGGATTCTCGGAACCGTCATCGCGATGACCGATCGGGCACTGCGCGCGCGATGGCTCCCCGTGGGACTCATAGCGCTCGTCTACGCGGGAACGCTCGTTCTCACGCACATCGCGGAACGGTACCGGCTCGCACTTCTCCCATTCCTGCTTCCCGGCGCAGGATTGTTCCTGGTCACGATGATCCGCCGTATCCGTTCCGGTTCGTTTTTGCCCATATTCTGGCTCGCGTTTCCATTCCTTATCCTCTCCGGATTCGCATTCTCATCGGGAGACGGTGCGAGTTCGACATCCGGACCGGACATGAAAATCGCCATCGCAAAGAAAGCATCCGATGCCGATGATCGAAAAGTCGCTCACTTGCTGGGCGACAGCGCTCTTCGGGAAAATCCCTTTCATGTCCCGTCGCTCCTTTCCACATCCCGCCTCGCGCTCGAGGAAGATCGTTTCGAGGACGCTCTCTCATATGCCCGCCGCGCACTCCGCGCCGATCCGGAAGCCGGAACCGCCGAGCTCGGCATCGCTTATGAGGCGACCACCGGAACACTCGCGGGAGATACGCTTCGCGATTCGATCGAAGCGCTCTCCAGGCCATCCTCAGGAACAGGGAAAATTTCCGACCCGGATTATTGGACCGGTATGGATTTCTTCCGAAAACGGGACTTTGAAAATGCTCTTCCATTCTTCGAACGAGCGGCCGCGCGCGATCCGGAAAACATGGCGGCACTCGGCAATCTCGCTACGACGTACAAGAATACCGGGAAGCCAGACCTCGCCCTCCCCCTGTTCAAACGGATCATCGAAAAAGACCCATACAATCTTGCTATCCGTTTCAATCTCGCCCAGTTCCACGAAGCGAAAAAGGATGCGTTCGCGGCAATGAAGGAATACGAGTCGATCCAGACGATCGTCCCCGGATTCCATCTCGTCCGGTTCAACATCGCGGAGCTCGCCCTGAAACGAAACGACAAAAACCGCGCACGAACCGAGCTCTCGGCGTTCATCGATGAAAACCGCGGTGACCCGCGCAAGGAGCCGCTCGTCCGCGAAGCCGAGAGAACGCTCGAGCGGATCGGAAAGTGATTTGATTGTCGGGGTAAGCGGAATCGAACCGCTCCTACGTGCACCCCATGCACGCGTACTGCCGATATACTATACCCCGTTGCAATACATTCCTTGGTACCACGAAATCGGACAAATGAAAAGGAGGTCGTTATTACGACCTCCATGCAGCTACCACGGACGAGGGTAAAGAACGATTCTCCGTCCCTCAAGGATCGGGATATGCGTCCCCTCGTAGCAGGTGCGAAGCCATCCGCGCAGCTTCGAGGCGAGACCCCTCTCCGAAAGGAGCTTCTCCTGCCGCTCCTTTTGTTCCCACAGGCGATGCCAACGCGGAGTATCATACTTCACGCTGGCAAGCCGGGTCAGCACATTGTTGTAGTCCGTGATGTGTTGACCAAGCAGGGCGTTCGCCTCCCGTACGGCGATTGCGGTATTGTCCGGATGATTCTGCATCAACCCCTCCATGACGAGTGTTTGACCTTGAACTTGTCGATGTGATATCCGACAAATCCGCCCTCACCATCCCGACGAACCCCATGGTTATCGAGAAAACCCTCCGGAAGCGTCTTCACGGGACGCTTGCACGTCCCATTGCAGAGAACCGCTTTCGCGCAGGTTCTTCCGAATGCCAACAACTGACACTCCGGGTTAAAATCACAGCCCAACTTCTGGCCCATTCGTCTCTCCTTTTTTTGTAAAAACAACGAAACAACAACACAACACCCCGATATTCCGGGAAACCGAAATGGCGGAACCTGTTTCCGCACATTTTCAGACATTATACACCATATTCTCATTTCCGTCAATGATAGAATCAAAAAATCCGCTCTTTCAAGCGGATTTTCTCTTACAAACAAGAAACGCGCCAAAATATCGGCCTCTACTCCAATATTCCGTCCAGGTTCACATCATAAAGTATCTGTTCCGAAACGAGCCGGTATTTGACGATCTCATCCTCCGAAAGCCAGATAGCGATTTCTCGCTCCGCTTCTTCCGGTTTATCCGAACAATGGACGAGGTTGCGCACCGCACGATTATCGATGGACGAAAGTGCATACGAATCGACGGTCAGGTCACCGCGAAGCGTTCCGACATCACTGGTCGCGGGCTCCGTTCCTCCGACAAGCTTCTTCACGATCGCGACGGACTGGTTCCCCTCGACGACCATCGCCAAAACCGGTCCGGAGGTGAAGAAGTTCACGTTCGCACGGATGATATCCTTGCCATATTCGATCGCCTCCTTCTCGACCGGAAGGCCCTGCGCTTCGCGATCACCGACGATCCGGTTCCCTTTCGAGAGAAACCATTCGTCATCCTTCGCGTAGTGCGCCCAACACTGATCCTCCTTCGGTACGAGAAACTTCATCGCCGAGATCTTGAGTCCCGTCCGTTCGATACGACGGATCACTTCGCCCATGAGCCCGCGCTGGACGCCGTCCGGTTTCACGATCACGAACGATCGCTCTTTTTTCGGATGCATGTTCGCCATAATATTCGCATTAAAAAAATCGCCCTCACTTACCGGAATACCACGAAAACACGGCATTGGCAAGTCTACCGTTCCGAAAAGACACACCGATTCTCATGCGCAAGACACCGGTACACGATATCCCCATCGATGTCGGTACGACGGACCGTCGCTCCGACGGCCGCGACACGGGAAAGCACGTCCGGCGACGGATGTCCATACTTGTTCTCCCCGACGGAAACAACTGCTTCCTCCGGACGGACACGGGATAGGAACAGGTCGCTCGAAGAATGCTTCGACCCGTGGTGCGCGAGCTTGAGTATTTCGGACGGCAGTGCTTCCGGGAGGAATAATTCTTCCCTCGGGAGATCTCCGGTCAGGAGGAAGTCCGTCTCACCGAAGGAGAACCGCGAGACGATACTTGTCTCATTGGACTCCCCCGCCACGTGTTCGCCGTCTTCCGGGAAAAGCGTCTCGAGACGCCCGCCTTTCGGAAGCGCGATCGAAAGACCGCGACGAGCGACGATGCGTCCAGTATGCCCCTGTGACCCTTCAAGCGCACGCTCGAGAAGCGCGAACACCTCCGATTCCGATCGCACGGAGGTCGAGATATATGTGCCGACGCGATATCGTGAGAGAAGTTCCGGAAAACCACCGATGTGATCCGCATCCGGATGCGTGGCGACGACAGCCTCGATGGTCCGATCCCAGAACGGAATCTGCCGCGAGATTCCGGAAAGCAGTACCTTCCCGCTCCGCCCGCCGTCGATGAGGATCTGATTCCCTCCCTGCGAAATCAGGATCGCGTCCCCTTGTCCGACGTCGAGAAACACCACCTTCGTTTCCCTGGCATTCCTCCACGCGACATACGCAAATATTCCGCCGAGCAGAGCGGCGACAAGAAGTGAAACAAAAATGACCCGAAAGACCGCCTTTTTCATATCCTCATGATATCCGTATTCCGTTCCGGAAGAAACCCGCCTCTCCAGCGCGCGCGGATCATGATCGCCACAACAACACCGAGCACGCCATACCAGATGACCGCCTCCGTCCATCCGAAGTCCTGAAGTACTACATCCAACTCCTCGAAAGATGCCGCATACGCGGCGCCGGAGATTATGACATGGAGCGACACATACGCCGGAAATCCGAAAACCGTGCCAAGCGTTCCGGATAGCATGCCGGCGACTCCGGCGAGAAACGAGAGGAGCATCGCTATCGGCACAAGCGGAAGCAATATCGCGTTCGCGGGAAACGCGGCAAGGGAAAAATGTCCGAAGTTCGCGAAGATGATCGGCAGGATGAAGAGTTCGGCCGCGACCGTAAGCAGCAGCGCCTCGAGGAATATCTTCAGGAAAAACGGGATTCTTCGAAGGACACGACCAATCGGAGGTGACGCGAGGATGATTCCGGCGGTCGCTGCGAACGAAAGCAGGAATCCGAGATCGTGACGGATGATGAGCGGGTCGAAGGCGAGCATCACCGCCGCCGCGAAGAGGAGCGCATGGAACGATGCGTACCGTCGCCCGAAGAGCCATGCGAGGATAAGCGTCGACGCCATGCCGATCGCACGCACCGCGGACGGCGGCGCCCCCGAGACGAACACGAAGGCAAGCGTTCCGAAGAACGCGAAAATCGCCGCTTTCCGCCTCGGCAGAAAAAGCGCTATCCCGATAAGAAGCAGATACCCCGCGATGATGGAGATATTATACCCCGACACCGCCACGACATGAGCGAGCCCTGCGGCACGGAAATCGTCCTTCGTTTCCGCCGGAAGGCGCCCGTCCCCGCCGAGCAGAAGCCCCGCCGCAAGACTCGACTCCGGCTCCGGCAACGCGCGCATAAGAGATTGTTCGAACCGGTCCGCGAATCGCATGAGCGCGATGGAAAGCGTACGATCCGTATCCCGCTTCTCCCACTCCGGTTTTTCACAGACAAAGCCGACGCCTCCCTTCGCGTGATACATCTGCCACTCTTCCTCCGGCAAGGAAAGCTCACAGAACAGCCTCCCCTTATCACCGAAGGAAACCGGCTCCGAAAGAGGGAAACGGACCAGAATCCTCTCTTCAGGACAAGACGTGCCTTCGCAGGATCGGAACGAGACTATCGCGTCCCGGGAAAAATCCCTTGCCTCCGGGTTCCGGACGATTTCCACCTCACCGGACACCCGGCCGGTTTCCGGCAATCCGCGCCAATAGATCTCTTCTTCCCCCGCAATGAACCATCCTGTCGAAAATGCAAATGCCAGAAAGAGAAAAATCGCCCCACGACGATCCGGCCATGCACCGAGCGCGGCGAAGCCAAGCGCGAACCCGAGGAGCGGACCGACCGAGGAACCCCCATACGAAAACGTACCAAGCGCGATGCCCAGTACGAAAAGGATGAGAACGAGACGGAACACCGCGGAAACGGACATATGCCTATTCGAGATTCTCGATGGCTTTCTGAAAACTCTTCGCGCTTCCGAAGGACTTGTACACGCTCACGAACCGGAGATACGCGACCTCGTCGGCCGCCTTGAGTTTTTCCAGGATGAGATCGCCGATTTCCTTGCTCGTGATTTCCGGGACGTGCTTCGCGTGGAGTGCATACTCCACCTCGCCCAGGATCTTCTCCGCCTTCTCCTCGCCTCCCGGCCGCTTCTCCAAGGCACGCTCGAGTCCGGCTTCGATCTTCTTCCGGTCGTACTCCTCGTGCCGACCGTCCTTCTTGATGACGGAGAGCTTGAACATCTCCGCCTCCTCGTACGTGCTGAACCGCACCGCGCACTGCTCGCACTCACGCCGCCTGCGTATCGAAAAACCATCCTTCGTCTCTCGCGAATCGACGACCTTGGTCTCGGTATGGCTGCAGTACGGACACCTCATATTCGAAGCTCGAATTTCTAAGTTCCAATCTCTAATTTCCAAATAATTTTCAATGATTCGATTTCGAAATTTTAAAATTAAGAAATCCGGTCATTGTTTGAAAATTGAAAATGAGAAATTGAAAATTCCTTCCACACATCCACTCTATACCCGAGCACCCCGATTTGTCCAATAAAAAATCGCCCTTTTCGGACGATTTCCAGAAAATGCTATTTCTTCATTTTCCGACGGATGAAGGCCGGGATTTCGAGGTCGTCCTGCTCCTCGACGAGCTCCTTCGAATCGGCACGGAGTGAAACCGGGCGCGGCTGGATCTTCTCCTCGATGATCATCTGCGGTTTCTCTATGACACGACGGGTGCTCTCAAAGGCATCGCGCGAGAATTCCTCTTCCAGTTCCTCCGGCTGCTGTCGAGGCTGCTCCTGTTGCCGTGATTCCGCTTCCATAGCTCTCGCCACGGTCATGCTCGGTACGCGGGTCACGAGTCCGACCGGCGACTCCTTCGTCCGACCGGCATCGAATCCGGTCGCGACGACGGTGATCTGGATCTCGCCCTTGCGGATCTGGTCATCGACCACCGCGCCGAAGATGACCTTCGCATTCGGATCGATGCTTTCGGTGATAATGTTCGCGGCCTCATTGATTTCGAGCATACCGAGATCGGACGAGCCGGACACGTTGATAAGCACACCCTTCGCACCGTCGATGGACAGTTCGAGGAGTGGGCTGTTGATCGCAGCTTTCGCCGCCTCCGCCGCGCGGTCGTCACCGGATGCGATACCGATACCCATGAGCGCGGACCCACTGTCCTCCATGACCGCACGGACATCCGCGAAGTCGACGTTCACGATACCGGGCTTGGTAATGAGGTCGGAGATGCCCTGCACGCCTTGCCGCAGGACGTCGTCCACGATACGGAACGCGCTGACGAGCGTCGTCTTCTTGTCGATGATGGTGAGCAGCTTGTCGTTCGGGATGGTGATGAGCGAATCGACGCGGTCGCGGAGATTCGCGAGTCCCTCCTCGGCGATCGCTCGCCGCTGCGCTCCTTCGAACGCGAACGGCTTCGTCACGACGCCGATGGTAAGCGCGCCGAGTTCCTTCGCCGTTTCCGCGACGATTGGAGCCGCACCGGTACCGGTGCCGCCACCGAGACCGCATGCCACGAAGACCATGTCGGCGCCCTTGAGCACCTCCTGGATCTCGTCACGATTCTCTTCCGCCGCCTGCCGTCCGATTTCCGGATTCATTCCGGCGCCGAGCCCCTTGGTGAGGTTTTTCCCGATATGGACCTTCTCGGCGGCGCGCGAATGATGGAGTGCCTGCGCATCGGTGTTGATCGCGACAAACTCCACGCCCTTGATCTTCGAATCGATCATGCGCGAAATGGCGTTGTTCCCCGATCCGCCGACCCCGACAACCTTGATCTTGGCGAATGTTTCTATGTCGGGCTTTATTTCGGCCATACGAGTGGTTCTAAAAAAGATAAATTCGGAAACGCCTGAAAGGGAATTTTTCTTTTTGAAATATCACTCTAGCACGTGGAAAAAGCGCGTGTCAAGCGGTTTTTTGTATTTGTTCCGATATCCTTAATCCATCGGAAGAAAGCGCTTAAGCCACTCCTTCGTCCGTTTTCCGGCTTTCTTCACCCATTCCGGGACGACCCGCTCGGTACCGGCTTCGAAGAATCCGCCTCCGGACCGCGATCGATCTCGCGAAAGAAGAACCAATCCGAGTGCGGTGGCGAAGTCGGGACCATCTACCTGATCGAGTATCCCGCCCTGCGGTTTCGGATAGCCGATATGAGAGGGGAGACGGAGGATATCTTTCGCAAGATCGACCGCCCCCGGAAGCAGGGCGCCGCCACCGGTCAGAACCGCGCCGGCCGGAAGCAGCCCTTCCTTTCCGGCCTTTCGAAGCTCCTCATTCACGAGACGGAATATCTCATCGAGCCGCGCTTCGATGATTTCCGAAACGTGGTGTCGCGATACGAATTCCGTTTCCTGCGAATCAATGGAGGAGAGGTCTATGTCCTCCTTTTTTCCGACCTCACGAGGAAGAGCGCTTCCGTAACGGATCTTCACCGCTTCCGCGGTCTCGACCGATGTACGGAGACCGATCGCGATATCGTTCGTGATATGTGCCCCGCCGACCGGAAGCACGGACAGGTGAACGAGCTCGCCTTCCTCGAAAACGACGGTGGAGGTCATGCTCCCGCCGATATTCACCAGAACGACACCGAGCTCTTTTTCCTTGGCGGAGAGCACGGCTTCGGCGGCCGCGATGGGCTCAACGGCATAGAAATCCGGGCTCATCCCGGCATGCTCGAATATCCTTTGGACCCCCTTCATCTGCCCCGTGGTCGTCCCCACGACGAACGCCTCGGCCTCGAGACGGACACCGCGCATGCCGATCGGATCCTTGAGATCCTTCTGATCGTCGAGGCGATAATCCTTCGGGATGACATGCAGGACTTCCCGGTTCGCCGGAAGCATGACGCGAGCCTCCACTTCGGCCATGGCACGTTCCACATCCTCTTCCGTCACTTCGCCATCGGCCCGACCGACGGCGATGACGCCGATCGCTTTCTGACAGAAGATTTCGGTGCCGGACACGCCGATACCGATCACGTTCGATGCCACGCCGGACATGCGTTCCGCATGCGCCACGGCTTTCGCTACGGTTTTCGCGACCGCCTCGGCATCCGTCACCGCCCCGCGGCGCATTCCCTCCGCAGGAAGAACGATCGCACCGAGAATACGCAATGTCTCCTCCCCTGAAACTTCCTGCGCCATCACGGCGCGGACAGAGAAAGACCCGATGTCTATTCCGAGATAATTTTCCGTTTTCGGCATACCGAGAAAATCCGATGGCTCCTCCGTCGGGGCAGGCTTGTCTTATGCGGATTATTATAACCCGGAATCACCGAAGGCGCAAAGAATCGGAAAGACCGAAAACGAAAGTTTTCGGTCGATATGAAGAAAGGAATGCTTCTTGTCGCGAATCACTACTGTCCGAAGAGGAGATCCGCGATATGCGGAAGAAAGATGGCAGCACCGACGAGCGCGGCGAGAAGCGACGCGATGAGTACCGCGCCGGCGGAAAGATCCTTCACCGCCTTGGCATACGGGTGCAACCCCGGCTTGAGCATATCCATCACCCGCTCGCAGGCGGTATTAAGGAGCTCCATCGGCAGTACGAGCGCGATGACGAGAAAGATGGCCGCACGTTCCGCGGACGAAAGCGGAAGCGCGAAGGACAACGCGACCGCAAGCACGGCAAGCGCGAGTTCGATCTGAAAATTCCGCTCCCGAAAAAATGCGTATCGGACACCGCGAACCGCGTGCCGAAGACTGCCGATGAATGTTCTCATAGATTCTTCGTTTGTTTCATAATACCCGATGCGTCGCCATACGTCGAGGCGACCGCTTCCTGCATCGAAAACATCTTCCGTCCATGACGATACCCGAGCAGATGGAACACTCCATGAGAAAAGATGAACGCCATCTCCGTCTCAAAGGATACGCCGTCCTCCTCCGCCGCCAGACGGATATATGACGGGTCGAGTACGAGGTCTCCAATCTCGACGCGCCCGTCAGAAGCGGCGATGCCAGCTCTCTTCGGGAATCCGGGGAAGGAAAGGACGTCGGTCGGTCGGTCTTTCTTCCGGTACGTCCGATTCAACGCCCGGATCTCGTCTCCGGAAAGGAGTGCCACGCCGATGCCGACCGTCGCGTCCGTAGCCGACAAAAAGGAAAGGCGGAGCGCCTCTCCCGCCACGTCCGTGAAGAACCGTCTGGGGAGTCCGCATTCCGCCTTTCTTGATATCGAAAGCTCGACCTTCATACCGGATCAGACCAAAGCTTCCTCGACGAGAGCCTTCACGATGTTGCCGTCGGCGCGCCCCGCGATTTTCTTCGCTGTCGCACCCATAAGCTTCCCGAAGTCCGCCTTCGAAGACGCCCCGGTCTCGGCCTTCGCTTCCGCGATGACCTGACGGATGTCCGCCTCCGGCATCGCCGCAGGAAGATACTCCGTGATCAGCGCGAGCTCCGCCTCCTCCTGGGAAGCGAGATCCTCGCGACCGCCGGCCCGATAGCTCTCCGCGCTTTCGCGGCGCTGTTTCGAGAGTCTCCGCAGCACGGCGACGACTTCCTGATCGGAAAGCTCCGTGACGGGCTTGCGCTTCTCGATCGCCTCGTTCTTGAGCGCACTCTCAAGGAGACGGATGGTATCCCGCCGCACCGCATCACCAGCCTTCATGGCGTCCTTCAGGTCGCCATGTATGGTTTCGTAGAGAGCCATAGGGAATTTTCTTACCGGAGTTTCTTCTTGATGTCCTTGAGCGATTCGTCATCGAACTTCCCGAATTTCTTGAGCCGGGTGATTTCCTTGCGGATCTTGGTCTTGTAGAGGGCTTCGTCACGACGCTTTCCCTTGCTCTGCTCTTCCTGACGGAAACGACGCTTGCGCGCTTTCTTGAGCACGCCGCTCTGTTGGACGCGCCGCGAAAAACGGCGGATCATTCCTTCTGCCGTCTCTTTTTCCTTTCGTTTCACCTGTATCATGATACCAACCTCCTTTCCTAGAATCCTTATAGGGGATGTATATTCTCCGAAAGCCTCGCGCCTCCGATCAGATGGAGATGGATATGCGGAATTTCCTGTCCGCCATGCTCCCCGACCCGAAACAGGAGTTTATACCCTTTCTCCGAAATGTTCAAGTTCCTGGCGATATCGCGTGCGGCAAGGAACATGTTCCCCACGAGCAGCGCATCCTCGTCCGACAGGTCGCCGATCGTCGCGATCCGCTTCTTCGGAATGATGAGGACGTGCACCGGAGCGAGCGGATGGATGTCCCGGAACGCAAGAATCTCCTCTGTCTCTAATACGATATCCGCAGGGATTTCCTTTCGGATGATCTTGTCGAAAACCGTTTCCATATGAAGATCCGCTAATCCTCCTGCATCTTCGGAATGGGCGGGTGCGAGAGAAGGGCGTTCGATTTCAGGATTTTTTTCACCGCGTCCGTCAGCCTCTCCTGCGTCACCGTTTCCTGCGTCCCGGATACCATGTCCTTCACGATCGCGGTTCCATCGAGCGCTTCCTTCTGTCCGAGTATGAGCGTCACTTCGACGCCGAGACGGCTCGCGACACGGAGCTGCGCCTTGAGACTCCCGCGCCCGAAACTTTCTGCCACCAGGATACCATGCTTTTCGAGCTCGGAAAACAGCCGGAGACTCTTCTTCTTCGCGAGATCGCCGAGCTGCGCGAGAAAGACTCTCGGTTTCGACATCTCATAGGGCTTGACTTGCATCCGCTTCATCTCGAGTACGATCCGGTCGAGACCGAGACCGAACCCGATCGCCGGCGTCGGTTCGCCGCCGAGCTCCTGGATGAGGTTATCATACCGGCCGCCGCCGCCCAGGGCATACTTCTTCCCCTCCCGGTCGGACGACCAGATCTCGAATACGGTTCTCGTGTAGTAGTCGAGTCCGCGGACAAGGCGGGGATTGATCGCGTATGGCAGCTCGAGCTCGTCGAGGTATTCGAGGAGTGATTTGAAGTGCGCGCGGGATTCGTCGTCGAGGAAGTCGATCGCCTGCGGCGCGGTCGAGGTGAGCTGCACGCACTTGTCCTCCTTGCAGTCGAGGATACGGAGCGGGTTCGTCTCGAGCCGATCGCGACAGACCTGGCAGAGTTTCTGTTTCTGCGACTCAAGGAACCGGACGAGCGCCTTCTCGTACCGCTTGCGCGATTCAGGAACGCCTATGGAGTTCACCTGGAATTCGATATCCTTGAGTCCGAGTTCGCGGACGACACGGTAGGCGAGTTGCATGACCTGCGCGTCGAGTATCGGATCGCTCTCGCCGAACACATCGAAGTTTCCCTGCCAGAGTTCGCGATACCGGCCCTCTTGCGGACGATCGTACCGGAAGACCGGCCCCGTCGAAAACAGCCTGATCGGTTTCGGGAGCACGCTCATCCCGTGCTGGATATACGCACGTGCCACCCCGGCCGTGAACTCCGGTCGGAGCGCGACACGGTCACCGCCACGGGTCTGGAACGAATAGATTTCCTTGTCGATGATGTCGGTTCCTTCCTTGATCGAACGGATGAAGAGATGGAGATACTCGACCGTCGGCGTATCGATACGCTGGAATCCATACTCCTGCGCCGCGGTCGAAAGACTCCGGCGCACGCGCTCCCAGTACGGCTGCTCATCGGGCAAGATGTCGCGCATCCCCCGGAGCGACTGGAGCAGAAGTTCGGTTTCCGAAACCGGCGCCTTCGCGACGATCTTCGACTGGACTTTCTTCGCCGCCTTCGGAGCGGACACCTTCTTCACCGGAGATACCGACTTCTTCGCCGCCGCCTGTTTCTTCTGCGCCATAGTATTGGACTTTACGAACTTGAAAAACTTGATGGGCATCAATACCACTCCGCTCTCGAAACCGGCCACGCCCGGATGAGGACACGCCCCATGATGGCACCCTCCTTTATCGGACCGAACATACGCGAGTCATGACTGTGCGACCGGTTGTCCCCGAGAACGAAATACTCGTCCGGACCAAGCGTGACGGCGGATTTCATCCCGTTCCTGTCCGTAACGACCGATTTCCCGAGATACGCCGATTCATCGAGTACGAACCCTTCGGGATGCGTCGCGTTCGCGATCATCACTTTCGAGTTCTCGATCCTCACGCTTTCACCAGGCAATCCGATGACGCGTTTTATGAGATACTGACCCTCGTGCTGAGGCGAACGGAATACGATCGGCTCCTGCCTTGAAAGACTCCGGAACGGCGAAACCGTGAAGAGGTCATGACCGGCGAAACCGACTTCGGTCCGCTTGTACCCGAATTCGTTCACCACGAGATACTCCCCGTCCTCGAAATTCGGCTGCATACTCTGTCCCTGCACGAAGAAGGGTTGGAAGAGAAAGACGCGAACAGGTATAATAACGACGGCAGCCAAAACGAATACTTTCACCATCTCAAGAAAGAATTGGCCCGCCGTGAGGGAATCCTCCTCGTCCGAACTCGCCCGCCTGTCTGCGGCATCACCCGGATCGACACCGTCGTCGTTTGGAAACATATGAAAAATGCCTGATATGAAGCGAAACAGTCCCATCATACCACATTTTCCGGATGCAATCAACCCCGTCGGATATCCATCGAAAAGATAACGCCTCACAATGAATCTCCGCTTTCTTTTTTTCGTCATAACCGCACTCGCCCTCGTCGTCATGGGTTTCTTCGCCTGGCGATTTTTCGAGACGGCGGAGCGGATCCATATCGAAAACAATGCGGCGAAAAGCGGGTTCGAAAATATCTCCTCCATACTTCCCGGAAAGCAACGGGAGAAGCTCGAAGGCGAAGATGCCGGTCGAATCAATATCCTCCTGCTCGGACGCGCCGGTGAACGATACCCCGGGAAAAATCTTACCGATACCGTCATGATAGCGTCGATCGACACGGTTGCGCGCAAAGCCGGGTTCCTGTCACTCCCGCGCGACCTCTTCGTCCCCATCTCCGGGACGGATTTCTCCACGAAGCTCAACTCCCTCTACCAATATGGTCTCTCCCAAGGCGATGAAGCCGATACCATGGTGTCATCCGTCGAGCATATCACCGGAATCGATATCCCCTACTTCGTCATTCTCGACTTCGACGGATTCGAGAAAGTCATCGACGATCTGGGCGGCATCCGCATTTTCTCCGAACGCGATATCCTCGACACCAGATATCCCGGAAAGAATTACAGTTACGAGACGTTCGAGTTGCCGGCGGGATGGCATTATCTCGACGGGAAGACCGCTCTCAAATACGCGCGTGAACGTCATTCCGACCCGGAAGGTGATTTCGGTCGCGCGAAACGGCAGCAGCAGATAATCAAGGCCGCGCAGGAAAAGGCCTTCTCCGCGAGGACCTATCTCAACGTCGTAATGCTCGATCGGCTGCTCACGACCCTCGGCGAAAGCGTCAGAACGAATCTTTCGATCGCGGAAATCGCCTCGCTCGCCGAACTCGGCAAGACGATCGACCTCCACAATGCTTCGACGGCCGTCGTCGACGCCTGGAAAAAGGAAAGTCTCCTCCGAGTCGATCACATCCAGGTCGGACCAGCCCGTGCATTCATTCTCGTCCCGCGGACCGGAAATTGGAACGAAATCCGTAACCTCACCGAGAACATTTTCGACCAGGAAGCGATACGGAAACGGAGGGAGCTCATCGCGGCGGAACAGCCGCGCATACTCCTCGTCTCCAACCCTGAACATGCTACCGAAACCGGTATTCTTTCCCGGACGCTCACCGCGTCGTTTCCCGGGTCGGAGATCCGGACCGACACATCCGCAACCCTGGCAAAAACCGGCGAAAGCGGTATCATGGACACGACCGCGCTGCGGAAGCCTTATTCGATGGACGAGCTGCTCGATATTTTCGATGCGGGAAAGATCACGGAAGTCCCGACGGACATCCGGGGAACTATCCGACCGAAAAATACGCCTGACTTCGTCGTTCTGCTCGGGGAGCGTTTCTTCGATCGGAAACTGTCGGAAGCGACGCTCGGCGATTCCGACGACGACATGACCGCCATGGAAGACGGCTTCTCTGATTTTTTGGAACCGCAGGAAGCCGAGTAAGAAATTAGGAATCACGCCGCGCTTCGCGCGAAAACGCTTATGAAAATAATAATCGGCCTCGGAAATCCCGGGAAAGAATACGGCGAGACGCGGCACAACGCCGGGTTCCTGTTTCTCGATATGCTGAAAGATTCATGGGGATTCCCCGAATTCGTTCCGGAGAAGAAATTCGCAGGTCTTGTTTCCGCCGGCATGAAGGACGACAAGAAGACGCTCCTCGTGAAGCCGGTTACTTTCATGAATCACTCAGGTGAGGCGGTCGTAGCACTCGCCAATTTCTTCAAACTCACACCCGCCGACATCACGGTCGTCCACGACGATCTCGATCTGCCGTTCGGAACATGGAAAATCGCTGCCGGCTCCGGCGCCGCGGGACACAACGGCGTCACCGACATCATCGAGCGTCTCGGCACGAAGGAATTCCGTCGCATCCGCATCGGCATCGGGAGACCCGAGGGCGACCGCGATCCCGCCGACTACGTCCTTTCGCGGTTCACGCCGGAAGAAGAGCGAAAACTCCCGGAAATCCTCACGGAAATCCTGGCGAAAATCTGAATCGGAATTACGTAACCGGTTACGTAACCAAAAAAACGATCCCGCTCGGTGGGATCGTTTTCACTTCGGAAAGAAAAGAGCCGGATTCCCGACTGGACTGCTCGGGCCGATGTAGGAGGGGTGATCGGCTTTCGCTTTCCAGCCGGAAATCCGGCTCTCTTCGGTTGTCAAATACTCCGTAAAAACTAGCAACGGAAAGGATTCTTGTCAAACGGAACGTTACTTCGTTTCGGCGGCGGATATTTCCCCTTCCGGCTTCTTCTCCACCTTCTCGACCTTGGTCACATCGGCCTCGGCCTTCTCGTCGAGCTTCTCGAGTTCGGCCTCGCTTCTCGGGGCTTCCACGAGCGCGACCACGGTCTCGATATCGTCTTTCACGGTCACTTTCGCCGGAATAGCGAGATCCTTGATCTTGATCACGTCATCGAAGGTCACGAGCTTCGAAAGATCGACTATAAGCGTATGCGGGAGGTCTCCCGGAAGCGCGTTCACCTCCACGTTCTCAAGCGCCTTCACGAGGATACCGCCGAGCTCGCGCACCGCCGGAGCCTCCCCTACGAATTCGAACGGGATATCAGCGTCGATCGCCTCGTCCATGCGCACCTGAAAGAAATCCGCGTGCGTGAAACGGTTCGAAATCGGATCCATCTGCGCGTCCTTCACGATGACGTTCACTGGTTTCCCGGTTCCGGTCGAAAGCGTGATGATCGTGTTCTCCCCGGCGGCCTTGAAGGCGCGGGCGAACGCGCGGTGATCGAGCGAAAGAGGCTTCGACTCGATGCCGCGTCCGTAAATGATGGCAGGAATGAGCCCCTTGCCCCTGAGTGTCTGGAGGTTTTTCCCGGCTTTGCGGATTTCCGCAGTGAGCGTTATCGTATCGGACATAGATTTTTGGCTGTATGCCGTTTAGAGAAAATTACCGGAGGTAGTCGCCGATGCCGCCGCGGAAGTCCTTGAGAAACCGATGGACTTCGAGCGCATCATCAGCCGTAACCGCATCGCTTCCGTAGAACCGTTTCACTTCACCTCGCTCGAGATCGGTCAGCATCCCGAAGGACACCGCTCCCATCTTCCCGAGTGATACGAACACGAGCGAAGAGATCCCGCACGACTCACAGGTGAGATGAAGCGCTGTCTTCCTCTCGTCTTCCGACAGGAGGATGACCTTCCCGGGCTCGTATTTCTTCTGGCACACGGGGCACCGGATGAGCGGCTTCAGATTTTCCAAGGATGGTTCCATGGAGTTTATTCGGGGAATGAACAGGTTCGACCACTCTATCACGGGAAAAAGCTTCCGTCAAGCCGAATCACACGTCCAGGTTCTTCACCGTCTTCGCGTGGGTCTGGATGAATTTCCGGCGCGGCTCGACATCGTTACCCATGAGGATGTCGAAGAGCTCGTCCGCCGCCTCCGCGTCCTCGATCTTCACCTGGAGCATGAGCCGGCTCTCCGGAGCCATCGTCGTCTCCCAGAGCTGTTCCGGGTTCATTTCTCCGAGACCCTTGTACCGCTGGATCGAAATACCGGCGACCTTCTCCTCGCCCGGTTCTCCTTCGCTTTCTTCGACGACCGGTTCCTTCGCGCCCTTGCCGGTCTTGACCGCCTTCGCCGCCGCTTTCTCCTCGGCGAGTTTCTTCATCTCCTCGATGATACGATTTTTCTCCTCGTCGGTATAGGCATACTGCACCGTCTTCCCCTTCTGGAGACGATAGAGCGGTGGCTGTGCGATGAAGATATGCCCGCCGGTGACGAGTTCCTCGAAATAGCGATAAAAGAAAGTAAGGAGAAGCGTCCGGATGTGCGACCCGTCGACGTCGGCGTCCGCCATGATGATGATCTTGCCATAGCGCAGACGGGCGATATCGAAAGTCTCACCGATACCGGTTCCGAGCGCGATGATGATCGGCTTCAAGGTATCGGACTTCACGACCTTGTCGAGAGATGTCTTCTCGACGTTCACGAGCTTTCCGCGAAGCGGAAGAATCGCCTGAAAGGTTCGGTCACGTCCCTGCTTCGCCGAGCCGCCTGCGGAGTCTCCCTCGACGATGTAGAGCTCGGAACGGGTGATGTCCTTGGTCGAACAGTCGGCAAGCTTTCCCGGGAGCGTCATGCCTTCGAGCGCACCCTTGCGGATGACCGCATCCTTGGCAGCGCGTGCGGCGATGCGGGCACGGACGGTGAGGAGGCATTTTTCGAGCATCGCCTTGGCGTCCGCGGGTCGTGTCTCCATGTATTCGGCGAGTCCCTCCGACACCACGGATGAGACGATGCCTCGCACTTCGGCATTACCGAGCTTCGCCTTCGTCTGCCCCTCGAACTGCGGATTCGCGAGTTTGACCGAGACGACCGCAGTGAGTCCCTCCTTGAGGTCGTCGGAGGTCATCGCACCATCCTTCTCCTTGAGGAATCCGTTCTTCTTCGCGTAGTCGTTGAGCGAGCGGGTGAGTGCCATCTTGAAACCGGTGACGTGCATGCCGCCTTCGGGATTGTAGATATTGTTCGCGAACGCGAAGAGATGCTCCTTGTAGCTGTCCGTATACTGGAGCGACAGCTCGACATAGACCCCGTCCACCGTCTTTTCGATATAGACCGGCGTCTCGTTTTTCACCTCCTTGCGGCGATTCAGGAACTTCACGAACGAAATGATACCGGAATCGAAGAGGAATCCGTATCGGCGCATCTTGTGTTCATCTTCCGTATTCACGACTTGGCGACGATCCTCCACCTGGATACGGACACCCTTGGTAAGGTATGCCTGGTAGCGGAGGTACTCAAGGATCTTGTCCCACGAATATTCGATCTCCGGGAATATTTCCTTGTCCGCCTTGAAGGCGATGGTCGTCCCGGTATCCTTCGATTTGCCGATCGGCTTCACGGAGCCCTGTGGCACGCCCTGCTTATAGAGCTGCTCCCAAACCTTCCCGTCGCGCTTCACCGTCGCGCGCGTCCATTCGGAAAGCGCGTTGACCACCGAAACACCGACACCGTGAAGTCCGCCGGATATCTTGTATCCGTCACCGCCGAATTTGCCGCCGGCATGGAGCACGGTAAGCACTGTTTCAAGCGTCGATTTTTTCGTCTGCGGATGGATCTCGACCGGGATGCCTCGGCCGTTGTCGACGACTTCGACGACATTGTCCGGCAGGAGTCTCACGGTGATTTCCGTGCAATACCCGGCCATCGCTTCGTCGATCGAATTGTTCACGATCTCCCAGATGAGATGATGCAATCCCTCGGTCGACGTGCCGCCGATATACATGCCCGGACGCTTTCGGACCGGGTCGAGTCCTTCGAGGACCTGGATCGATTTGGCCCCGTATTGTGCGCTATCGGTGATTTTCTTAGCCATAGACAGATAAAAATGTAAACATCAAAAAGAAAAATGGTCGTGTCCGCTAACAGCGGGCTCCTTAATTTTTCATTTTGAAATTTACCTTTTGCATTTCCTGATTATTCTTCTTTCGTCAGTCGTCGCGCGGAGAGCTCGAGAAGCAGGATCGCCGCGAACGCAAGAAGTGCGTTCCACCACGAGAGATACCCGACGCGCGACAGGACAAGCATCAGGATGGAAAAGCTCGCGAGGAGGAATCCTTGTCGGAACGAAGAACCGAACGCCGCCGCCGCGCTCGTGTCCCCGAGGAATCTCCGACCGAGAGAAACGAGTATGAGCGTACAGATTCCGGTCAGAAACGAGAAGAGCGCACCGAGAAAAAGTACCGCCCCAAGATTTCCGACCGACTCCGGATCCACGGAGAAAAAGACGCCCATCCATGTCCCGAAGGAGAGGAGGGTAAAAAAACGGACCCCGAAGAGGAGCGTCTGGAATCGCATAAAGGGCTGATTCAGGCTTTCTTTCCCTTCCCATTCTCGCATATTTCCGGAGCGCTGGCAAGCCGGCTTGTCATCTCCTCTTCCGAAAAAACGAATATGTATTCGGTGAAAATCCATGTTCCACGGGAAAAAAGCGGAAACGAAAAGAACCGCGCTCCGGCGCGGCTCTCTCCATTTCCTGATTCATCAGGTATTTTCCTCTTCGACAAACACGGGGTCGGAACGGCTGACGGGATCCCTACTTCGTCACCGTTTCACGGAAACCGGTGCCAGCCGGGATGAGCCGACCGATTATGACGTTCTCCTTGAGACCACGGAGCCGATCCTCCTTGCCGGCAATCGACGCGTTGATGAGGACGCGCGCGGTTTCCATGAAGGATGCTGCCGAAAGGAAGGATTCCGTCGAAAGCGCGACCTTAGTGATACCGAGGACGAGCTGCTCGCCCTGGGCGATCGCCTTGCCGGCCGACTCGACCGCCGCGTTCGACTCCCCGAACTGCGCCATTTCGACGACGTCACCCGGGAGGAGATCGGTCGCGCCCGGATCCGTGATGCGGATACGGGAGAGCATCTGACGGATGATGACTTCGATGTGCTTGTCGTTGATTCCTTCACCCTGACTCGCGTAGATTTCCTCGATTTCTCGGACGATATAGCGGTGCACCGCCTCCTTGCCCATGACTTCGTAGAGCTTGCGGAGATCGAGATGCCCTTCGGAGAGAACCGTGCCTTCGCCGACGAGCTCACCCTCTTTCACGAGAACCGAAAGGTTCGCCGGAACGGCATATTCACGCTCCTCGCCGCCTTCGGAAGAGATGACGATCTTGATCGTCTTTTCACCTTCCTTGGAGATGGATTTCACCACGCCGGCCGCCTCCGCGATAAGCCCTTCGGATTTCGGCGGACGGGCTTCGAATATTTCCTCGACACGCGGAAGACCCTGGGTGATGTCCGTTCCCGCGACACCGCCGATATGGAAGGTGCGCATGGTAAGCTGGGTTCCCGGTTCGCCGATCGCCTGTGCCGCGACGACGCCGACGGAAGCGCCGAGTTCGACCAGAGCATTGCGACCAAGATCGACTCCATAGCACTTCCGACAAATGCCGCGGTGTGCCTTACAGGAGACAAGCGATCGGATTTTCACCTTCGGAAGACCGGCTGCGTCGATGGCCGCTGCCTGTTCCTTGGTGACGAGATCGCCCTTCTTCGCGATGACCTCCTTGGTTTCCGGATGCTTTACGGTCTCGGCGGTCACACGACCGCGGACACGACCGCCGAAACTGATGCCGGTCGCATCGGAATCCTCGCGGTACAGGTACGCGCCGTCGGTATCGCCGCAATCCTCCGCCCGGACGATGATATCCTGCGAAACGTCGACGAGACGGCGGGTCAGGTACCCGGCGGACGCGGTACGGAGCGCCGTATCGGCCATACCTTTTCGGGCGCCGTGGGTCGATATGTAATATTCGAGAACATTGAATCCTTCCTTGAAGGAGCTCTTCACCGGAAGCTCGATGGTCTCACCGGTGGCACCGGCCATAAGCCCCTTCATACCGGTCATCTGCACGACGACGGATTCGGAACCTCGAGCCTTTGAATAGACCATGGAATAAACCGGGCCTTCCTTATCGAGTGTCGCCCGGACAGCATCGGTGATTTCATCCTTCGCTCCGTTCCAGATCTCGATGACGCGGTTCTTCCGCTCCTCGTTCGTAAGGAATCCCATATTGTACTGATCCTTCACCTCCCGGACTTTCACTTCTGCCGCGGCGATGATTCCCGGTTTCGCCGCAGGAACCTTGAGATCGTCCATGCCCCAGCTGATGCCGGACTTGGTCACGGCCTTGAAACCGAGATCCTTGATCTTGTCGGCGACACGGGCCGCTTCGTCCTGTCCGAGCTCCTCCAGGATCCGCGCCATGATGCCGCGGATTTCCTTTTTGGTCAGCTCCTCGTTCACGAAGCGGAGATGATCCGGAAGGATATCGTTCACCATCGCGCGTCCGACGGACGTCTCGATGATCGATCCGCTCCACAGGAGCTTCACCTTCGCATTCACATCGACGATACCGCTCTGATAGGCGAAGATGGCTTCGTCGATGGATGCGAACGCTTTTCCTTCGCCTTTGGCCCCCGGTTTGAGATGAGTGAGATAGTACGCGCCGAGCACCATGTCCAGGGTCGCCGATACGATCGGTTCGCCGGACGCCGGCTTGAGGAGATTCTTCGCGGAAAGCATCACGTTCGCGCTCTCCCACCGGGCCTGATCCGTAAGCGGAACGTGTACCGCCATCTGATCACCGTCGAAGTCGGCGTTAAAGGCGGTGCAGACCATCGGGTGAAGGCGGATGGCCTTTCCTTCGATAAGCACCGGCTGGAATGCCTGGATCGAGAGACGGTGAAGGGTAGGTGCGCGGTTGAGGAGCACATAGTGGTCGGCGATGATCTCGTCGAGGATCTCATACGCCTCCTCCGCCTCCGCATCGACCATACGGCCGGCGGTACGGACATTGTGAGCGTATTCCTTCGCGATGAGCTTCTGGATGATGAACGGTTTGAAGAGTTCGAGCGCCATCTTTTTCGGAAGTCCGCACTGGTGGAGTTTGAGTTTCGGCCCGACGACGATGACCGAGCGTCCGGAATAGTCGACGCGCTTTCCGAGAAGGTTCTGGCGGAATCGGCCCTGCTTGCCCTTCAGGGCATCGGCAAGCGACCGGAGTGCGCGGCGCTGACCAGTCGATGCGGCGGCGGACACCTGTCCGCGGCGCGCGCTGTTGTCGAAGAGCGCGTCGACCGCCTCCTGAAGCATGCGTTTCTCGTTGCGGGTGATGACTTCCGGTGCACCGATCGCCATGAGTTTCTTGAGGCGATTGTTGCGGTTGATGATGCGACGGTAGAGATCGTTCAGATCGGAGGTCGCGAAACGACCGCCGTCGAGAGCGACCATCGGCCGAAGATCCGGCGGAATGACCGGGATGACGGTCGGCAGCATCCATTCGAGCTTGAGATTCGCCTTCTGGAATCCCTGGAACACCTTGAGTCTTTGAAGCGTCTTCTTCGGGTCGGACATCTCGCCTGAGGCGAGCTCGGCACGCAGGGTCTCGATCATCGCCGGAATATCGATCCTTTCGAGGATCTTCCGGACAGCTTCCGCGCCGATACCGGCGGAGAATACCTGCCCGAACCGGGTGGACAGATTGAAATAGTCCACCTCCGAAAGGATGCGGTACGGGACGAGGCTCCGGAGATCCTCCTTCGCCGAACGATACTGCTCCTTGAGATCGGCAAGCCCTTCCTCGGAATCCTTCGTTTCCTTCTGTTTCGCCTTGTATTCCGTCTCAAGCTCCCGGACGACCCGCTCCTTGAGCGACTCGTTCACGTCCGTGACGATATAGGAGGAAAAATATATCACGCGTTCGAGCTCCGACGGCGAAATGCCGAGAACGAGACCGATTTTGGACGGTACGCCGCGAAGAAACCAGATATGCGAGACCGGCGTCGCGAGCTTTATGTGCCCCATCCGCTCACGGCGCACGATGGCACGCGTCACCTCGACACCGCACTTGTCGCAGACGATACCCTTGTAACGGATGCGCTTGTACTTGCCGCAATAGCACTCCCAGTCCTTCGCCGGCCCGAAGATCTTCTCGCAAAAGAGACCTTCCGGCTCATATCGCTGGGTCCGGTAGTTGATGGTTTCAGGTTTCGTGACCTCTCCGGTCGACCATTCATGAATCTGATCGGGGCTCGCGAGCGTCAGCCTCACGGAATCGAAGTCGCTCACTTTGGTGATGTTGTTGTCCGTCGTCATAGGTTTGGCGTTAATCGTGTAGCTTCGGATCAGAGGTCCCCGAAATTCTTTTCTTCCTCGGGCTCGCTCTCCTCGACCTCGGAGCTTTCCGTCCTCGCACCCTGGAGTTCGACATTGAGACACAGTCCCTTGAGCTCGTTCACCAGCACATGGAACGATGCCGGAAGATTCGGGCTCTTGATCGGCTCGCCCTTGATGATCGATTCATACGCTTTCGACCGGCCGAGCACATCATCGGACTTGATGGTGAGCATTTCCTGAAGCGTATATGCGGCGCCATATCCTTCGAGCGCCCATACTTCCATTTCCCCGAATCGCTGGCCGCCGAACTGCGCCTTGCCGCCCAGAGGCTGCTGCGTGATGAGCGAGTACGGCCCGATGGATCGCATATGGAGCTTATCCTCGACGAGATGGTTCAATTTCAGGATATACATGATGCCGACCGTCGATTCGTTGTCGAAATACTCCCCTGTCCTCCCGTTCATGAGACGGATCTTCCCGTTTTCCGGCAGACCGGCCTTCCTGAGCTCCTCCTTGATGATCGACTCCGGGATGCCGTCGAGGGCCGGCGTGGCCACGGTATATCCGAGTTTCGAAGCTGCCCACCCCATGTGCGTCTCGAGGATCTGACCGATGTTCATACGGGATGCGACGCCGAGAGGGTTCAGGATGATGTCGACCGGCGTTCCGTCCGGAAGGTACGGCATATCCTCAGCGGGGGCGATGTGAGAGATGACACCCTTGTTTCCGTGCCGCCCCGCGAGTTTGTCGCCGACGGAGAGCTTGCGGAGTTGCGCGACCGAAACCTGGATCTGCTCGAAAACGCCCATCGGAAGCTTGTCGCCCTTCTCCCGGGAAAATATCTTCACATCGACGACCTTGCCGCGCTCACCGTGCGGAAGATACAGCGACGAATCCTTCACGTCGCGTGATTTCTCCCCGAAGATGACGCGGAGAAGGCGCTCTTCCGCGGTCAGATCGCCCTCACCTTTCGGTGTGATCTTCCCGACCATGATATCCCCGGAAGATACTTCGGCGCCGATGCGGACGATTCCTCCCTCGTCGAGATTCTTCAGCCGATCCTCGCCGATGTTCGGAATGTCGCGGGTCACCACCTCCGGGCCGAGCTTCGTGTCGCGGACATCGATCGAGAAATCCTCGATATGTATGGAACTGTATCGTCCGTCACGGACGACGCGTTCCGACACGATGATCGCATCCTCATAATTGAAACCCTCCCACGGCACGAACGCGACGAGCATGTTCTGCCCGAGCGCGAGTTCGCCATGGTCGGTCGAGGATCCGTCCGCCAATACGTCGCCCTTCTTGACGGCTTGTCCCTTCTTGACGCGCGGTACCTGGTTCATGCTCGTGAAGGAGTTCGATTTCGCGAACGTAAGCAGCCGGTATTCGCGGTCGAACGTTTCCTTCTTCGATCCGGCAGGCGCCTTCTCGCGCACGACGACATGTCCGCCGTCGACGGCGATCACCTCGCCGTCGCGCGCGGCGACGACGACCTGGCCGGAATCCTTCGCGGCCTTGTCCTCGATACCGGTACCGACGATCGGCGCCTGCGGCACGACGCACGATACCGCCTGTCGCTGCATGTTCGAACCCATGAGCGCGCGGTTCGCGTCGTCATGTTCGAGAAACGGAATGAGCGAAGTCGCGACCGAGATGCACTGCTTCGCCGACACGTCGACATAGTCGAGTTCGGACGATTCGATCATTCCCGGATGCCCCTTGATACGGGCTTCGACCATGTCTTCCATGATATTTCGGTGCTCGTCGAGCTTTATCCCCGCATGGGCGATCGATTTCCGGTCCTCCACGATGGCGTTCACATATTCGATCTCGAGCGTGACGAACGGTTTCACGGAAATCGTCCCGCCATTCCTTTCCTTGGCGATCTTTTCGGCGGTCTTCTCGTCCGTGATCTTCTCTCCCGTCTTCGATCCGGCGACGGATTCGGCAAGGATGCGGTTCATGAGTTTCTCCTTCTCGGCAGGGACTTCCTTCGCGACCAGAAGATACGGGGTCTCAAGAAAGCCGTATTCGTTCACGCGCGCATAAGTCGCCAGATGCCCGACGAGTCCGATATTCGGTCCTTCCGGGGTCTGGACGGGACAGATGCGGCCGTAATGGCTGTGGTGCACGTCACGCACCTCGAACCCGGCACGTTCACGGGTGAGTCCTCCGGGACCCATCGCGGACAGACGCCGCTTATGCTCGAGCTCGGCGAGCGGATTCACCTGGTCCATGAACTGGGAAAGTTGGGAGCTTGAGAAGAATTCCTTCACCGATGCGGCGACAGGACGCGGATTGACGAGCTGGCCCGGAACGACGATCGAAAGATCGCAGGTCGACATGCGATCCTTCACGTTCCGAACCATGCGATATATGCCGACACGGAGCTTGTTCTGGATGAGTTCGCCTACCGCTCGGACGCGACGGTTTCCGAGGTGGTCGATATCGTCCGGACGACCGTCCGGATCGTTCGAAAGACGGATCACTTCGCGGATGATCAGAAGGAGGTCGTCGACGTTCAGGATACGGTTCTCTTCGACATTCTCGCGATCCACCTCGAGTCGCTGGTTGAGCCGGTACCGTCCGACCGCACCGAAATCATATCGTTCGAAATTGAAGAACATTCCGTCGATCATCTGTTTCGCGTTCTCTTCCGTAGCGAGGTCGCCCGGGCGGAGACGCTTGTACACTTCGCGGTAGGCCTCACCGCGATTCGACGTCCCGTCCTTACCGAGCGTCCCTTCGATATAACAGACATCGCCCGTATCGATGTCGGCGAAGGCTTCGCGGATCTTCTTGTCATCAAGACCGAACGCCTTGAGGAGCGTCGTGATCGGCAGCTTGCGCTTCCGATCGATCTTCACCGAAACGATTCCGTCGAGATCCGTCTCGATCTCGAGCCACGCGCCACGGTTCGGGATGATCTTCGCACCGAAGAGCTTCTTCCCTTTGTCGAACGACATGGTGAAGAACACGCCCGGGGAGCGGATAAGCTGGGAAACGACGACGCGCTCGACGCCATTGATGATGAAGGTGCCGCGCTCAGTCATGAGCGGGAAGTCTCCGAGATAGATCTCCTGTTCCTTCACTTCGCCGGTCTTCTTGAGGACGATGGTCGCCTTGGCGCGGAGCGGCGCCTCGTATGATATGTTTTTCGCCTTCGAGGTCTCCGGATCGTACTTCGGCTCATCGAGATAGTGATCCGAGAACGAGAGTTCGAGATCTTTCCCGGCGAAGTCGGTGATCGGGTTCACCTCGTCGAAGAGTTCCTTGAGTCCCTTCTCCCAGAACCATTCATAGGAATCCGTCTGCACCTCGATGAGATCCGGAAGGGAGACGAGCACCCGGTCGTTGAAGAACTTCCGTTTCGAGAGTGACGAGTGCGCGCTGAAATGCTCCTTGACCCGCAACGCTTCTTTCGCGTGAGACATACGAAAACGGCCGGTGGTCACTTCTTGCTTTCCGACTTTTCCGCCTCTGGCGGATCACCCGACGAAAAAACAAGCAGGCCCAACCGGTTTACGGCTTACTTATGAAATTGTGCTTCGCGTCGATACGCTCAACATGCTTTCCTCTGGTAAAAAGAAGGAACGAAATGGAAACTCCGCGCTTTGTCTGCGCGGTTCGTTTGTTTTGCTCAAGCCGTCGCTTGAGCCACCCGGGGAAAGTCCAAGATCTTGATAATCGAGTACACGGATATTACCAGTGGGGCGTTTTTCTGTCAAGCAGCAGCCGCTACAGGTATTTAGCAAAAGCCACGTCGAGTGCGGTCGTGATGAAGGCTTTTGGTCGGATCTTTCCTTTTCGGGGTTTCCAATCCGTGACCGGCGGATTTATAAGGGATTTTTCACCAGAAAAATCCCGACCCCAAGAAGGGAAGTCCAGGCAGAATCCAAATGAGCGCAAATAGATATGGCACGAACCAATTTTCCGGTCATGGCAAAAGTCTCATTTCTTCGTCGCGAAACGGTATGTTTCGGCGACGGTTTCGGCGATCTTGACGGAGGTGAAGTTGTCGGAAACGTCCGTTTCGAGGATAAAATCCGAAATATCGGTCGGCTCCAGTCCTTTTTCACGGAGAATACCACCGATCGATTCGAAGAGTCGCCGTCCCATATCCCGTCCCTCCTCCCATTCGCGCGCAACAAGTTCCGTTCCGTCCTCAATCAACATAAGATGGGATTTCTCCTTTTCGACAATCAGCTTGAATATCCTAGTCATAACTTATTTCAGTTTTTTCCAATCGAAGTTCCATGGGTCGGTCTTGCGACCGGGAGCGATATCGTCGTGCCCAACGACGTATTTCACGCCGTGTTCCCGTTTCAGATAAGCGACGAGATCGTTCACTGCCTCGTACTGCACGGTCGCATACTCGTCGTCTTCGGCATTCAGTATCTCGATGCCGATGGAAAATCCGTTCACATTCGTCCGACCGTCAGGCATCTTCGAATTCCCGGCATGATACGCGATATCCTGGTCTTCGACCAGGCGCAGGATATTCCCCTTCCGATCGATCATATAGTGCGGCGCGACCTCGTAGCTCTTCCAGATATCGATCACTTTGTCGACCGAATACCGGTCACCACCCTGATTGTTATACGATGAATGCAGCACGACCGTGTCGATTGTTCGTCCGGGACTCTCGGCGTATCCGAAGGAAACCAAGCGGTCTTTGACCGCGATTTCGGATTGCGGATCTGGAATCACGGATTTCGAATCCTGCTGGCCGTTGTCTGCTCCCTGTTCCTTGCTCCCTGTTCCTTGCTCCATGGTTTCCGTTGCCTTCTGTTCGACAAGATCCTTCGCTTCCTTCGCTTTCTCCAACGCCTCCATCCCGACCGAGAGACGATTTTCAGTTGTTCCCTGCTCTTTGTCCCCTATTGATTGTTGACTGTTATCTGCCGGCTGCTGACTGATTGTTGCCGGATTCTCCACGCTCACACTCGACCCCGAAGAGCCAATGAGAAGATACCCTGTCCCGAGAGCCATGACTGCCACTGTGATGATGATTCCGAAAAGCCCCATACGGGTAGACGTAGGATTGCAAGATGGAGAACGGAAAGTCGATACATTCATTATACATGAAACCCGCATTCCTGCGGGTTTCATTCTTTGGCAGATTCAGAACAGCTTATTTCTTTCCCTTTTTCTTCCCGACAGAGAGAAGGAGTGCTGCGGCCGCGCCGAGAGCAGCCCCTACGCCGGCCGCGATTGCCGCCGCTTTTTCCGGGTTTTTCTTCATGAAATCCTCCGCCTTCCTGATCGCCGTATCGACGGATTTCTTCATCTTCGCCGCCTCCCGCTCGACTGCGGCACGGCTCTTGTCGAGCTCTTTTTCCACCTTCACCTTCACTTCCGAGACTCCGTTTGCAAGCGTGTTTTTCGCCATACATTTGTCATTAAATACATATTACCCTGCCTCCACTCGACCACGAAAATCATCCCTCATCCATATCCATTCACACGATTTATTTCCTCCAAAACGCCGAGAAAAGCACCGCTGAACCGAACACGAGAATGCCGACCAGAACGGACCCGACCCCCGGGACACCGTAAATAGAGGAAAGCATTTCCGCGAATCCGGACAAGAGGAACCAGAGACCGAATACCGCGAGCATCATAGCAAAAGCCCGCCGAGCAAGTCTGGTAACGATGTCGTCCAATCCCGCCGAGACGCTCCCGAGCAGACTCTCGACGAGCGACTTGACGCTCCCGAATACCGTCTCGAAAATCCAGCCCGCATCCCATATGCCGCCGGAACCCTTTTCCTTCTTCGTCTTGTTCCCCTCGGGAACGATTTCTATTTTCATATGTTTCTCTTTATTTCTCTATACGGACTATAGCAGAAAATTGATTTCAGGAAAAGCCGTCCGCAACCGATGTATACAAAAAGCTCCCCTCATCGGGGAGCTTTCTTTTCTGGAGCGAGATACGGGAATCGAACCCGTGCCCTAACCTTGGGAAGGTCATGTACTACCATTATACTAATCTCGCATTCACTGAAACGGACGGGATTATGCCCTAACCTTGCCTGCCCGAATCGCAATGCTTCGCTTGCGAATCGTTGCGGGCGGGGGAAGGCCACGTATTACCACTATACTATACCCGCTTCGGCACGGGGATATTGTAGCACGAAAATATCCCGTGTAAAGACCGCGAACGGCTTTCCAAAAGCGCTTCGCCATGATAAAGTGGCTTGGTAAAAATCATCGAACATCATCATGGCTGCATTCTTCACCCGCGGGCGCATCATCGCTCTTTCCCTGCTTGCGCTCGTCACGATATCGGGTTTCTTCCTCTTTTTTTACGCAAAGGAACACAAGGAAGAATTCGCCGCGGGCGGGCTCTCCCTCTTCGAAAAGGTGTCGCGACTGCTTCCGCTCGAACCCGACACGAAAAAGGAAATCGAGACTGTGAATACCCTCGTCTCCCACTTCACCGAAAACGACGGGAAAACGTACACGCTTCTCCTGCTTCTTCAGAACAACTATGAGCTCCGCCCCGGCGGAGGATTCCTCGGACAATACGGCATCCTCAAGGTGCAGAACGGAAAAATTCTCTCGTTCACCTTCGAAGACGCGAATCTTCTCGACCAACGCATCACGGCAAAAGTCACTCCGCCGTGGCCGCTCACCCGATACGCGCAGATCAAGAAGTGGAAATTCCGCGATTCGAATTTCTCACCGGATTTCCCGACAAATGCCGCGAAGGCCGAGTATTTCTATCGTTTGAGCGGTGGACGGACGCAGTTCGACGGAGTCATCGCAGTGAATGCGGATGTCCTCAACCATGTCATCGGAGTCGTCGGATCGATCACTGTCCCCGGATTCGGCACCTATACCGCGGAAAATGCGGCGATCGACCTCGAGGAGGATGTCGAGCGAGCCTATCTCGGCGACGATGTCCCGGCCGAACTCAAGCAGAATCGAAAGAACGTCATGAAGATTCTGTCCGCCGAAATCGTGAAGCGGATCGGAAGTATCGGCGATATCCAAAAACTCGCGAACCTCGGCCTCGAGGAACTCCGCAATAAAAACATACAGCTGTTCTTCAAGGATGCGACGCTCCAGGAAAAAGTCGCGAGCGTCCACTGGGACGGAGCTGTATCGAAAGAGTGGAGCAAAGACTATCTCATGATCGTCGACGCCAACCTCGGCGCGCTCAAGACCGACTACTATATGAGACGCTCACTCGAATACACCGTCGATTTCACCGGCGAAAAGCCGAAGGCAACCGTCCTTCACACGTACGATCACACGGCGACCCGTGGTGACTGGCGGACGAGCGACTATCACACCTACACTCGCATCCTCGCCCCGTCCGGTTCGAAATATATCGACCAGAGTCGGATAAAGACCGGCGGCGTCTCGTCCCAGGAATCCACCGAGTGGAGCAAGACGGTCTTCGGATACAAGGTCGACGCGCTCATCGGTACGACACTTCCGACCGGCATCAGTTACGAGCTCCCGTCGACCATCACCCCGGAAAACTACGAGCTTCTCATCCAGAAACAGTCAGGCACCGGAACCATCCCCGTCAAAGTGACACTCAGGACGAGAGAGAAGGAATACGTGGAAACATTCGAGCTCAAGAAAGACCTCCGGGTATCCATCAAGACGACGGAGGAACAGAAGAACTAACCAGCGAAATCATAACGGACCAATATGGAACATGATCACCTCTACAGGATACGACATTCGCTCGCGCACATCCTCGCCATGGCGCTCAGGAAACGCGACCCGGGAGTGATGCTTGCGACCGGCCCCGTCACCGAAGACGGTTTTTTCTACGACGTGCGCTTCTCGGAAGGCGTCACCGTTAGCCCGGACGACTTTCAGAAGATCGAAAGCGATATGCGCGGCATCATCGCGCGAAAACTTCCCTTCGTCCGCCGGATCGTCACGGCCGACGAAGCGAGGGCTATCTTCGGAAAGAATCCGTTCAAGATGGAAATCATCGCCGAGCTCGAAAAGACTGGTACGGAAATCACCGTTTACGAAACTGGGGATCCCGGATCGGAGTCCGGAACAAGCTTCACCGACCTCTGCGAAGGCCCCCACATCGGAAGTACCGGCGAGATTGACCCGGGATCTTTCACGATGAAAGGCATCGCCGGGGCATACTGGCACGGCGACGAACGGAATGAGATGCTTGTCCGAATTTCAGGGATCGCCTTCGAAACGAAAGCCGACCTCGAAAAATACCTTACCATGCTCGAGGAAGCGAAGAAGCGCGATCACAAGAGACTCGGCGTGGAACTCGATCTCTTCTTCATCGACGAGGAGGTCGGCAAAGGGCTCCCGATGTGGACCCCGAAAGGTACCGCCATCAAGTTCGCGCTGGAAGACATGACGCGATCGCTCGAACGCAGATACGGCTACGACCACGTGTGCACCCCGTACCTCGGAAGCGAGCGCCTCTACAAGGCGTCCGGGCATCTCGATCATTACAAGGAGAATATGTACGCGCCCATCGACATGGACGGCAATCTCTTCTATCTCCGACCGATGGCCTGTCCACACCACATCCGGATGCTCATGCGGAAACCGATCAGCTACCGCGACCTGCCTGTCCGTTACGCGGAAATCGCCGACTATAACCGCTACGAGAAATCCGGGGAACTCATGGGCATGATCCGTCTTCGGAAGTTCCAACTGACGGATGCGCACATCTTCGTCGCGCCGGAACAGCTCAAGGAGGAATTCAAGAGCGTCTGTTCGCTCATTCGCGAAGGCATGGAAAAACTCGGGCTCGCCGACGCCGTCTCCTACCGATTCTCGAAACGGGATCCGAAAGACATGCACAAATACTATCCTGACGACGAACTCTGGGAAAAGGCCGAATCCGTGATGAAAGAGGCACTCGACGAATCGGGTTTCTCCTACACGGAAGCCGAGGGCGAGGCCGCCTTCTACGGACCGAAGTTGGACGTGCAGGGACGGAACGTGAACGGGAAAGAGGACACGCTCTTCACCGCGCAGATAGATTTCCTCCTTCCGGAAAAATTCGGACTCGAGTACACGGACCAGCACGGCGCGAAGAAGCGTCCGGTTATGATCCATCGCTCTGCTATCGGCGCACTCGAACGGACATTCGCGTTCCTCATCGAACACTACGCCGGCGCGTTCCCCTTCTGGCTCTCACCGGTACAGACCCGCGTGATACCGATCAGCGAAACCGAGCGGGCATACGCGAAAAACATTCTCGAAAAACTCCGCGTCACGGGAATCCGCGCCGACATCGACACGTCCGATGAGACGCTCGGAAAGAAGATCCGGAACGCGAAACTCGAGAAGATTCCCTATCTCCTCGTCATCGGAAAGAACGAGATGGCGAACGGAACCGCCACGCTCGAGAGTCGCGACCGAGGAAAGATCGGCGAAAAGACTCCGGAAGAGATCGTGGAACTTTTCCGGAAAGAATCGGAGTGACCCTCCGGACAGAAAAGACGTCGCCGAAAACAGGAAACCCGTCCGATCGGACGGGTTTTTCATCCTCTGAAGAGCGTATCGGAAACGTTTTCCATGACATCGATGACCGCATCGCGGTCGTCTTCCTCCGAAATCCGGTTCTCCCGCTCGAATCCGCACAGGACGCACCGATGCAGAAGACGTTCTTCACCCGCTTTCACGGAATAGGCGACCGGCTCCATGAGCCCGCCGCATGATGCCAGTCGATCCCCCGGTGAAACGTCGACATGCCGGCTCCAAAGACATTTCGGACAATGGTTCGTATATCCATTCCCTTTGATCCGTTGCCCGCAACGAAGACAATCGAATGATTCTTTCTTCCTGATGAACGCCATACCGATTGACATTTTTACGATACGGCACTATCATACCCCGAACGTTCTTTTCATGAAAGGAGGCTCCGATGCCCGAAACCGATATCCTGATACTTGCATCGTTCGACCGATATAACCGGCTTTCCGAAGACGACATCATCGCCGTGTCCGGATGTACGGAACAATCGCTCGAAACGCTTGTCAGAAGTGGCATCCTTATCCGCGACACCGGGCAACAACAGGGCCCGCGTATCTTCTACCGACTCACGTTTTTCGGAACACTCGCGGCGGCCGACGCGAAGCGTCGAAAAATCAGGGAAGACCGCCGACTTGATTCGGGAGCGATGTTCTTCGCGAAAGGAACCGCCAGAACCGGGTTTCCGATCCCGACAAGCGGACAACCTTCGTCGAGCCTGGAAACGAAATGGAAACACTCCGACGGCAGCGGCCCGAGCCACGCGGAAAGGATGCGACGGAAAACGCTTGCGGAAGATATCGCCAGACTCCACCCGGATCTCGCCCTCCCGAAAACACGACGGGGATGGAAACGCTGATCGGAAAAAATGAGGCGGGGACTTATAAAAGTCTCCGCCTCTTCCATTTTTATCCGAAAAGACCGGGGTCCTATCTTATTCCCATGAGTTCCGTCTCGAACACGAGCGTCGCATTGGGTGGGATGGCCGCACCCGCGCCACGCGCACCGTATCCGAGCGAAGCCGGAATCGTCAGTTTCCGTTTCTCGCCGACTTTCATGTCAAGCAATCCCTGATCCCACCCCTTGATGACCCTGCCCGCCCCGAGCTGGAAATCAAGCGGCTTTCCAGCATCAAGACTCGAATCGAACTTCGTCCCATCGAGGAGCGTCCCCGTATAGTGCACGCTGATCGTATCGCCTGCCCTCGTCTTCCGATCGCCTTCCCCTTCCTTCACGACTTCGATCTTCAGTTTCTCTTCCATAGCATTTTCCGGTTTCACCTGATTAGCCTTCGGCTGCTCCTGTTTCGGCTGCGTCGCTACCTTTTCGGTCTCATCGCCCGGAATCCGTATCTCACCGACACTCGATTTTCCGGTCTGTTTCGGCGTTGTCGGTTCCTGTTCGAGATTCTTCCAGAAATACCACGCTCCGCCGAAGAACGCGGCGACGGCAAGAAATGCGAATATCTTGTTCATGTTTCCCTGAAATACGGATTACGTGAGCGGGTGATGGGAATCGAACCCACATCTCGACCTTGGAAGGGTCGCATAATAAGCCACTATACTACACCCGCACGCTTGTTCCTTGTCTCCCGTTAACTGTTATTTGTTTCCTGTAACTACCGGTCCGGTCAACCCGGTAAACGGATCGATCTTGATTTCCGCTTCCGGAATGCCCATTCCGAGCAACAGCGCTTTCATCGCATCGGCGAACGCCGGCGCACCGATGACATAATAATGGCAATTCACGGTATCTGGCAAGTGCTTCCGGATCATATCGGCCGTGATGTACCCCCGTTCCTCGCAGGACTCCGTCGCCGGATCCGTCGCGTCCGACAACGTCCAGACATAGTGGAAATCCGGAAGAAGCACGGATTTCAGATCGTCATGAAACGCCGCATCCTTCAGTTCGCGATTGGAATAGAAAAGGTAGTATCCGCGTCCGTCCGCGTTCCGCACGGCGTCGCGGATCATCGCCCGGACCGGGGCGATACCGACCCCGCCGGCGAGGAGTACGATGGCTTTCCCGTCGTTTTCCGGGATTGTGCAGTGTCCGACGGCTTTGGTGGAACCGATAGCGTCGCCCGGTTTGAGATCCCACATCGTTTTCTTGAACCCGGTGATGCCTTCACGCATCACGAAATGGAGTTCGTCCTCATACGGCGCGGATGCGATCGAAAACGACCGGATACCGCCCCGCTCATCAGGGCTCACGAGCCTCGAAGCCTCGATCCGAAGCGCGACATACTGCCCGGCTTGAAAGGTAAAATCGTCCGGTTTCGCGAAAATGAAAAGACGCGTCCCGTCGGCGACCTCCTCGAACCGTTTCAACGTAAGGATATATTCCATAATAAATCATTTATCTTGGTCGGGGTGCAGGGAATCGAACCCTGTCAACATTCCCTCCGGAACCGCGACAGCCCCCGGACTGTCGGACGATACCGCCGTCGGGGCACTCGGAATCGAACCGAGACTACCTGCTCCCAAAGCAGACGTACTGCCACTATACTATGCCCCGACGCCGCTATCGTCCCCGCGCATGCGTACTACCGGTATACGACACCCCGAAATAACATGACTCGGAATCCCTGCCCGCCTTTGGCGGGGAACCGAGACTAAATCTCCTTCGGGACCACGACAGTCCCCCGGACTGTCGGATGATGATGCATCATCCCCAAACCACTTGTACTACCACTATACTATGCTCCGAGGACCTATCCCAGTCTACCGATATCGGAGGAAAAAGCAATATCCCGCCACCATACGGGAAGCGGGATACGGCCCTATCTTTTTGTCTTGAGCGTCGCTCGAAACATCCGATAATTATTTCACCGCTTCCTTGAGTGCCTTTCCTGCGGTGAACTTCGGAACGGTCATGGCCGGAATGGTGATCTTGGCCTTGGTCTGCGGATTGATGCCTTCACGGGCAGCGCGAGCGGACACGCGGAACGTTCCGAAGCCGGTGAGCGTCACTTTGTTGCCCTTGCGGAGCTCCGAAGTCACTTCATCGACGAAAGATTCCACGACCGCCTCGACATCCTTCTTCGAAAGATCCGTCTTCGCCACGATCGCGTGGACGAGCGCATCCTTATTTACGTTTGTCATTGGTTTCCACCTGCCTTTCTAGTTTTCCGCCCCGGCGAATGCCGAAGGCTGTATGTCATTACCTCCAGATACCATTCTAACTTTTCGCTGAAAAAAAGCAAATTTTCTGATTCAAGTCAAGGGTCATCGCGCGACCTCGATCGAACGCATCTCGCGGGTCACGACGACACGGATCTCCCCGGGATATTTGAGCTCCTCCTGTATGCGCCCGGCGATATCTTTCGCGAGCTTCGCAGCGGAAAGATCATCCGTCTTATCCGGATTCACGAACACACGGACCTCCCGACCGGCCTGGATCGCATAGGACTTCTCAACTTCCGGGAACGAATTGATGAGCGCCTCGAGTTCCTCAAGCCGCTTGATGTATTTCTCCGCGGTCTCTTTCCGGGCACCGGGACGCCCGGCGGAAATCGCATCCGCGGCGGTGACGATATAGGATTCGAGCGAGGAATGCGGGTATTCGTCGTGATGCGATTTCATCGCGTCGATGACCTCTTTCTGAACGCCGAACTTCTCAAGGATACGGATACCGATGTTCACGTGCGTCCCTTCGATCTCGTGATCGACCGCCTTGCCGATATCATGGAGCAAGGCCGCCTTCTTCGCGACCGCGACGTTCCCTCCGAGTTCGGCCGCAAGCGCACCGGCGACATACGACATCTCAAGGGAATGCAGCAACACGTTCTGTTTGTAACTGTAACGGAACCGGAGTCTGCCGAGGATGTAGAGAAGCTTCGGATGCAGTCCCGCGACACCGGCCTCGAACGCGGCGGCTTCACCGGCCTCCTTGATGCGCTGATCGACTTCCTTGCGCGCTTCTTCGACCGTCTCCTCGATGCGGGCCGGATGGATACGCCCGTCGGAGATGAGCTTCTCGAGGGCGATCTTCGCGACTTCGCGACGGACCGGGTCGAAACCGGAGATGAGCACCGATTCCGGCGTATCGTCGACGATGAGTTCGACGCCGGTCTCCTTCTCGAGCGCACGGATATTCCGACCCTCCTTTCCGATGATCTTTCCCTTGATATCGTCGGACGGGATCTGGACCGTCGTCGTCGTGAATTCGGAAACATGCGAACGGGAGTACTTCTGTATGACCATGCCCATCATGTTGAGTGCGCGCTCTTCGAGGGCTTCCTGCCCCTCGTGTTCGAGTTTCATGATACGGGACGCGATGACGTCCTTCCCCTCCTCCTCGACGAGCCGGAACACTTCCTTGCGCGCATCCTCCCTCGAGAGCTCCGCGATCCGCTCGAGCTTCTGAAGCTCTTCGTCCCGGAGATGTTCGGTTTCGGCCTGGATCGCACGGATATCGTCAGCCTTCTTGAGCAACACCTTCTTTTCCCGCTCGGTCTCCTCGAGACGGGAATCGAGCTGCTCCTCACGCTTCTCGAGCCGACGTTCCTGCCGCCGGTACTCTTCCTCACGGGCCTGAGCCTCTTTTTTCGCCTCATCAAGAATACTGACCGCCTTCTGTTTCGCCTCAAGCGTGATATCGGCCGATTTTTTCTCGGCTTCCTCCACGAGTTTCGCGACTTTTCCCTCCGCGGTCGAAAGCTCCCGCTTCGCCATGGTCTGACGGGCAAGATATCCGAGCACGGAACCGATTCCGACGGCTATGGTTCCGACGAGAAGCAACGTAATACTGACCACCATATATATGGAGCCCGATCCCGACCAACGGAAGATTCCGCGCGTTTATGCCGCGGATGAAATGGACGAACAAAGCGAAAAGATGTCAGCCGCGCCGATCGGGGCTGCCTGTCGAGAAAATGCGTTTGATTCCGTAAGGGTTCCTTTCATATTCCGTCCGTGATCCGTTACCCGAGAAAGGGTGAAAACCAATGAGTTACATGCGGGGACATCATAGCCGAAACGAGGTCGTTTGTCAAAACGCTCGCTCTTCCTCTCAATGCCCGGAAGATGCTATAATCGGAAGTGCGAAATCCCGATAAAAAGAAAAACGTGTACCGACCCTTCGTGCTCGTCGTTCTGGACGGATGGGGACTCTCTTCCATGACCCAAGGAAACCCTGTCCGAGAAGCGAAGCTTCCCACCATCGACAAGCTGAACCGATTCTATCCACTGACCACGCTCCAGGCGTCCGGCATTTCCGTCGGGCTGCCTTGGAATACCGCCGGAAACAGCGAAGTCGGGCACATGACGATGGGCGCCGGACGGGTCATTTACCAGAACCTCCCCCGTATCGCGCTCTCCATCCAGGACGGCAGTTTCTTCAAAAACCCGGCTATTCTCGCCGCGATCGACAACGTGAAGCACAACGGAGGAAAACTGCACCTCATGGGGCTCGTTGGCGCCGGATCCGTCCATTCGAGCAAGGAACATCTCTCCGCGCTGCTCCGGATCGCGAAAAACGAGGGTCTCGACCAGGTGTTCGTACATGCGTTCACCGATGGCAGGGACTCACCGCCGACAGCGGGAACCCAGCATCTCCGCGATCTCGAACGGGAGATGATGATGATCGGCATCGGAAAGATCGCCACCGTAAACGGCCGGAATTGGGCCATGGACCGGAACAACAACTGGGATCGGATCGAGAAGGCGTACCGGATGTTTACCGAAGGGAAAGGGGAACCGATCACCGACCCGTCGCTCTATCTCGAGCAATCCTATGCAAAGGGAATAACGGACGAATATATCGAACCAGGAGTCGTGGTCGATGAGAACGGGAAGCCGATCACCCTCATCGAACCGAAGGACTCGGTCATATATTTCAATTTCCGGGAAGATCGGGCACGGGAAATGACCAAGGCATTCACGCTCCCCGGCTTCGAGAAATTCGACCGACCGAAGTTTCCGGACATCCACTTCGTCACCATGACCGAATACGAACGCGACCTGCCGGTCACCGGTATCGCGTTCCCCCCGGAAAAAGTCGTGAACAGTCTCGGAGAAACACTTTCGAATGCCGGAAAGAAACAGCTTCGTATCGCCGAAACCGAGAAGTACGCCCATGTCACGTATTTCTTCAATGGAGGCAAGGAACGCGCATTCCCGGGAGAAGACCGGCTCCTTATCCCGTCCCCGACCGTATCGAAGTTCGATGCGGTTCCGGAGATGAGTTCGGCGGAGGTCACGGAAACCGTCATCCGGACGGTCGAGGAGAACCAGTACGATTTCATACTCGTCAATTATGCGAATCCGGATATGGTGGCGCACACCGGAAACGAGGAGGCGACCATCGAGGCGCTCGAAGCGACCGACCGGTGTCTCGCGCTTCTCATCCCGGCGATACTCAAGGCGGGAGGAGCCATCATGATCACCTCCGACCACGGTAACGCGGAAGAGCTCAAGAAGGCCTCGACCGGAGAAATAGACACCGAACATTCGACGAACCCGATTCCCCTCTGGTACGCGACTCCGGAAAACCACCGGGAAAAGGATGCCGGAACCATGATGCGCGAGCAGAACGAGGTCCGCGGACTCCTTTCCGATGTCGCTCCGACCGTGCTTGATGCCATGGAGATAGAGCAACCGACGGAAATGAACGGATCAAGCCTCCTGTCGATGCTGCAATAAAAGATGAGTGATGCATGATAAAAGATGCAAGGGGCCAAAAAATAGGACGGGATGACGCGCACTAAAAAAACAGGCTTCCACCTGTTTTTTCGTTCCCTGCTCCCTGTTCCTTGTTCCTTGTCCCCTGCTCTATGAAATTACCTTGTCCACGATTCCGTAGATCTTCGCCTCGTCCGCCGACATGAAGTAGTCGCGGTCGGTGTCCCTCTCGATCTTCGCGAGTTTTTGTCCGGTGTGCTTGGCGAGCATCCGATTGAGCCGGTCGCGGGTCTTGAGGATATGTTTGGCATGAATCTCGACTTCCGTCGCCTGTCCCTGGGCTCCTCCCAGCACCTGATGGATCATCACTTCGCTGTTCGGAAGCGCCATGCGCTTGCCCTTCGCACCCGCCGCAAGCAGCACTGCACCCGCCGAAGCCGCGAGCCCGACGCAGATCGTCGAGACGTCGGCACGGACATACTGCATCGTGTCATAGATCGCGAGCGCCGAAGTCACCGACCCGCCGGGCGAGTTGATATACATGCGGATATCCTCCTTCGGACTCTGCGAATCGAGGAAGAGGAGCTGCGCGATGACGATATTCGCCGCGTCGTCATCGATCGGCGACCCGAGGAAGATGATCCTGTCCTTGAGGAGCCGGGAATAGATATCGTACGACCGCTCCCCCATGCTCGTCTTCTCGACGACCATCGGGATGAGATAGTTGTTTTGCATACCGCTGTCGTGACAGGCGACACGGGACAGGCGACATGGGAATCTTTGCGTTCCTTGTTCCTTGTTCCTTGTTCCTTGTCTCTGTTAAAGATTCTCCAAGAGCTCGAAGAGTTTCTCGTTGCGAAGCCTCGACCGAGCGGCATCGTAGATCGCGGCAAGATCGAGATCCTTTTCCGCCTTTTCGATGCTCTTCGCGTACGCGAGCACCTTGTTCATCTCCGCTTCGATCTCTTCCTGGACCGCCTCGATCTCCCTCTCCTTGGCGATCATATCGAGCGCGAGTCCGGACAGTATCCGCTTCTCGGCCTGCGGGCGCCATTCGTTCGCGAGATCCTTCTCGGTCTTCTTTCCGCGGGCGAGATAATCCTCAAGGGTCATTCCCGCCATCGCCGCCTGGCTTCCGAACTCGGAAATCATGCGTCGGAGCTCCCCCTCGACGAGCGCCTCGGGGATTTCGGCTTCCGCTTCCCCGAGAATGGCCTCGAGGATCGCGATGCGGCGCTTCTCCTTGGCCTCGTTCTCCTTCTCTATCCGCATTCCCTCGGCCACGTTCTCACGAAGTTTCGCGATGCTCTCGAATTTACCGAGTGAGGATGCGAACGCGTCGTCGAGTTCCGGTATCTGACGTTCCTGCACGCCGATCACTTTCACATGGAAATCCGCCGGCTTTCCGGCAAGCATCCCGATATGGTATTTCTCCGGAAACGTGAGACTGACCGTTTTTTCCTCTCCTTCTTTCATACCGAGAATCGCCTCCTCGAATCCGGGGATGAAAGCGCCTTTTCCGAGAACGATCGGGTGTTTTTTGCTCGTTCCGCCCTCGATCGGCACGCCACCCTGCCGCACGACGAAATCGACGAGAACGACATCGCTCTCCCTCGCCTCACGCGCGACCGCTACCTGCTTGGCGCGGGATTCGGCGATATCGCGGAGCGCCTTCTCGACATCCTCCGCGGAAACCTCGTGCTTCGCCTTCCGATGATCCTCGTTCACGGACTTCACTTTCTTTTCCCACGGACGGATCGTGACATCCGGCATGACCGCGGTCGTCACCGTGAATCGGAGCGATTCGCCGTCCTTCACTTCATCGAGACGGACCTCGGGTTTCCCGATCGCGTCCACCTTCGATTGTTCGAGTGCCGCCGGATATAGATGATCGATAGCGTGTTCCGCCCCCTCGATGAGTACGGTCGCCTTTCCGAGACGCTTCTCGAGCATCGCGCGCGGCGCCTTCCCGGGACGGAATCCTTCGACCTTGATCTCGCTCGCGAGATGCTGCGCGGCATGGTCGATCTCGCCTTTCCACTCGTCCCACGGAACCGAGATTTCCATCTCGACCCGTGATTTCGGCAGCTTTGTCACCTTGATATCCATATTCGTAAAAAGTTCAAATATCAAAATTCAAATTTCAAACCAATGCCGAATGACAGAATTTCAAATTTCGGATTTTCCGACTTGATTTGAAATTTGTTATTTGGATTTTGGCATTATGCGGACTTTTTGAATTTGTCCGCATATAGTTTGAGTCCTTTCTTCACCGCCGCAAGCGCGTCTTTCTTTCCTCTGAAACCCTTCACCGTGACCGTCTTCCCCTTCTCGATCGACTTGTAGGTCTCGAAGAAATGTTGGATCTCCTTGAGCGTATGCGTGTTGATATCGGAAAGGTTCTTCACCTCGTCCCATCGCGGGTCGCTTTTCGGCACGGCGATGATCTTGTCGTCGCCCTCGCCGCAGTCGACCATTCCCATGACCGCGATCGGCCGTGCCTCGACGAGAATGCCGCAGGCAAGCGGATAGGTCGTAAGAAGGACGACATCGAGCGCGTCCCCGTCGTCCCAGAGCGACTGCGGGACGAATCCGTAGTCGAAGGGGTAGTCCTGACTCGTCTTCATCGCGCGGTCGAGCTTGATGAGGCCGGTTTCCTTGTCGATCTCATACTTGTTCTTCGTGCCCTTGGGACATTCGATGATGACGTTGATGATGTCCGGAGTCTTGTCACCGGATGAGATTTCGTGCCAGAGGTTCATAGTGGAGAAGAATGAAGAATTATGAATGAAGAATGAAGTCTTCGGAACGGACTATTCCGATTTCTTTTCGGAATCGGCTTCCGGAGATGCTGCCGTCGGTTCAGCCGTTTCCGCAACGGACTCGGCAGGGACTTCGTCGGCATCGGCAGAGGCTTCCTCCATGGAAACGGCACCGACACCGGCTTCGGTCGCGGAGACGACGTCGATCCGACAGGAAACGAGTTTCGCGGCGAGACGGACATTCTGTCCGCGCTTGCCGATCGCGAGCGACAGCTGATCGTCCGGGACGACCACCTTCGCGCGCTTCCCGCTTTCGTCATCATGTACCAGGACGGAGACGACTTTCGCCGGGCTCATCGCCGCGGTGACGAACTTCTCGAAATCCTCGTTCCACTCGATGATGTCGATCTTCTCGCCGCCGAGTTCGTCGATCACCGCCTGGACACGGGTGCCTTTCTGTCCGACGCAGGAGCCGATTGGATCGATGCCTTCCTGATTGGTCGAGACGGCGATCTTCGTGCGTGCTCCCGCCTCGCGGGCGATCGCCTTGATTTCGACGGTTCCCGCGAATATCTCCGGGACCTCGAGCGAGAAGAGATGCCGCACCATGTCCGGATGCGACCGTGACAGCACGATACCGGGACCTTTCGGATCCTCCGCGACACGGGAAATGAGGACCTTGATATGCTGACCGGTGCGATAGCTCTCGCCTTCCACCTGCTCCGACGGAAACAGGATACCGACGGATTTCCCGAGATCGACGAACACGTTGCGCCCCTCGACGCGCTGGACCATGCCGGAAACGACCTCGCCCTCGCGATCCTTATACTCGTCGTACATGGTCTGCCGTTCCGCCTCGCGGAGCCGCTGGATGATGACCTGCTTCGCGGTCTGTGCCGCCACACGCCCGAAATCCTCGTGCGGGGGAAGTTTGATCTCGACGATATCGCCGACCTTCGCGCCCTTCTTCCAGAGATTCGCCTCATCGACGGTCAGATCGCGTTCCGGGTTATATCGCGGAAGCCGATCCTCGTCGACAGCATCTTTCGCCTCATCCTCGATACGGGTCGAACGACGGAACTCCGCCTCCTGCGCCTCGGTTTTCGCCTCCGCGTCCTCGTCCGTCTCCAGGACGAATTCACGGGTCGTCTCATCGACGACCTCCTTCACGAGAAAATACGCGGCGGTTTTCGTCACCTCGTCGAACTTCGCGTGGATGACCTGGCTCTTCTTGCCGTAGTCCTTCTTGTATGCGGCGGAGAGGGCGGCTTCCACCACTTCGATCACCTTCTCCTTCGGTAAGCCCTTCTCATCGACGATCTGCATGATCGCACTTCCGAACTCCCCGAGCCGTCCGGAGAGACTCTCCTGCTCCTCCGGCTTCTCCTCGACTATTTTCCTCTTCGCCATAAAATGGAAACTTTAAAATTAAAAAATCAAAGCGAAAAATTCAGGTATCCGCTTTTGGCGGATTCGACAATTTTTCATTTTGAGATTTCAATTTTTCATTAAAAAAGGCCCGCCATACAAGCGAACCATCCATCACCATCAGAACTGTACCCGTAGTATAGGTGAAAACGGACGAAATGTCAAACACGACTGACTCCAGATAATCAATACTATCATCATACGATACCCGCAAAGATAGAACCCTCGCCTCGTAAAACGGAGGTGTTGAAGCCATTGAAAACAAATGGGATATCAAGCATCGGATTCAGTTCTTTCTAGTTCCCAGACCGCATCGATACCGTTAACAAAAGTCTGCGGTCGCAGACTTTTGTTAACGGTATCCGGATATCCCAAACTAGCAGCGTCAGGATTCGATTCCAAAACGATCCTTCAACTCCCGATCATTCTCTATAGAATCTGCCACGATATACAGCACGTCACGGCCGACATGGAATTCAGTTTTGAGCAGTGAAACAAGCTCCTCCGACTCGTACGGCGATACCCAGACGCTGTCTTGCAACCGGATGAACCCGAAACTCGCGATCTCATCGCGCCAACGATCACGTGCATATCGGCGGGTTTCCTGTATATCAAATATGACTAACCGCCACTTGCCGTCCCATCGTTTTTTCTTGAGAGCATTTTCCTTCAGACGATATTTGAGAAGCTGCCTCTCCCCTGCTTCCGTCAATCGGTAAAATATCTTCCCATTCTCATGAACCGTTTCCACAAACCCCTTCTTTTTGAGCCGTCCGATAGCGGTTTTTGCATAGCTCCGATATCCGCGTTCTTCGTCTTTCGTCATTACATACAGCTTACCGATCGCTCCGATGACATTCGGCGCCACCAAAGCAGACGCAAGTAATCCGGCTCCAGCGACACCGAAAAGCAGCATCTTCTGTATTTCAAGACGTCTTTCTTTCTTTTCCGAAAGCGAATCAGCTTCGGCAAACTCCATATTCTCTTCCATACAAAATTCGTCTCAACCCAGAATTTTAAAGATTTTCCAAATATAATATCCACATTCTCCAACCGCAAACAATATACCACGACCGCAGACTTTTGTTAACGGTATCGATATTTTAGCTTTATAAAAGGGAAATTTTGTGATTCTTTCTGAATTATTTTTTTCTTTACTTGAGCCATTTTCCTGAAATATGGCTTTATGAAGCTATTATTCGGTTACTGATATTTGACTTTTCCGTAAAAATATGCTATACTGTACCGTTATGGATTAAGGAGCCCGCTAGGCACCACCCATGACGGGCACATTGAAAATTTTATAGACCACAGGAGAAAAACCATGTTCAAATGGCTGAATGACATACATTTCATGTCGCTGCTTGATCTGTTCCAGATGCTTGGGAGCAAATTAGGAAAAGCGACGACAGAAGAGAAGAAGGCGGATGGATCCGATTCGGCAAAAACCGATAAAGACCTCCCGACAAACCTCTTCACCGAGAAGTTCACGCAAGTGGACAATTCGTACTGGGAATATATTCTCTCACTGCTTCCTCTCGATGTCTACAAGACCGTCCGGAAGCTTACCGACCGGATGAGCGAGAAAGACAAAGCCGACGAAGGAAGCCGCGCCGACTCGTTCCGCATCGGGACACTCCTCATGCCGAACAAGATCACCGAAGAGGTGATCGAGAAAACCGTCCCCGGACAACAGGGACAGGGAGGCAAGGGCGGCGGCGCGAAAAAGGAAACGACGACCAAGAGAACCGACACCCGGTTTGATCCGGACAAGGATTCGCGGATCCTGTATCTGACACGCCTCCATGAAGTCACCATCGATCTCATAGGTGCGGGACAAACCGAAGCCGATGTTATTGATTCGGTCATCGACCATCTCGAAAAAAGTGGCTTCCTTTCGACGGACTCGCTCAAACGGAAGGCCGAGGAGTTGTTCGGCAAAGGGAAAGAGTTGGCGAAAGAGGTTTCCCACAAAGCCAAGCTCGCGTCGTATCATTTGTTCCTTGGGAACGAATACGACGAGGTAGTTCGCGGACGGGATACAGGCAAACCCGACAAGGATCTCGAAAAAGATCTCTCGGATGCGCTCGTTTCCAAGACCGCCCGCGACCGTCGCGAGCTGAAACAAGCGAAACGGGATCGCATCCTGCACGCCAAACCGAAAGCACTCGGCATCATCATCGGCCTCATGGCGGCGATGATCGCCGCCATGAGTCTCATTCAGTTCTTGAAATAGGAGAAAGAAAATGAGCTTCGTGACAGCAGCGACAACCCAGGCTGAAAAGGCGCTGGAGTGGGCAAACAAGTGGCACCAGACCGTCGTCCTCTGGACGATCGTCGGTGGCACCTTCGTCGTCATGCTCGGGGTCTTCGCCAATCTGGTCGGATTCCCCGGGTTCAACTTCATCCTTGCCACGGTCGCACTGCTCGCCGGGATATTCTTCCTGACGAAACCGGTGATCGTCCTCTCGGTGTTCGGTATCGGTTCGCTTACAAGCGGCCTGCCGAACTTCAAAACCAGCGACGTCCTCACTAAGGGCTTCGCCGGACTGCCCGACTTCGAACTCAAGAAATTCCTCGGAGCCGGATGGGCGGCGATCGAAGCGACCGCTCACCAAGTCGCGCATGTGTTTTTCTTCCTAACGGTACTCTTCGTCGTCCTGGGCACGTTCCCGATAAGCGACCCGACGCTGGTTCTGCCGGCGCTCGTCGTCCTCACCGGGTTCGGATTCTGGTCGGCGCTCTTTGCCAGAGGGAATACATGGTACCGTCGCATCACGTTCGCGATTCTTCTCGTCTCCGGGATCATGGTCTTCTTCAAGATGTACTCCACCTACACCCCGAGTGAAACGGAAAAAGTAGCGGAAACATTGCTTGAACAGAACGCGACGCAGCTGGATCGAAACGACGCAGCGTACATCGCAACGCAAGGCGGGTTCGCTGAAAAAGCGAAGAAGGGCGAGTTGACCGACGAGCAGAAACGACAGCTCGCGTTCGCGGCAAACAGCAAGCCGATCCACAAGCGCGTCGTAAGCTTCGTCGAGGAACGTCTCGGGGTGGTTACGATCGAGTACAAGATTCCGCAAAACATTGCGGATGAAAAAAAGGTTTGTGGTATACCCCCCGGAGAGTACCGGCTGGAAGTGTCCGAAGGTTCCCGTCTTGGCATCAGTCAAAGCGGTCAACCAGGGACATCGACGGTCGCCCTCACCGGACGCGCCGATCAGATCGCCAGAAACGACCAACTCCGTCGACAAGACTACCGGCCGTTCGGGTTCATGCTGAACGGATCGGGACACGACGAACCGGTAACGATTGGGAAGAACGGATGTGCGACACCGTCGTTCAACCTGACGTTCGAACAGGAGGATCTGTTCCGAAGCGGTCAGTGGCTGGCAAAAGGGGACCAACTGGTTCTCTTCCGGCTCAAAAACTAACAGCATGCAGAAAGGCGGCTGGATCAATTCCAAGCCGCCTCTTTTTTTACCTTTTTTCGATACTAGAAGAATTTCGCGATCTGGGTCACGATGACGAGCGACGCAAGCGCGACCGCGATGCCGATGATGGAGAACTTCACGATCGACTTGGCGGTATCGGCGCGCTTCTCGTCGCCCGCCGCCGCGAAATACATGAGTCCGCCGATGACGAGCATGATGATGGCGAGGATACCGACCATCGAGAGGAGGAAATTGAGGATATTCCGAAGGATAGCCCCGAGCGCGGTAGCATTCGTGACCGCCGCCGGTTGACCGGCGCCGCCCCACCCGAGGATGGTTCCGATTTCCTTGAGAAAACTCGGTGCGGCGATACCGATCGCGAGACCGATCATCGCGGCGGTGATGGCGCCTTTGGCGGTCTTTATCTTCCCTTCATCCCCGCCGGAAATGACATAGAGCACGCCGCCGAGCACGAGGAAGACGAGCGCGAGCGTCACGATGATTCCCTGGAGCGCGGTAAGGAACTGGCCGGTCACTCCCTGCACCGTCGTGAAGGAAAGCGGATTAACAAATTGGATAGTGCCTGCAGCGGCCGCAGCAGCTGCAGGACAGCACGACTCCCCCGCCCCGCAAGCAACCGTAAGAGGAGCCGCGAGAGGAGCGCCTGGACAGGCCATCTGACATGTCCCAGCAGACGTAGCATTATTGCACGCTGCCCCAACAGCAGCATCTACCGAGGTCGGCACGAGAAAAAACGCGAACGCCGCCACAACCCCCGCCGCTTGAAATATTTTTTTCATACGATAATCAACCTAAAAAAACTTTACCTTCCCGGAAAATCAGATGACTGCCCCTACTCCTGCCGCATTCACTCCCATAAGGTTCGCGACAAGTCGTACGATGATGAACGCCGTGAGCGCGACCGCCACACCAATGATCGTATATGTGATGTTACTCTTGGCGGTTTCGGTCTTCTTTTCGTCTCCGGCGGCTGTCAGGTACATCCATCCGGACACGATGAACATAAGTATAGCGATGATACCGATGATTCCCATGAGCCAGTTGACGACCTTGACGATGATCGACCCCGGGGACGCAGCCGAAAGCCCGGTTGATGCGGTCGACGGGACACAGACGCCGCTCACGAGCGTGTAACCTGCCCCTCCGTTCGGACAATCGGCCAAAGCCGAAATAGCGAAAACATCAGGACACTGAAGAGCGAAGACACCGACAAAAAAGACAAGTGTTATCGTTATGATGTTTTTCATATTCATGAAATTTTTTCGCAATCGTGGGAAACTCACGAATCCAGTATACCGCCTCGCACAAAAAAAACAACCCCGCAGAAACGGGGTTGTCTTTGCAATCTGAAAACTTGAAATCTTATTACTAGATGACGTTTCCAGTTCCAATCGTACCACCACCGACAAGATTCGTCACCAATCTGATGGCTATGAAGCCGATCAAAGCAACGACGACCGCGATGATCGCATACGTCATCATGGACTTCGCCTTCTCGGTCTTCGCTTCGTCTCCAGCTGCGGTGAGATACAGGATACCGGCGATGACAAACGAGATGATCGCACCGATACCGAGGATGCCAATAAGCCAGTTGAGTATGAGATTGATGATCTGTCCGAACGTCAGATTTGACATCTCCGCGTTAGAACCGACGGTGGACAGCGTCGTTCCAGTGCTATCAATCGTTCCGAACTGTGCCGAAACCGCCATAGGAGCAAATACCAGCATCGCCGCCATGGCATACATGAACAATTTTTTCATATCACTCACCTCCTTTCCTTTTATGTTTATTCGTTTCCAAAAAAGAAACTTCAGAAGAATTTCGCGACCTGCGTCACGATGACAAGCGCGGCGAGCACCGTGGCTATTCCCATCACCGAAAAAAGCGCAGCCCTTTTCGCCATTTCCGAACGCTGCTCATCGCCGCCTGCGGTCATATAGAGAACTCCCGAGACCGCCAGCGAAAGTATACCAAGAATTCCGGCAATGGACAACAGGAACGAAAGCGCGTTCGTCAAGACTTCCGCAATCGGCGTCGCGTCCTCGATGACGCCGGCGGCATGAGCGACATTCATAAAAGTGAGTGTCCCGGAAAAAATCATAGGGCCGCTTCACAATTGAATTGGAATCCGTTCAAGATCGAAAAGTTTTGCAGAACGACGACGTTTCCCGCGCTCACGTCGAACACCACGTACATGATCGTGTTTACCACGACCCAGGCAAGCAGGATGATAGCGACACCGGCAAGCGACGCCCATATGCCTTTCTTCGCAGTCTCCATCATTCCGCTGTTTCCGGCGGAAACGATATACATGATCCCCATCGCCGTGATGACCGCGAGCGCGATGAACACCATGATATCGCGGATATAGACTATGAGATGGGAGATGCCTTCCACGATATGGCACAGCGTGCATGGCCTGGCTTCGTCGTACAACGGTGTGGCGAGATCATCTTTGTTCGCGCCACACGGGACGAGTCCGGCATGAACCGGCGCAGGCGCGATGATTGTCACAAACAGCGAAAGGAAAACCACGAGTATACCAAATTGTTTTTTTACGCTCATACTGAAACGTTAACAGTTGTTTCTATTTAAGAAGACCAATCTGATTTTCAGTTGCTTGAAGCGCATCCTGTGGCGTATTTTCACCACGGCTCACGGCATCCATTGCTTCCGCGAGAATTCCCTCTGCCTTTTCGATATCTCCCGGACGCCAGCTTTTCGCGATAAGATTTCCGTATGAAAACGGCGAGAGCCACTGGTCATTCTTCTGCTTCTCGACGAGATCGCGCCGTGCCGCAGGTTTCTTGGTTACTTCGAGATACATGGATGCCGGATCGACGCCGACAGGGATATTTGCCGAGAGATTCGGAGAGAGCGGGTTCCGAAGCGTAATAGTCTTCGACAGATGCGGGAATACGAGATAATGGAGGAACTGCCACGACTCATGGATCCGAATCAGGTTATACCGTCCGGCAGGAAAGGATGGCTTCTCATCGAATAGGATAGTCGGTTCTTGTTTGTTTTTCGCGACGACGAAAGTCCAATAGTTCGCATAATTCGACGGTTGTGTCCCGGAAGTTTGCGGCAAAGGTGCGACTGCGAAATCGAGTTTTGCGTTCTTCTTCCGGATCGTATCGGCGTGCCAGGAGTAGTTGATCATCATCCCGAGCGTACCTTCGTAGAAGGCGTCGAGAGAGTAATGCTGTCTCGGGTTCCAGGAGTAGTACTCCGACCCAACCCTACCGAATTGCGCATAAAAATCAAGGGACTTGGATACCGATTCGTCGGAAATTCTCATCTCGTTCCGGAATGTATCGGGACGGATTTCCAATCCGCGCTGCAAAGCGATGGCCAGAAGGATATCCGTGGAACGGTTGATGTTCTTTGCCGTTCCGAGCGCGACACCGGATTGAGTAATGTTTCCGTACGGATCCACCTGATTGAGCAGCTTCGTATCGAGCAGGAGCTCGTCCCACGTCGCTGGCGGTGAAGTGATGCCCGCCGCATCGAAGATATCCTTATTATAATAGAGTGCAAGCGAATCGACGGAAAGTGGAGCAGCGTATATCTTCCCGTCGACGATGGAGTCGTCCGCAGCGACATCGACAAATGCCTCGCGGAACTCCTTCTCGTTTGTCTGATAATCCGGAGCCGGGGCGATGAGGTTCTCGAATAACGGCAGCCATGAGTTCCGGATCATGAAGATATCCGGGCCTTTCCCTTCCGCGAACGCACGGATGAGATCGTCCCGATAGGTATCCTCGGACATTTTCCGATAAGAGATATTTCCGATGTGGCTTTCGTTCAATTCCCGATATGCCCGAAACACATCGCTGTACGCAGCGGAATCATCGAATACCCCCCAGACCTCGAGATCGACACTGTACGGAACAGGCTTTTCATCTCCGCATCCGGACAGGGACAGCGCGAGTAGCGGAATGACGACAAAAGGAGCGATACGCGAAAATTTCATAGGAAAAAATGCTATTTCGTGACAAGAAACGCGTAGTGGAATGCGCCGACCGGAATCTCCTGTTCCACGCGCAGCCCGGATTTCGCAAGCAGTTCCTTGAGCGCGTCCGCGGACAACCGCGACCCGGCATCCGGCCCGACGCTCGGCGACTCGGGGCTCCATTCCATGACGAGCGCATGTCCGCCCGACCGGAGAACCCGGGCGATTTCCCGGAGAATAACTTCCTTGTTCTGGTTCTGAAAAAGGATATCTTTCGCGACGACCCAGTCGACCGTCCCCGGCTGAAGGCCGGAACCACCCTCGCGCTCCAGATTCGCCCGCTTCGTCCGGATGTTCTTTATTCCGAGCGTCTTGATCTGGCTTTCCATCGCCTCGAGCGCCGACGGGAGGACATCGATGGCGATCACTTCTCCGTCGTCTCCGACCGCCCTCGCGAACTCGACGGAAAAATATCCTGCACCGCAACCGAAATCCGCGACGACGCCTCTCGGCGCCATCGGCAAGGAACGGACGACCGACTTCGGATCGACGAATGTGGATGGAAGCATACTACGGAGTGATTTTTTTATATTCGGGAAATGAGGCATGCGTATTGCCCGAATCCCATAAATATTGTACAACAAGTGAAGGCAAAGTACCAGTCTGGAAGCGTGGCCTCCGCCCAAGGCGGACCAGCCTTGGGCTGGGAGTGACTTAAATAGCATGTACTACGTTTACATTCTCCAGAGCGAGAAAAATAAGCGGCTATACAAAGGCGTAACGGGTGATTTGAAAAGGAGGTTGAAAGAGCATAATTCTGGATCAGTTCCCTTTACAAAAAACCTCATTCCGTGGAAACTGATATACTATGAAGTATTCTCGAACAAAGGCGATGCTATCAGAGAAGAAAGATTTCTGAAAAGCGGAAAAGGGCGAGAAAGAATAAAATGGTTGTTGAAGACTGTTCTGGAGGAAGAATAACGGAAAGGTGGCCGAGTGGTTGAAGGCACCGCTCTCGAAAAGCGGCATACCCGAAAGGGTATCGAGAGTTCGAATCTCTCCCTTTCCGCAATTGATTTTTCCCTTTACACTGGCGAAATATCATGGTAGGCTCGACCCAGAGCCTATGGGAGACATCCTTTCGCCTCAGTTTCTTTTTTTTCTCTCCGCAGGAGCGGCTACGCTCGGAATCCTGCTCTTTTGCGCTCTCCTGCTTCTCTTTTTTCAGGTGCGCACGATGAAGAAAGAGCTCGCTTCGCTTTTTTCCGGAAAGAAGGGTTCGGATCTGGAAACGGTCATCCTGAAACAGAAGGAATCCATCATCGAGCTCGACCGGGAAGTCCAGGAACTCTACGATGTCGCCGAACGGTTGTATCTGCTCGGTCAGGAAAGTATCCATAAGGCCGAGATTCTCCGGTTCAATCCGTTCAAGGAAGTCGGTGGGAACCATAGTTTCACGGTCGCGCTTCTCAACGGAAAGAACACCGGGTTCGTCCTTTCTTCGCTCCACACACGCGAAGGAACACGGATATACGCGAAACCGGTCGTACAGGGCGGAGAAAGCAAGGAATATCCGTTCACAGCCGAAGAGAAACAGGTCATCGCGGCGGCGGCGAAGAGACATTCCGAGGCGTTCACCAGGAAAGCATAAGTTTGAAAAATATCATGGACGAAACCACTATCGAGGAAAAGAAGCCCGTCGAGATACCGGCGATCGTAAGCGTCAAGGAGTTTTCCGAACTGCTCGGACTCCCCGTTTCGCGTGTCATCACCGAACTCATGAAAAACGGCGTTCTCGCGACCATAAACGAGGAAATCGATTTCGACACCGCAAGCATCATCGGGGGCGAGCTCGGATTCGAGGCTTCGCTTCGCGAAGAGAAGGGCTCCGGAGAAAAACCGCTCGATCTCGAGGGGCTTCTCGTCCTCTGCGAAGAGGAAAAGAAATCGGAAAAGAAACTCGAGCCGCGCGCACCCATCGTCACCATCCTCGGTCACGTGGATCACGGAAAAACGACCCTTCTCGACACGATCCGCAAGGCGAGCGTCGCTTCCGGCGAGGCTGGCGGCATCACCCAGCACCTGGGAGCCTACCAGGTCAAAAAACGAGGGAAACATATAACGTTCATCGACACACCGGGTCACGAGGCGTTCGCCGCGATGCGCAGGCGCGGCGTCTCGTTCGCGGATATCGCCATCCTCGTCGTCGCCGCGGACGATGGCGTCCAGCCGCAGACCAAGGAGGTCATCTCCTATCTCAAGGAGCGCGAATTCCCCGTCATCGTCGCCATAAACAAGATCGACAAACCCGATGCGAACCCCGCGAAGATCAAGCAGGAGCTCGCCGAACACGACATTCTCATCGAGGAGTGGGGAGGAAAGGTCCTTTGCTCCGAGATAAGCGCGAAACAGAATATCGGCATCGACAAGCTGCTCGACAACATCCTCCTCGTGGCGGAAGTCGAGGAGTACGCCGCCGACGCGAAACGCGACGGGCTCGCCATCGTCCTCGAATCCCATCTCGACCCGCAGAAGGGACCGGTCGCGACCACGCTCGTCCGCACCGGGACGCTCAAGGTCGGACAGGATATCGTCTCCGGATCGGCATTCGGCCGCATCCGACACATGGAGGATTACACCGGAAAAAGCATCGAGGCGGCCGGCCCGTCCGTTCCGGCAACCATTTTCGGATTCCATGACGCTCCCGCCGTGAACGATGTCGTCTCGGTCGCAAGCGGCAAGGTCGCCGCGCGCGCACGGTCTCGGCAGGTCGTCGCCCATGGAAAGATGGCCGCGACGGAAACGGGAGAAACCGAAAATACCCAGAAAAAACTCTGCTACGTCCTCAAGGCGGATGTCCAGGGATCGCTCGAAGCCATCGGACAGATCCTTTCCTCCATCCAATCCGACGAGGCGGCGTTCGAGGAAATCGCCTCCGGAGTAGGAGCCATAACCGAATCGGATATCCGCCTGGCCGAAAGCGCCGGAGCCATGGTCTTCGGATTCAACGTCGAACCGACCGCCGTCGCGAAACGCATCGCCGAAAAAAGCGGAACGACCATCGAAACCTTCAATATCATCTATAAACTCGTCGACCGGGCGAAGGAACGCCTTTCCGATCTCCTCCCTCCGGAGATCATCCGGACGGATCACGGGAGGCTCAGTGTGCTCGCCGTCTTCAAGACCGGAAAGCGCGACCAGATCCTCGGCGGACGCGTCGCCGAAGGGAAAATGGTGAAAGGCGCGCTGCTCGAGGTGAAACGCGGAAGCGAGATCATCGGCCAGGGGAAGATGGGAAATCTCCAGCAGAACAAGGAAAATGCGGAGGAAGTCGGCCAAGGAAACGAATGCGGACTCGTCTTCGAGGGAAACGTGAAGGTGGAGCAGGGTGACACGCTCATCGCCTATAAGGAGGAATCCAAGAGGCGGAGCCTCTAGAAAATCAAAGCTCAAATTTCAAATGCCAAATCAAAACCAAAATTCCAGAAATCGCGCCATGCGTTTTTTGGGATTGTGTCATTTTGACTTGATTTGATATTTGTCATTTGGATTTTGACATTCTGCTCCCGAGATATGCAATACCAAATCCCTTCCCCTGTCATCGAGACACTGGAAACGCTCACGAAAGCGGGTTTTTCTGCGCACATCGTCGGCGGGTGCGTCCGCGATCTTCTTTTGGGACGCGAACCAAAGGATTGGGACATCACGACCGATGCCACTCCGGACAAGATCCTCGCGCTTTTCCCCGACAGTTTCTACGAGAACGATTTCGGAACGGTCGGTGTGAAGACTGTCCCGTTTCTTTCGTCCGGAAATCCGGATCGGAAACACGATATCGTCGAAGTGACGACCTATCGGACGGAAACCGGATACTCGGACAATCGCCGACCGGACAAGGTCTCGTTCGCCGCGACTCTCGAAGAAGACCTTGCCCGGCGCGATTTCACGATGAACGCAATCGCGGCTCGCGCAATCACCAAGAACCAAGAACTAATAACCAATGAAGCCGAACTCGAAATAACCGATCCGTTCGGTGGGCACGACGATATCAGGAAGAAGATCATCCGCGCGGTAGGAAATGCCGATGAGCGGTTCGGCGAAGACGCTCTCCGGATGATCCGGGCGGTACGGTTCTTTTCGGAACTCTTAAAACCCGCGAACAAGGAACAGCCGGAAGCCGACAGGGACCAAGAGAAAGAAAATAAGGATGGTGGTTGGAAAATCGAAGAGAAAACCCTCGAAGCGATCAAAAAACATGCCGGCTCCATAGCGCATGTCTCATGGGAACGGATTCGCGACGAGTTCTCGGCGATCATTCTCTCCCGAAACCCAACGGAGGGCGTCGAACTCCTCAACGAGACGGGGCTGCTCCGCCATATCCTCCCCGAGCTCGAGGAAGGCATAGGTGTCGGGCAGAACCTCCACCACGTCTATACCGTCTGGGAGCACAACCTCCGCGCGCTTCATACCTGCCCGTCGGAAAAACTCGAGGTCCGGCTCGCCGCACTGCTTCATGATGTCGCGAAGCCGCGGACGAAGCGCGGGAACGGATACCGGTCAACCTTCTACAATCACGACCACGTCGGCGCGCGGATGACCCGGATCATCCTCACACGACTCCGCTATCCGAAGAACATGGTCGAAAAGGCGGTACTCCTTGTCGATAATCATCTCTTCTACTACAACGTCGGCGAAGTGACCGAGAGTTCCGTTCGTCGGCTTGTCCGCCGGGTTGGATTGGAAAATATGGCCGACTTGATGGCCGTACGAATCGGTGATAGACTGGGATCCGGTGTTCCGAAAGCGAAACCGTACAAGCTTCGCCATCTCGAGTACATGATCGACAGGGTGTCGAAAGACCCGATTTCGGTCAAGATGCTCGCCATCCATGGAAACGACCTTTTGGACGGTCTCGGCATGGAACCGGGGCCGAAAATCGGTGCCATCCTTGACGTCCTCCTTTCGGAAGTGATAGAAAATCCGGAGAAGAACACGAAGGAACACCTGCTCGCCCGCGCTCGGAAACTCTCCTCGGAGGAAATCGGCGCGCTCCGCGAGAAAGCGAAAGAGATGATCGATGACCGGCGGGAGCAAGACGATCGGAATACGAAAAAGAAGCATCGGGTCGAGTAATCGCAGATTTGAAATTGGAGATTGCAGATTGAAAGACTCTGACGGCGAACGTGTGTTTTTTTAATCTGCAATCTGCAATCATCAATCTGCAATTCTTAAATCGGAGTGTGGTATAGTGGTATTACGCACGCTTCGGGGACGATAATAACCATTATCGTCCGACAGTCCGGGGGACTGTCGTGGCCCCGAAGGGGGTGTAACCCGGGCTTCCAAAGATATTTTCGGGGCATAGTATAGTGGTAGTACGCACGCTTCGGGTGCGTGTGGTCTGGGTTCGATTCCCGGTGCCCCGACAAGGACAATTCCGACATGAAGATTCTCATAAAAAACCCGGGGGAGAATCCGGTGACGTTGCTCCGGCGTGCGGGATATGCGTTCCAGCGACGCGAGGGCAAGGAATCAAGTTTTGTCAGGACGTTCGGGCGGTCGGGGTTCCCCCGTTTCCACTGCTATGCGAAGACGGAGGGATCGGACGTGCTCATAAACATGCACCTCGACCGAAAAGGCGAGACGTATGGCGATTCGACCCGACACCACGGAGAATATGCGGACGAAGGACCGCTCGCGGAAGAGAGCCGACGCCTCATCGGTCTCTTCGGATCCGGCGCGACCATGCTTCCATAGATATATGACATGCCGCGGTGGTGAAACTGGCAGACACGAGAGCCTTAGGAGCTCTTGGGAGTAATCCCGTAGAGGTTCAAGTCCTCTCCGCGGCACCAGAATGGAACTTAGCGGTTGAGAACCAACCAAGGAGTGGGCGTGCCGTAGGCACGCCCACGCTGTTTCGCCCGTTTTCGCCAATGAATTCGGATTCCCGCCTTCGGCGGGACGGATTGT
>JAGOTT010000016.1 GCA_018061645.1 Candidatus Moraniibacteriota bacterium
GACTCAATCTCTTCCTGCACTATTACAACTACCGGAAGAAACACCGGGGGTTGGGTATGGATGGGAAAACTCCAATGGAAAGATTGGCTGAATGTGGAAGTGTCAACTTGACGCTGCGATGCTACAACACTTGACAGATAATTGAAAACATGCTATACTCTCCCGTTATCATGAAGACCGGAGAAATCCGAGTTTTCGCGATAGCCCGGGTGGGATGCAGCCTCATACGCTCCGGATAACTCTTGAAAGTACGGTATGAGTGGTAAACGCATGGCGTTTGTCATCGGAATAGGCCTCCTGTTCTCTGCAAACGTCGCGAATGCCGAAACCAACCAGGAGCGCAGCGAAATACTGACGATTTCACAAAAAAACAGCTACGACTTCCGGAATGACCCCTTTCTCCTCTCCCTCGTATTCGGAGATCAGAAAGACGGCGCCCTTTCGGAACAGAGCCGCGAAATGACCGCTGAGGAGAAAATTCTTGCGAATTGGAAGAAAAAACAGTCGGAAAAGTGGAAAAATCTTCCGAAAGAGAAATTCATCGTCAACGCCTCCGCCTATACCGCTTCGGCGGACGAGTGCGGAAACGACAAGGGAGTGACGGCGTCGGGTCTTCTCGTGAAAAAGGAGCAGACACTCGCCTGTCCTCCGGAGTATCCGTTCGGTGCCAAGATTTCGATCGAAGGCGTCGGTACGCTCCGCTGTGAGGATCGCGGTGGTGCGATCAAGGGAAACCACTTCGATATCTATGTCGAGACGAAGCGAGAGGCATTCGCCTTCGGGCGTCGCAACCTCGTCGCGGAAGTGATGTTCGAATAAAAAGTCACATAAACCGAAACGCCCTGGCATGAAGCCGGGGCGTTTTACTTTTTGTGGGTTATGGCGTATTTGTCTTTTCTGCTGTTTATGATATATTTGCAGTATAGGACATAACCTTCTATATATGGGAATAAAATATAAAGTAAACGAAGACTTCTTTAAAAAATGGACACAAGAGATGGCGTATACACTCGGATATCTCTATGCGGATGGAAGCCTTGAGGATGCATCATATATTCGTGGGAAATACGTCCGAGTATCGAGCGTGGAGAGGGAGAATATCGTGAAGATACGCAAGTGGCTCGGCTCCGAACACACAATCGTGCCAAAAGCGCCAACTACAAAAAACGGGAGAATTGGGTATTTGTTGCGGATCGGAAACCATATACTCTATGACGATCTGACAAGGCTGGGTCTGTATCCGAACAAGTCACTCACCATCATCTTCCCTGCCGTTCCGAAAAAATATCTCGGCCATTTTGTTCGCGGCTATTTCGATGGCGATGGCTGTGTCCGCCTATCAACTGAAAAGGGCATTTTGAAAAAACTTAGCACGGTATTTACAAGCGGAAGTAAAATATTTTTGCATGGTCTAGCACTGCGAATACACGAGACTACAAATACCAGTCAGCTAAACATATACGATAGTCACAAATCGTTCGTGCTGTCATACTCAAGCAGCGACAGCATAAAGATTTTCAAACTGATGTATGGAAGAGTGAAAGGGCCAGTGTATGTAGAAAGAAAATTTGACACTTACAGAAAGTATCTCGAATTGAAACCCAAGAGGGTTGATAAAAAGGTGAAAAGCATACTACAATGCCTGGGCTGAACAAGCAATGATGGTCCGGTGGCCGATCGGATAGGCGTGGGTCTGCAAAACCCTTTATGGCGGTTCAACTCCGCCCCGGACCTCAAATATTCTCATAATCCCCTCGGGTCGGTGGTGGAACTGGCATACACGTGGCACTTAAAATGCTATGCCGAAAGGATTGAGGGTTCGACTCCCTCCCGACCCACAGTTGTTTTCTCGCTGATACAACGCGCGCTGTACAAAAAACCGGCATCCTGCTAGGATTTCCGGAAGTCATTTTACAATCGAAGGAGAGAATCATGAAAGGATTCGGTGCTGTGCCCGATGGAATGATGCGGGAACTGATCGCAAACGGGAATATTTTGGGAGTGATGGATGCCCCGACAGATACCCATATAAACCCGGCGTCGTTTGATCTTGCGGTCATCGAGGCGTATCGGTTGGAATACTCGATTCTTCCGAAACGGGGTCAATCCGTAAAAAAGCTTTTGGGAAAAGCACGGGCGAAACAGCTGCCTTTTCAGGATACGACGTTCGAGCCGGAAGTGACGTATTGCTTCAAGACGAGCGCTCGTATTCTGTTGCCACCAGGCTATTATGCTCATTTCAACCCGAAATCTTCAAGCGGTCGGGATGCATGGCTCATCCGCGTAATCATAGACGGTGTCGATGTGTATGACGCGCTTCCTTCCGGGATGGAAGGATTTGTCACTCCCTGGCTTCTTGCGAGACCGACGAAGATGCCGATAGAGATGTCTTCGGGTGAAACACTTGCACAGGCGCGTATTTTCAACAAGGATACCCGATTCTCTGCGAGTGAGCTGCTTCATATCCATGAAACGGAGCATGAGCCGCTTCTTTTGATAGACGGTAGGCCGATTCCATGGAAGAAAATCCGTACATTCACATCGGATCGGTCCGTGGGGGTGAGCTTGGATCTTCGTCCAGGCGTGCAGATAGGCTGGAGATGCCGTGAAAATAGGCGGATAGTGAAATATTCCGAGCAGCAGGAGAAAGAGCTTTATTTTGAGTCGGTGTATGCCGATGTCGGTGGTGGGCTTCTTCTTGAAAAGGGGTATTTCTACATCCTTTCGACCATGGAGAGCGTCCGTGTTCCTCCGTGGATGGCATGCGAAGTCGTGCCTGCACACGCATGGCTCGGAGAGGTCCGTATCCATGCTGCAGGGTATATCGATCCCGGTTGGGGATACGGTGTAGGCGGTGAGGGTGTCGGCAGGCGTATCACGCTCGAGGTATGGCCGCAGGAAAATCTCTATGTCCAGAAGAGGCAACTTGTCGGACTCCTTCATTTCGAGCAGATGATAGAGGCTCCTCTCGTCCACTATGATCGGAAACCGACGAGTCACTATCAACATCAACAAGGAGCGCTCCCCTCCAAGCGGTTCAAGTGATACTCGAAACCCCCGGCAGGCAAATCCTGTCCGGGGCCTTTCTTTTTTAATTGTTTTTCTTTATTTTTTCGATGATTTTCGGAATTTTTTTGAAATCCTGTTTCAGCGTGTCGCGCATCCCTCCGTTATAGAGTGCGGCGGCGGGATGATAGAGAACATAGAAGACCCGGGTTCCTATCCCTGGAATCTCCCGACGGAAGGCACATCCGTGCACTTCAGAGATTTTTGCGCCAGGGAAAAACCGATTGAGCGCGTGTCGCCCGAGCGTAACGATTATTTTCGGATCGATGAGCGCGACCTGCTCACCGAGCCACTCCGCACAATCCGCAACTTCTTCCGGTGTAGGGTCGCGATTATCCGGCGGACGGTACTTCACGACGTTCGTGATATAGATATCATCGCGTGAAAGGTCGATAGAAGCGAGCATCTCCCCGAGAAACTTCCCGGCCGCGCCGACAAAGGGAATCCCCTGTAGATCCTCGTTCTTTCCCGGTGCTTCGCCGATAAAGAGAATGTCCGCATCTGCGCTGCCATCCCCCGGAACAGCTTGCGTCGCGGTTTCCTTGAGAGTACATTGGCACTTCCTGGCCATCTTTTCATTCAGGTCTGCGAGGAGTTTCTCTTTTATTTCGAGGACGGAATCGTTCATAAGTCGTGCATAACACCTTTCCCTATTGGTTTTTAGCGTATTTCCCAATCGTCAGCCATCTCCACGATTCGTCCCTTTATCTCGAATCCGCTCGAAAGCGTATGTCCACCACCACCAAGGGTCTTTGCTATCGCTGAAACATCCACTCCTTTATGCGGTTCGCTGCGCAGGCTCCCCCGCACTGTTTCCGGATCGATTTGGTAGAAAAGGAGCGAGAATTTCGCATCCGGAACCGTGTTGAGCATGGTGGAAGCGATATAGAGATCTTCGGTGGATGGATTTCCGAGATCGGCTATGTCGGTTTCCGTTATCGCGGAATAGATCATTCCGTTCGCCTGATTGATTCGGGCTCTGGAGAGTGCCTTCCCCCAGAGTTTCAGTGTCGATATCTCGTTGTTTGCGAAAACATCGGAGGTGATCTTTTGGAGCTGTGCGCCTTTCTGGATGAGCGTCGATGCTGCCGCGAAAGTCTCGAGACTGGTGCAGGAATGCTGGAGATTTCCGGTATCACCGAGAATTCCCATCAGAAGCGGTGTCGCCGTTTTCGGGGTCATCTCTATTTCCTGTGATCGGAAGAATGAAAAGACGATTTCCGCCGAAGAGGAAAAGCCGGTGTCGATGATCCGTATGTCCCCCTCCACTTGGATATTCGGGTGGTGATCGATGAGCGCGACGACCGTCTTTTCAGGAATCTTGTCACGGATGAGATGGAATCCGCGATCGACACTGTCTGACGCGATGACGGCGTCATATATGGAAAAATCGATATCGTCGGGACTGCGGAACACTATGCCGGGGAAAAGTCCGGCTGCGAAAATAGGAAGTCGGTCGAAACACGCTATGTCGACAGTTTTTCCGACGGATCGGAGATACTCACGAAGAGCGATATTCGCCCCGACCGTGTCCGGGTCCGGCCGCGTGTGCGCGAAGAGAAGGATCCTTTCGGCATTCCGTATGACATAGCCGAGATTTCGGAATTCGGAAGAAAAATCCTGCATAACCCGTGAATAACTCAGATCATTGCTTATTCGAGGCTTTTCAGGATGCGCTCGATCTCGTCAGCCTTGCTTTCGGTCGGATCGAATCCGAAGGAAATAAGCGGAAGCGGTTTCATGTAGAGACGTTGATTGAGTGCCTTCTGTATACTTCCGCGATTCTTTTTCAGTGTATTGATGACATAATCCGCTTCCGATTCCGGGAAGGCGCTTACGGAAACGGTCGCATGCCGCAAATCTGGGGTCACGGAGACGCGCGTAATAGTGACAAGGACGCCGTCCTTGAAGCTTATTTCCCGAGAAAAAATCTTCCCGAGGTGGGAACGGATCAATTCATTTATTTGCGTGATTCGTTGAGACATAGCGAAAAGGAGAAATCGTTCCATTCTGAGCTAAACCACCGTTTTTGTCAAAGGTCGGAGAGATATGGCTTCATTGGTGCCCCCGGAGGGAATCGAACCCCCATCTCTCCCTTAGGACGGGATAGCTCTATCCATTGAGCTACGGGGGCAATGGAGTTGCCCGAGGAATGGGCTGTAAAACTCGTGGATAAACTCGTTTTGTTGCTGTGGACCGTACCGGATTCGAACCGGTGACCTCCTCCATGCCATGGAGGCGCTCTACCAACTGAGCCAACGGCCCTTGTTTGATACCGTGAAAGCGGAATCGCTTCGTATGATATCCCGGATATCGTTTTGCGTCAAACTCACATATGATAAAAAATTCCCTATTAATTATTATACAATAAATATATTAATAAGTCAATACATTATGCAGCAATGTTCCACGTGGAACAATCATTGATTTGAAAAATCCTTATCCTGTGACTTTTCGTCTGCTTTTTGATAGTTCTTATTTATCCCTTATATAAAGAAAAAAGTAATATTTATTGGTTTTGGTTGTTGTATTTTAAATTTGTTCCACGTGGAACATAAAAAATCTTTTTAGCCACTCGATCTTTTTGGTTTATATTTGTTCCACGTGGAACAAATATAAGTAAGCAAAAAAGAACTTCTTTATAAATGTTCCACGTGAAACATTGTTTGATTGGTTTTTTAAAAATAGAAATTTGTTCCATGTGGAAAAAATTGGATGTATGATAAAATTTCAAATTATGACTATACTTAAATGTTCCACGTGGAACAATTTTTAGAGTCAGGATGGTATTTTTTGTGATTGTTCCACGTGGAACAATCATTGATTTGAAAAATCCTTATCCTGTGACTTTTCGTCTGCTTTTTGATAGTTCTTATTTATCCCTTATATAAAGAAAAAAGTAATATTTATTGGTTTTGGTTGTTATATTTTAAATTTGTTCCACGTGGAACATTGATTCGGTCATCAGGATCCTAATCCTTTCATTCTCTGACTTTTGCTGGCCTTGTCCGGAGATAGTAAATAAGTGATTAATTCTTTTTTGGTATAATCAAAAAATGTTCCACGTGGAACAATCAAAGTATGATTGACGATTAGGATCAGTATATTGGCAGTTTTCACAATTGTTCCACATGGAACAATCATTAATTTGCAAAATCCATTTACCGTGACTTCCCACTCGTTTTTTGATATATCTTTAAAATGCTTTATAAAAAGAGTTTTTAAGAAATTTCCGTATAAGATCAATAGACTGTTCCACGTGGAACAAATGCGAGGAAGGGGAAAGAGTTTATGTATGCATTGTTCCACGTGGAACAAATTTATAGCAATTTATGTCTAGATATTGACATAATTAACAATGTATTGTATAATATTTAATGTAGAGAGAAGTTGAGTGGCTTCTTTCGGTGTATGTCATGAGGCTTGCCGCGAGGATGATTTATCGTTCCATGGGGGGCTATCGTAAGGAACGATGAACTTTGAGAGAAAGGAACCAAGGAGTGGATGAGTCGGGTGTTTGCATGCCTTTCGATATGTTCCATATTATATGAGCATGAGTACACATACCCCGCACATGATCGGGAACAGCTTTTGCGACGCGAAGAGTTTATCCCAGCAGATCATCACGGAAGAAGCAAAAAAGAATCAACCTTGCCGACCAAAATTTTAGAATTCACAGTCAAAACATGCTGTATCGGGACAGACTCCAATGCGCGGCGTCGTTCTTATTTTGGGATCGACAATGGCGCGGGTTGTTGCATTGGAAAAAAGGTGCTATAATGAAAACAAACAAAATTCGATATGATGGAATCATCGAAACAAAGAGTTTTCGTAGGTACACGCAGACATTTTTTCGTTCTCTTCGGCCTGCTTTTTTTGAGCGGAGCCTTTTTCGTTTCTGCGGCGGATGAGATGACAGGGAAGAATATCGTCGACGATCCGGATCAGGATGGCTTGACGACGGAGGAAGAGCGCGTCTATGGTACGGATCCGATGAACCGCGATACGGACGGTGACGGATATACGGACGGCGTCGAGGTGAGGGGAGGATATGACCCGCTGAAAAAGGCGCCTGGTGACAAAGTTGTCCCGGAGAAAGAATCGGATGCTTCCGCTACGGAATCGTTCGGTGTCGGAGGGGAGAACCTGACGGAGCAGACAGCGCAAGAAATAGTGGCACTCATACAGGACGCCCAGACGGAGGGTAATGAGAATGCTGAAATTTCACTTGATGACTTGAATGCCGTCGCGCAGAACCTTACCTCCGGAGATGCGGAGGAGATCGTTCTCCCGGAAGTGGATGCGAACGTTATCAAGTCCAAGAAAATATCCTGCAAGGGGCTTTCCGAAAAAAAGTGCGACGAGAAGGTGAAGGATGCCGTGACCGAATATCTGACGGTCATCGCTTATATCATGGCGAACAACTCTCCGAAAACATTCGATACGGAAGATGAATTCGGACTGCTTACCGAGTCGGTTTCCGATGACATCATATTCGCCCTCGCTTCGGGAGACGTTTCTGAACTTGATGTTTTTGCGGAAAGCGGAGAGAAGACGCTTGAACAGATATATGATGTGGAGGTTCCCGACGAGATGCTTGATGTGCATATGAAGGCGATCAAGCTTGCGAAATTCGCTACCACGCTCAAGAGCGAAGTTTCGGCGAGTCCGGAAGAAGACCCGATGAAGATGATCGCTTCGCTTTCAAAGGTTCAGGGGTTTCTCAATGTTTCGGTTGCGTTCGCTTCGGAAGTGAAGGAGAAGGTCGCTGAATATGGCATCGAGGAGATTCCGATCGAATTTTAATCCAAAGTCGTATGAACTCGAGGGGATTTTCAAGGATATTGGCATCGATTTTCCTACTGTGTTTCCTTTCGGTTTCTACGCCGAAAGCGGATGCCGGTTATTGGGGGGAGCCGATTTATGCGGCGATCATGGACAACATGTTCGAAAAGATCGCTCGGCAGATCGAAGGAACGCTTCTGAGCGCGCTCAAGGCGACCTCGATACAACTGTTGAATACCCAGGTAGGGCAGCTTATCGGTGGATCTTCGGCCGGTGGGTCGGCGATCATATCCGATTGGAAGGGATTCTTGTACGACGAACCGGAGCAGAAAGTCCACGTATACATGGAAGATTTTTTCGCACAGATGACGAGCGGACGAGCCTCTTCCTCGAACTATGACAGTCCATACAGCTTGGCTAATGGAACAAATCCGACGCTCGGAAGCTATAGCGCTCGGTTGGTCGAGGGCGCGAAAGTAAGTCTCGCTACTCCATATCAGCCCTCAAACCTTGAGGAGATATCCCCCGATCCCGAAGCTGCACTTGCGGAGGGGGATCTTCGCACGTTGAATGCGTTTTTCGCCAACCCCATGAACAACCCGTTCGGGTTCACGCTTGCGGCACAGAGTTACGAGCGCTCTGTCCGGGAAATGGAACAGCAGCAGCAGGTGGTCCAAGCGATCTCCCATGGATATAGGAGTTCGGCCGGGCTCCCCGGAAGTACTCTCGGGCAGATGGTTGCGGATGCGCAGGATGTCGGTAACAAGATTATAGCTGCCGCGCAGAACCCGGCGGAGCTTGCGAGCGGCGTCATCGTTTCGCTCGTGAACAAGACGATTACTAATACCATCAAGAAAGGGATCGGGAACGTTCAGGCGGATATCCAACGTGAGATCAGAAACGTCGATCGACAGATATCCGGGCAAGTCAAGGAAATAAACAAATCTCTCGGTCCGGCAGCCGGATTCGTGAAGGAGGTGCGCCAGCAGACGAATGTCATCGTGAAACCGGCGACGAACCCCGGAGCAGCGATTCCACAGCACTACGACCCATAAATCGAAAAGTAACCCAGCGTTTTCTTCTGAAAAAACAAAACACCCGGAGAGAATCCGGGTGTTTTTATGACTGGCGTTTTGATCGGTTTCTTCGGATACATGCCTCGTGGTTTGTCGCGAGAATGATCTATTTCTTTGCCCGAAGCGAATGTACTATGAATGAAGAACCGGAGAGAGATATTGACGATATCAATGTAGCGCTCTAACTTCAATACAAGGCCGAAAAAACAAGTGGGTGATACTGGACTCGAACCAGTGACCTTCACAATGTCAATGTGACGCTCTAACCAGCTGAGCTAATCACCCATCCATCCGACTCTACCCGACTTCGGGTACTTCTTTTTGTATCATGTTTTCCTGTTCCTGTGAAGGGGATTCCTCTTCTTTCTTTTCCATACCGATGAAACGGAAGAAGGAAAGCCAGGCATCCTTCTGGACGATCGTGAGCCCGGATTGTATCAGGAAGAGCGCTGTTATGATTCCGACCGACCGACCGACCGATTCAGGGATAAGTGCGTTTCCGATGCCGAGAAATATTCCGGCGAGGAGGGATACTGCGATAAGGATCAGAAGAGAAGTGGCGCCGAAGACGATGCTTGTCGCGGATCGTCTCATGAAGAGCGCATAACTGAGTTTGACGGAGGAGCCGAGCGTCGTTTCGGAAAGAGTGAGATGAAAGAACGCGTAGATCTCGACGAAGGTGAGGACGAGCAGTATCGGCAGGAATATCGCGAGTCCGAGAAACGCCAGATTGAGTCCCAGGGATGAATTTTCCTGAGTCAGCATCGCCGGGAGGAGAAGTGTGGCGAGAACGATGAAAACGGAAAGCAGGAAGAGCATCTCGAGCGCGAAGAGTTTCGGAAACAGCGTAGCTGATTTTTTTGTGGCGGTTCGTATTGCCGGGTTCTTTCCCGAGAGAGCGATGATGAGTCCTCCCTTTGCGAATGTGGACACCCCCAAGATAAGAGGAACCGCCAGCATGAGGATCGGATTCGTCTCGATCAGCGTAACGATCTCGGCCCGGTACCGTTCGAGCGGTGCGCCGGTTTCGAAGAGCGAAGAGAGATATTCGGAACTTCCGACGGTAAGAAGAATCCCGAAAAGAATAGCCGTCCTATTTTTCAGGATCCTCCTGAACGCGCCCCAAAAAAATCCGATGAATATCCTGAATTCTGACATAAGAGGTTCTTATGCGGCCATGACTTCCCCTTCTTCCGGTCCGGATTTCTTTTCCATTGGTTTTCCGGAGATGATCGCGTCAAACTCGTCTTTCTCGATCGTTTCCTTTTCGAGAAGGGTCTGTGCCAGAGTCTCGAGAAGCGCGCGCTTTTCCGTGAGTATGCCGGTCGATTTTCGAAACGCGTCCTCCACGAACCGGGAGACCTCCGCATCGATGGTCTTCGCGGTCTCGTCGGAGTAATCGCGTTCCTCATGGAGTTCTCGTCCGAGAAAGACAAGCTCTTCCTTCCGGCCGAACGTCCGTGCGCCGAGACTGCTCATGCCGTACCGGGTCACCATGCCGCGCGCCATATGTGTCGCACGTTCGAGATCGTTCGAGGGACCCGTGGTCGTATCGGCAAAGACGAGTTTCTCACTCGCGTATCCGCCGAGAAGAGTCGCGAGTTCGTCGAGGAAGTAGGCGCGGGAGTAGAGAGTCTTGTCTTCGGTCGGAACGGCGAGCGTGTAGCCGCCGGCGTGCCCGCGGGAGATGATGGAGACTTTCTGTACCGGATCGGCGAGCGGCAGGGACGCGGCGACAAGCGCGTGTCCGGCTTCGTGGTAGGCGACGATTTCCTTCTCCTTCTGGTTGATGACGCGACCTTTCCGCTCCGGCCCGAGGATGACCTTCTCGATGGATTCGGCGAGTTCGGTCATGTCGATCGTCTTCTTTCCGCGGCGAGTGGCGAGAATAGCTCCTTCGTTCACGAGATTCGCGAGATCGGCACCGGAAAATCCCGGAGTGCGCTCCGCGAGTCTCCGGACATTCACATCCTTCGAAAGCGGCTTTCCCTTGAGGTGTATCGTGAGAATTTTTTCGCGATCATTGATATCCGGAAGATCCATGGTTACGCGGCGATCGAAACGTCCGGGACGGAGGAGTGCCGGGTCAAGGACATCCGGCCGGTTCGTCGCGGCGATGACGATGACATTCGTTTCCGTTTCGAATCCGTCCATCTCGACGAGAATCTGATTGAGAGTCTGTTCGCGTTCATCGTGCCCGCCGCCGAGTCCCGCGCCGCGGTGCCGACCGACCGCATCGATCTCATCGATGAAGACGATGGCCGGAGCGTTCTTCTTCGCCTGTTTGAAGAGGTCGCGGACGCGCGAGGCGCCGACCCCGACGAACATCTCGACGAATTCCGACCCGCTGATGTTGAAGAACGGGACACCCGCTTCTCCGGCGACTGCCTTCGCGATGAGCGTTTTTCCGGTTCCGGGAGGGCCGAGGAGAAGTACTCCTTTCGGAATCTTCGCGCCCATCGCGAGAAATTTTTTCGGGTGCTTCAGGAATTCGACGATCTCCTTGAGCTCCTCCTTCGATTCCTTGGCGCCGGCGACATCGGAAAACATGATCCGTTTCTTTTTGTCGCGCGGGTCAAGCATGCGTGCCTTGGACATTCCGAAACTCATCGCCTGGTTGTTTCCGCGTTGCGCCTGTCGCATCATGAACCAGATGAACGCGCCGATGAGGAGAAGCGGGATGAGAAAGGGGAGGATGGCCGCCGCCCAGAAGGTCGTGCCGGACTCCTTCTTTATCTCGATCGCGACCGCTTTCAGTTTTTCGTTGTCGACACCGTAGTTCTTGAGCGTTTCGGTGAGACCGGCTTCCGGTTCCTTCTGAGCCGTCTCCTTTTTTCCGTCGGAAAGTTCGACGGAGAGCTCGTTCGAGCGCACGTCGATCTTTTTCACGACCCCCTCGTTTATCTTCGAGACAAGCGTCGAAAGCGACACTTCTTCCGGACGGTCGTCCTGATCCTGATAGAGGACGAGTATCCCTGAGACGACGAAAAAGACCAGGATGATCGTCACGATATTTTTCATGAATTTGTCCATAATCATTGATTTCCTTATGAGATCCGTATCATGACCACTGTATCACCCCTTGCCTCGATTTTCAACTGCCCGGATTCGAATCTCCGAATCTTGTTTTTCGGGCTTTCGATGAGCTTTTTTACTTCGCGGATGAACGACGCTCCCGGATTCTTTCCGGTTCCCGAAACGAGGCGGAAGAGACGCCTCAGCTCGTCCGATTGTGCGCTTTCCGGGAGTGAAAGGAATGTGTCTCTCCGGAACGCAATGCTTCCTCGGATAACGATCGACAACTCCGCGTGGCATACATTGTTTTTTTCGGAAAAGACGGCGGCGGTGTTCGCAAGGATCTTTCTGATATTCGGCTGGTACTCTTTTTCGAGAAGAGGAAGGAGTTTTTCCCGGATACGATTCCGGAGAATCCGGGTATCCTGATTCGTCTTGTCCATTCGGAATGGCATACCTTCCTCATTTAGGAACGAGATGAGATCGTTTTTCCGGATATGGAGGAGAGGACGGATGACACGCCCATGTTTCGGTCGCATACCCGAAAGACCGGTTGTTCCGGCTCCGCGGAGGAGCCGCATGAGAACGGTTTCCGCCTGATCGTCCTGCGTGTGCGCGGTGGCGATAGCGTCGAAATCGAGTTTTTTTCGTGTTTTTTCGAAGAAGTCGTAGCGGATGTCCCGGAGCGTCTCCTCATTCTTCCCGACCATCCTTTTCGGATGCATGACGAAGAGTGGGATATCGTATGCTTTACAGAACGATGCCACCGCCCTCTCGTCCTCTTCCGAATCGTTTCCGCGAAGCCGGTAGTTCACATGTGCCGCAGCGAGCCTGAGCGAAAGCTTTTTCTGCAATGCGACAAGAATACGGAACAGCGCGGTCGAATCCGGTCCTCCGGAGAAGGAGATGAGAATGCCTTTTCCCTTTGGAATGGAGTTCGTCCGACTGGATTCATCGATGATCCGCTTCAGGAGCTTTCTTCCGGCATGGGAAAGCCTTTCCTTCGCATCAGCTTCCGGAGTGGTTCCTGATGATAGCCGCCGCTTCGTTGACGGCTTTTTCGAGCGCTCCATCCTCATTTTTGACGGTATAGTCATAGATATCCGTATGATTCATCCATTCCTGCGTATACGCCATTCTCTCCGCGAGATATTCTTCGGTCGGGTCGTCGCGCTTTCTGAGCCGTTCCTCGATGCTTTCGAGCGGCGCCGATATGAGGATCGCGATGATTTCGGGGAAGAGTCTTTTGGCGGTGACGACGCCCTTCCATTCTATCTTCCATATGCCGATTTTTCCGCAATGAGCGACCCGCTCGAGCTCCTTCTTGGCGACCCCGTAAAGCTCGCTGTTGTACTCCTTCGCCCATTCGATAAAACCTCCTTCGCCGATTTTTTGCTCGAAGTCGTCATGCGAGAGGAAATAGTACGGTTTCCCTTCGGATTCGCCGGGGCGCGGATTCCGTGTCGTGGAAGTGATGACTCGCTCGATCGGAAAGACTTTTCCGAGACCATCGATGACGGAATCCTGTCCGGAACCGGATGGTCCGGAGATGATGAAAAGCATTTTCGTGTTCATGGGTTTGCTGTAGAGAAAATCCCGCGGACGGGCGGGATTTTCTCATGATTATTCGGACTCCTTCTCTTCCTTGACCGCCTTCGTCTTCGCTGGTTTTGTAGTGGCTTTTTTCTTCTCTCCGTCCTTGACGGGGAGCAGTCCCATGCGATGGGATCGCGGCTCGATGGAGAGGATTTTCCACTGATAGGTTTCTCCGGTCTGGAAGACGTCCTCCATCTTCTGGTTCGGATAGATGTCCTGGAATTCGGAAACGTGTGCGAGACCATGGATGTCCTTGTCGAGATAGACGAAGGCTCCGAAATGATTGATCTTGTCGACTTTTCCGGAAACGATCTGATCGATCTGGTATTTCTCGAGTGCGGTCGTCCACGGGTCCTCGCGGAGCGCCTTCATGGAAAGCGAGATGCGGGTGTCCTCGATGCCGATGATCCGGGCCTTTACCTTGTCGCCGGTCTTTACGATCGTGCGCGGATCGTCGATGAGCTGCCAGGCGAGTTCGGAGATGTGTACGAGTCCTTCGAGCTTCTGCCCAGACTTCTTACCATCCAGGGTGTCCGGAGCATCGAATTTCACGAAGGCACCGAAATCGACGACGCCGGAAATCTCCCCTTCCACCTCGTCGCCTTGGCGGAGACGATTGATGAGTTCGCGGTCTCGTTCGCTCTGCGCAGCCTTTTCGCTGACGATGAGCTTCTCGTTCTCACGGTCGGCGTCCAGGACGCGGACCTTCATCGTGACGCCGGTGAGCGCACGGAGGAGTTCGAGAATCTTATTCTTATCGCCGTCCTCGACACGCGGGTAGTGTTCGCTCGAGAGCTGGGAAACCGGGAGGAATCCCATGATGCCGTTGAGTTCGATCATGAGACCACCCTTGTTCGCATCCTGGACCTTGGTTTCGACGACGATCTTCTTATCGCGCTTCTCGATAAGGTCTTCCCAGGATTTCTCGTACGAGGCTTCGCGGATGGATATCTCGATATCGCCATCCTCGTTCTCAAAACTCGTCAAGGTGGCACTCACTTCGTCGCCCTCGCGGAGCTTGAGTCCGCCTCCGAGGCCACTTTTCATCTCTTTTCCGAGTACGACACCGGTTCCGAGGGGCCCGAGGTCGACGAGCGCATGATTCGACGCAACATGGATGACGATGCCGGAAACCACGTCTCCGACCGCCGGAATCTGCACGGTATCTTCGTTCAAAAGGCTCTCCAGAGCCGAAACCTTCACTTCTTCGGTCGTATCTGACATACAAATAATCGTGAGGCGGTGCGCGACCCGTCTCGGTGAAATATTAGGGCGCTTACTGATTAAAAGGAGGGGATTCCCACCCCGAAACAGTACAGACGAGTATAGGACGGAATCCCTATTTTGGCAAGGGCAAAGAAAAAACCAGCCGATACCCCGGCTGGTCAAGGTGATTTATCGATGGAGGGTGCCGCCGTTCTTTTGGCGGTGTTCGATTACCCAGATTCCCTTACGGAAATACGAGTTGCTCGGTACCGATCCAAGGCAGAAGTCGAAGACCGGACAGAGCATCTGAGCTATCTTTTTCCGGTGGCAGCTTGAGCAGAGACGCTTGCTTAAAAACCAGATCGCATGTGAAAAGTCCTCATGTGACCAGCCGTTCTCGTTGCAGATATCGCAGTAGAGCTTCCGGGCCTGGCGTTCGACCATCTCGTTGGTAAGGCGCTTCGTTCCTTCGTACCGGACGATTCCCATTTCAAGTGCGAACCGTTGGAGATGTACATCCACCGGCATAGCGTCCTCGGGCATCGTCATCAGCCCAAGTTCGGCGTAGAACATCGTTATGAGTGAAGCGATCTTCGCGCCGATTCCCGGGAATGGGTCGTTCCCGAACTTTCTGCTCCAATCACGCTTGAATGCAAGGAATGCCTCGATAGTTGGATAACGCCTGAATATCTCGAGCGGGTCACCACCGAACTCGCGATACAAGGTTTCCGCGACTCTGGGCCAATAGCTTGCGGATTGTCCTGGTGAACCGACCTTTTTCTTCCTGAGAATACCCTCTATTTCGGTTTGGCTATCCGTTCTGACGATGGTTATCTCCTCGACCGCTTCATCCGTTTCAAGCAAGATATCTACGAGAGTAACGAGGTCATCTGTCAGTACGCCGCCGATATCCGTATCCCCGAAAAGAAGTCCTTGTGTCGGATTGATGGTGATTTCGACGGGAGGAGCGGTTGCGACGAGTCGCTTCAGGTACCGGTTGATTTTCTTTTGCGGGGCCCCTATCCCTGGACCGTATGCCCAAGGATTCTCCTCGTAAAGCTTCGCGGCTGCCTTGTAGACATTTTCGCTTATTTCGCGCCGGTCGGTGAGGGCGGTGAAGAAAAGCCACAAGATGTGCTGAAAACTGCCTCGTTTGACGCCACGCGGAATGAACCGGTTTTGCGGGGCGTCGAATGCATGCTTGATGATGGAGTGGATGCCGACCTTCTCCTTGTAGGCTTTGAAAGCCTTTGGGAGGACGATACGTGCACGTGAATGATCGACTATGATGCCATCATCGAATCGTATGATGCCCTGGGCATCGGGTGCTGGTAAGAGCGACATGATGCCTCCTTGGGCGGTTGTGAAAGAAGAAGGGGAATCATAGGAAAGAACCGATCTTTTGTAAAGCGCAAGACAAAGAAAAACGGCCTCCATCGTGGAAGCCGTCGTCAAAACGGAATACTGTCATCCGTTACCGACTGGGTCGGATGTTGCGCGGCGTGGCTCTCTATTTCCTCTAGCGTGAAGGGAGTATCATCGTCAGTATCCTGCGGTACCGTGAGGGTATCTCCTTGTTTCTGCTTCCAATACCGGGAAATTTCCTTCTCCTTCAGTCGTTTCCACTCCGCGACAACCGTATCTTTTGGAATGAGTTCGACCGAGAAGCAACCCGTGGCATGCTTTTCTCGTGGTTTTTCCCTGAAATAGACCGATATTTTTCCAAATGGCGGGAGAAGTTTTTTTTCAGGGGTATCACCATCATAGAGCAATGCTGTCGGTGAGTATGGATCCGGATCCGTGAGTGGAATACGCTTCCATTCGCAGATGCGTTCCGCCAGTGGTCCGAGCGATTTGGCGCGTTTCAGGATGTATCGACGTTCCACGACCCGCCTCCCAAGAAGAATATCGGCGAATTTGCATGCCCCGACCATTCTGCTAAGTTGCTTGTCAGTGTAGTCCCATTTTTTGTAGTGAGCGATCAATTTGAGAGCGTCGAGCAGGTGTTGACTCCGGTACTGGAGGTGTTCTCTCCAGAGCGTGGTGAAGACGGCTGTATCTTCCGTCGGGCAACGGAAGAGGATGCCGCTGTGGAACCCGTTGCTTTTTTTTAGCCAGAATTTTTCACCCAATGAACGCCAGTAATACATCCGCTCCTTGAGAATGGAGAGCATTCCTTTTTCAAGGAACTCCCATACGGAGTGGAGTTCGACTTCCGTGATAATGCGTGTCCGGAATCTTTTCGTGAGAGGAATCCGAACCCTGCTTCCTTCTATGTTTTCTTCAATCCTTCTATAGGGGACGGCTCGGTCGTAGGTCATTTCGAATACGACGGTTTCCGGAATGTGGGTATTTCCGATAGTGGTCGGTGCGAGGATGGCGAGTATCGGTTGGATCGGATGTCTTGATGACCCATCCTTATTCTCGATGACCCTCTCTACGGATGCTTTCTCATTAAGTACGACGACAAAGCGTGCAAGGGTACGGATTCTCTCCGCATCGCGCCGTATTTTCTCAAGAGTTTGCGCAGAGATACCATGTTTCATGGCGGATCTCCTTGTCGTGGGTTGGTAAAGAACGGGTTCACTATATCGCGTTGACGAAAATCTGCAATTGCGGGAATATTGCTTTTATTGTGACATATTTCTTGCCTTTTCAGGCGTGACAATTGAAAATATCCGTGCTACACTGCCTCTGTGAGGCGAATAGCCTCTTTTCTTTCGATACCGATATGAATATCCAGTATTACGGCGATTATTGCTTCAAGATAACCACTAAGCCGGCCGGCCGGGCGACGGAGGATGTCGTCATCTGGACGGATCTTCCGGAGAAGAAGACCGGGATTCGAACACCTTTCGGTCATGCCGATCTGGTGCTTCTCTCGCACGTGTCCCCGGACGACGAATCATTGTCCGGACTCAAGGATGATCCGTCGGTCGTGTATACGCCCGGTGAATATGCTGTCAAAGGAGCGAGTATCGTCGGGCATCCGTCCTCGCGCGACGAGGAATGGGGTGCGAAGCACGGTCGGAACACTATTTTCATTTTCGATTCCGAAGACGTGAAGATCTGCTTCCTCGGGGCGCTGGGACACAAGATCGATGAGAAAACGATCGAGAAGATCGGGGATGTGGATATCCTGTTTGTTCCGATCGGAGGAGGCGAGGCGCTTTCCCCGAAGGATATCGATGAACTTATCAGAGCTGTGGCGCCGAAGATGGTCATTCCGATGCACTACACGCTCGACGGAGCGTCGATATCGGCGGAGGGACCGGAAGCGTTCTGCAAGGAGCTCGGCTGTTCCCCTGATACGCGGGTTTCAAAGCTCAATTTCAAGAAAAAAGACATTGAAGAGAAAAGCATGGAGATCGTATTTTTGGAGAAATCATAGGCTATTTTTGGTATGCGCGAGCGGATCGGGCGGAAAATAGAGGAAATACGTCAGAAACCGGAACATGTCCGGGTCTGGTATGCGTGGGTCGGTGTGCTTGTTGCTATGTTTTTCGTTGTTCTTATCTGGATTTTTACCCTGCAAGAAAACCTAAGTCGTTCGAATCCAGGGGAGGACGTCAAGAAGATACAGGGGAAAATCCCTATCGGGAAGCCTCTGGAGGAAGTGAAATCGCTTGATGAGATATTCGGTGAGCAGAATACTTCGAAAGATATGAAGACGGAAGTCCGATAAGATGTCCGGTAACGCAAGAATTTTATGAGCGAACAGACCCAGGAACATATCGATATCCATGGACGGATCGATCCGCGTCAGATAACAGACGAAGTCCGGCAGTCATACCTTGACTACGCGATGAGCGTTATCGTGTCGCGCGCCTTACCGGATGTCCGCGACGGCATGAAGCCGGTGCACCGCCGTATCCTCTATTCCATGTGGTCCACGGGGCTCCGCGCGAACGCGAAGTTCCGGAAATCCGCGACGGTTGTCGGCGAAGTGCTCGGGAAATGGCATCCGCACGGCGACTCTGCCGTGTATGAGACCATGGTTCGTATGGCTCAGGACTTCTCGCTCCGCTACCCGCTCGTCCACGGTCAGGGAAACTTCGGTTCGCTCGATGGTGACGGTGCTGCGGCGTATCGCTATACCGAGGCGAAACTCTCGGCGATCGCTGAGGAGATGCTTATCGACATCGACAAGGACACGGTGGACTTCATTCCGAACTTCGACGGCGTGCATATGGAGCCGACAGTACTTCCGGCGAAGCTCCCGCAGCTTCTTCTTAATGGTACTGTCGGTATCGCGGTCGGTATGGCGACGAATATACCGCCACACAACCTGAACGAGCTTGTGGATGGTATCTGTCACCTCATCGACCATCCGGACGCCGGTGTCGACGACCTCGTACAGTTCGTGAAGGGTCCGGACTTCCCGACGGGCGGCATCATCTATAATACAAAGGACATCCGTGAGGCATACGCTACCGGCAAGGGGAAGATAGCGACCCGGGCGAAAGCGGAAATCGTCGAGACGAAAGCCGGTCTCTTCCAGATCATCGTCACCGAGATCACCTATCAGACGAACAAGTCCGCGCTCATCGAGAAGATCGCCGATCTCGTGAAGGAGGGTCGGCTCATGGGCATCCGCGACCTGCGCGACGAATCCGATAAGGACGGCGTGCGTATCGTGGTGGAGCTTAAGAAAGAGGCCTATCCGCAGAAAGTCTTGAATCAGCTTTATACACTCACCGACCTTCAGAAGAATTTCAACGTGAACATGCTTGCGCTGGTCGACGGTATCGATCCGCAAATCCTCAACCTGAAATCCATCCTCGAGCACTATATCGTCCATCGCGAGAAGGTGGTGACCCGTCGCGCGCAGTATGAACTCGCGAAAGCGAAGGACCGCGCCCATATCCTCGAGGGGCTCAAGAAAGCCCTCGACTTCATCGACCAGGTCATCGAAACGATCCGCAAGTCGCCGACCAAGGAAGAGGCGCATGCGAATCTGATGAAAAAGTTCAAACTCTCCGATCGCCAATCGACCGCCATCCTCGAGATGCGGCTCCAGACGCTCGCCGGACTCGAACGGAAGAAGATCGAGGATGAACTTGACGAGAAATATAAGATCATAAAGGAACTCGAGACCTTGCTCGCGAGCAAGACGAAGATCTTCGCGCTTGTGAAGAGCGAGCTCCTTGAGCTCCGCGACAAATTCGGCGACGAGCGGAAGACCAAGGTCGTCAGGTCCGGTATCGGCGAATTCAAACAGGAAGACCTCGTGCCGAACGAAGAGGCGATCATCACCATCTCTGAGGACGGCTATATCAAGCGCATGAACCCGACCGTCTACCGTGTGCAGAAGCGCGGTGGCAAAGGCGTCATCGGCGCGGTCGCCAAAGACGAAGACCGGATATCGATGGTTATCACGCTTCAGACGCACGACGACCTCATGTTCTTCACAAATACCGGCAAGATCTTCCAGCTCAAGGCGTACGAGATTCCCGAGTCCTCTCGCACCGCCAAGGGTGCGGCGGTCGTCAACTTCATCCAGATCAGTCCCGAGGAGAAGATCACCGAAATGGTGTCCTTCCGCAAGGGGAGCGATGCGAAATATCTTTTCATGGCGACGCGCCAGGGGACGATAAAGAAGACCAAAATTGAGGACTTCGAGAACGTCCGTCGCTCGGGACTTATCGCGATAAATCTCGATAAGGGCGACGTGCTCGGCTGGGTCAAGCTTACCGCCGGATCCGACGAGATCATCATGACGACCCGCGATGGGCAGGCGATCCGCTTCAAGGAAGGCGATGTCCGTCCGATGGGGCGATCTGCCGCCGGTGTGCGCGGTATCAAGCTTGGGGAGGGCGACGAAGTGGTCGGTATGGACAAGGTCGCGAAGGGCGAAAAGGGGCTCGAGCTCCTTATCCTTTCGCAGAACGGCCTCGGCAAGCGATCCGACCTCAAGCACTATAAGGTGCAGAAGCGCGGCGGCTCCGGTATCAAGACCATGAAGGTCACGCCGAAGACCGGAAAGCTTGTCGGTGCGATGATCACCTCCATGGCGAATATCGAGGACGATCTCATCCTCACCTCCGAAAAGGGGACCATCATCCGTATCCCGTTCAAGTCCGTCCCGCTCCTCTCCCGCGTCACCCAGGGTGTCCGCGTGATGAAGCCGGCACCCGGAGACAGGGTCGGTGCGTTCACGATTCTGTAGATTTCGAAAAACATTCATCGCATCGAACCCCCCCCCTTCCAAGCGAGGGGGTTTTGCTCTTGCCTGGAATCAATTCCTCTGCTAGCATGTCCCGCAATCGGTTCATTGACAATTAAGGGGGGGGCTATGAAGCAGGCGATTTTTCGGATTCTTGATACAAGAATCGTATGTGTTTTTTTTGAACACATAGAAGAATGGGGGCTTTGCTTCCGCGAGGAGCGACGGATCGTCATCAGGCGCTCTCTGTGCGAACGAAACCAGATCCGGGTACTCATCCACGAGCACATCCATTACCTCCGTCCAAAGTGGGTTGAGGATGTGGTGCTTGAGAAGGAAGATGTCGTTTACCGGAGTCTTTCCGGAGAGGAATACTGTTTCTTGAGAAAACATCTCGATTTTTGGAAGAAACTTCATAAAACAGCCCCAGTTTTTTTGTAGCGACGACGGGAACTATCGATTCCCGTCCTCCTTCTTTTTCTTGCCAAAAAGCGGTGCTTGTGGTATCGTTTCACTGTTAATTTATTAGGCAGAAGCGTACAGTGGTGCGGGTGGGGACGCTTTTGCGTCTGGTGAGCCAGAAATGGCCACGGCACGGCGGTATGGCTTGCAAAGAGTATGGCGCTCACGCATGCGCAGAAGGAGAAGGTGACGAAGGGGGTCAAGCGGCATGATACGGATACCGGATCTCCGGAGTATCAGATCGCGATGTTTACCGAGAAGATAAAGCGGCTCACGTCGCACCTGAAGAAGAACAAGCAGGATTTCCATTCCCGCCGCGGTCTTCTCAAGATGGTCTCGAAGCGCAAGAAACTTTTCACCTACCTCGAATCGGTAAATGAGAAAGGCGCGAAATCGCTTCGGAAATCGCTCGGTTTATAGCTTTCAAGCTGCTCCTTCGGGAGCAGTTTCTGTTTCAATCATCAATAATCAAAATCCAATCACCAAGGAATTTCACAATAACCAATGATCAATCCCGAAAGTCCGTAGCAAGGCATTCCGGTTTGGTTATTGGAGCTTGGTCATTGGTCTATTCATAAATATATGGCAAAGTTTGCGGATCAGAGGGTCGGGGTGCTGGTGGATGTGTCGAATCTCTATCATAGTGCGCGCGTACTCTATCGGAAGAAGGTGAATTACAAGAACGTGCTCGAGTCGGCGGTGTCCGGACGGAAGCTTATCCGGGCAATCGCATACGGGATCACGACGACGGAGGGGATGGAGGAGAAATTCCTCGAGACGCTCAAGACGTACGGATACGACGTGAAGACCAAGGACCTCCAGATATTTCCGGACGGATCCAAGAAGGGTGACTGGGACGTGGCGATCGCGATCGACGCCATCAAGATGGCGCCGAAGCTCGACGTCGTGGTGATCATTTCCGAGATCGCGATCATCGAGATAGAGAACGTGATTACCGAGATAGAGATCGAGAGCGTGATTACCGAGATAGAGATCGAGAACGTGATCATCGAGATAGAGATCGAG
>JAGOTT010000017.1 GCA_018061645.1 Candidatus Moraniibacteriota bacterium
TATCGAGCGTGTCCCGAGGCGCCGTCGTTGGAGTTACCATGCGAGCGGAGCGTACGATTCATTCTAAAGCCACCATGCGCTCCGCGTGTGCGAAGTGGGTTCGCGCAAAGGTGAGAATGTCACCGCACATAGAGACTTCTTCGGAAGTCAGACCAGAACCAATCCGCGCCTTCGGCGCGGGGAAAGACAAAGTAGCCCGTCGCGTAGCGACAAACTGAGACGGCGCGGGCGTGGCGAAGTGCGCGGATTTGTCTTTGTTTCGTATCTAAAACTTTATATATGTTCAAACCAAAATATTTTCTATACGCTCGTAAGAGTACCGAAGATGATGATAGGCAAGTAATGAGTATTGAAGCTCAACTTTTTGAGCTGCGAGAATTGGCGCGTAAAGAAAATCTTGAAATCCTCGCGGAGTTTCAAGAGTCAAAAAGCGCAAAGACACCAGGACGCGAGGTCTTCGGCGAAATGATGGCTAAGATAGAGAAGCTAGATGGAGTTGGAATACTCGCATGGCATCCTGACAGGCTGGCGCGTAATAGCATAGACGGAGGACGCATCATTTACGCCGTAGACACACGCAAGGTCGTGTCTTTGCGTTTTCCGACATTTTGGTTTGAACCAACCCCGCAAGGGCTCTTTATGTTGCAGGTGGCGTTTGGTCAATCGAAATACTACTCTGATAACTTATCGGACAATATCAAAAGAGGCGTCCGCCAAAAATTGCGACGAGGCGAGTGGCTCAATCGTGCACCGTTTGGCTACCAAAATAATCCGAAGCTCCGAAATATTGAACCTCACCCTACTACTGCTCGTATTGTTTTGCTTGCGTACGAGGAGTACGCCAAACGATCACACTCTTTCGTCTCCCTCGCGCATTTTTTGGCAGACTTAGGAGTAGTATCATCGAACCAAACGCCACTTGCCAAAGCTTCCATCAAACGGCTTTTAACGCATCGCGTGTATCTCGGGTTTGTGAAGCATGGGGACGAATGGTTTGAAGGAAGCTTTGAACCAATTGTTTCTCCGCAATTGTTTGAAGCTGTGCAGAAAGTATTGCAAGCTAGAGAGAAGCCGCGCAAAAGGAAAATCAAGCATGATTTTCCTTTCACTGGACTTTTTCGATGCGCCGAGTGCACTTCGATGATTAGCGCGCAGTGGGCAACCAACCGCTGGGGAACAAAATATAGATATTATAGATGCTCGAAAAAGCGCGGCCACTGTTCGCAAGCGTATTTGCAGGAAAGCGAGCTCGCAAAGCAAATCTGCACACAGCTTCAAACAATCTCGCTTTGCGATAGCTATACCGATTGGATGTTGGGGCAGGTGAAAGAATGGGAGCGTGAAGACGTTGGAGCATCGCAAAGCGAGGTTCAAAATCTTTCAGACAAAATCAAAGCAAACGAAGCGCGCTTAGAAAAGTTAGTGTCTACTTATTTGGATGGTGATATCCCGAAGGTGCTGTATCTGAAAAAGAAAGATGAGAACATGCGCGCAACACTTGCTTTGAAGGAAACAATGAAAGATTTTGAACTACGAAGAAACACTTGGGTCGAACCCTTGCGAGAATGGATTTTAGATACGAAACAAGCCAATTTTCTGTCCTCATCCACAGATTTCCATGAAATCTCCTCCTTCGTCCACAAAATTGGAACGAACCCTACGGTTCGTGACAAATCCGCGCACTTCGCCACGCCCGCGCCGTCTCAGTTTGTCGCTACGCGACGGGCTACTTTGTCTTTCCCCGCGCCGAAGGCGCGGATTGGTTCTGGTCTGACTTCCGAAGAAGTCTCTATGTGCGGAAAGGGAGGGATTCGAACCCTCGAGAGGTTTTACCCTCTGGCACGTTAGCAGTGTGCTGGTTTCAGCCGCTCACCCACCTTTCCAAAACTCCCTACATGCTAGCATCTCCCGCCCCGAGAATCAAGAAAGAGCTCCTGCGAGAGCTCTTTCTTTTCGTACGAACCTACATCGCCACCGCGAGCGACCAGATGTTCACGAGAAGCGCAAGCGTGAAGAAGAGTGCGCCCCAGAAACATTTCGACGTATAGGGATTTTCCTGAGCGACGCCGGGAATACAAGAAATTCCGCACCGCCCACGAAGAACAAGATACCAATTGTACCACGCATACGCCGTCCCCAAGATGAGCACGACGCACTCTATCCACAGTACAGTCACGAGATCCATACGATTTTTCCGATTACGAATTACGCGGCAGGCTACTTCTCTTTCTTCTTGTCGAGCTTATCGAGACCGAGTCCCTTGAACCCGAAATAGATGACCGCCGCGATGATAAGGAAGTCGATCATGACGGAAAGGAAGTCACCCCACATGATCTTTGCATCGCCGAGCGCGATATGTGCCTGCTTCAGTCCTTCGGTCGAGCCGATCGCAAACGAGAGAAGCGGATTGATGATATCGGTCACGAGGGCCGACACGACCTTGGACACCGCGCCGCCCAGGAGGAACCCGATCGCGAGCCCCACGACCCCCTGCTCCCGGATGAACTCGACAAACCCTTTCATGGCCTTCATATGATGATATGAAAAAAAATTATGATGGCACGGCTGTTTTTTCTTCCGGCGGAGGAGGTGAGATTCGAACTCACGATACGGTTTCCCGTATGACAGTTTTCAAGACTGTTGCCTTCAACCACTCGGCCACTCCTCCGCCGGAAGAAAAAGTATCTTCAGGCTAACAGAGAGAAGCCGCATTGTGAAGGGAGGAGCTGATTATGTTATAATAAGTCTGTTTCCAGCACTGAACATAACCATATGAGTTTCGATATGAAAACGTCGGAGCAACCGGAAAAGGAACCTTCTCCTTTTCTTGACGGAAAAACGGAACATGTGGAGGATCCGTCACCGAGATTCCCATCGGAAACCGCCTCTTCCGCCTCACGCCCCGAAAAAGCCGTCGCGCAGTGGGAAGCGCTCGAGCACGCCCCCGCGGAGCATGGGCGGAAAACCTATGCGATCGTCATCGCCGCCTTCATCGTCATCGTCGCCTACGCCCTCTACACGAACAGCCCTCTCATGGCGATCGTCTTTATCCTGATCGGCATGGTCGGTTACCTCTCGCTCAACCGGCCGGAAGAACCGACACGGTATACCATCACGGACAAGGGAGTCACCGTGGGACGCGAGCTATATCCGTTCGAGGACATCAGTTCGTTCTTCATCCTCGAGGATCATCCGGATTTCCCGAAGCATCTCATCATCCAGACGGACGGATGGCTCGTGAGCCACGTACATATTCCGCTTGCCGAACAGCGCGCCGACGCTATCCGACACCTCCTGCTTCCATTCATCCCGGAGAAGAAATACGAACCCGGCCTCATTGACATGATAGAGAAAATGTTTCATATTTAGTCGGCCATCGGGACGGGTGGCTGGTTTGTTTTTGCGCTTGTAGCTCAGTGGATAGAGCGTCTGGTTGCGGTCCAGAAGGTCGCAGGTCCGATTCCTGCCAAGCGCACCGCAAAAAAACGAGATGCGCCCGTAGCTCAGTGGATAGAGCGTCTGGTTCCGGTCCAGAAGGCCGTAGGTCCGATTCCTACCGGGCGCACAAAAGCGGTTTCCCACGGCACCCCTACAAAGGCGCCGCTTTTTTTTCCGTCACGCCCCTGCTATGCTGATGAAGTTCATAAAATCCATCAAGTCCGTAAAGCTAAGAGAATCTTCTCCTGTTTGATAAACTTTATAGACTTGAGAAACTCGATAGATTCTTCCCTCATGGTTACGATCAAAACCCCACTCTCGACACTCCCGGCCTTCAAGAAATCCGTTCTCGGAAAATTGAAGCACCTCGATATCGCGACTGTCGGCGATCTGCTTTTCCATCTCCCTTATCGGTACGAGGATTATTCCGCGCTGAAACCGATCGGGGAATTGTCCCCAGGGGAACTTTGTACCGTGCTCGGAACCGTGAAACACGTTTCCGCCGGACAAACCTTCAAGAAACACATCTACATCACGGAAGCGACGATCGACGACGGGACCGGGACGATCCGCGCCATCTGGTTCGGGAACCGGTTCATCGCGCCCACCCTAGGCGAAGGACTCTCCGTCCGGCTCTCGGGCAAGGTTTCACAGGACAAGAAGGGACTCCTCTTCCAGACCCCGGACTACGAACGCGCTTCACGCACGGCGACCCACACCGCACGGCTCATCCCCGTCTATCCGGAAACGGCCGGGGTCACGTCGCGGTTTTTCCGTTGGCAGATAACCGAAATTATGAATCATATCGGAGCGATTCCCGATCCGATGCCGGAAGAGGTATTGAAACGGATCCATCTCCCCTCGCTTTCGCAGGCAATCCGCTCAATCCATTTCCCGGAAAACGAGAATGATTGGAAGATCGCGCGCAAACGGTTCGCCTGGGACGAGATGTTCACGTTCCAACTGAAAGCGCTTCAGGCGAAATCGCTTTTCGAGACCGCCAAGGCGGTCGCCATCCCACCCGACCCGGAGGGAACCGGGTCATTCGTGAAGTGCCTCCCCTTCACACTCACGCGCGCACAGGAGCGATCCGTCTCCGATATCCTCGCCGATCTCGCCGAACCGCGCCCGATGAACCGACTTCTGAACGGGGACGTCGGCTCCGGCAAGACCGTCGTCGCGGCGTTGGCCGCGCGTGCAACCGCACATGCCGGTTTCCAGACCGCAATCCTCGCCCCGACCGAAGTTCTCGCACGGCAGCATTGGGAGAGTCTTTCGAAACTTTTTGAGGATGAACCGTATCCGGTCGCCCTCCTCACCCACGCCTATCAGAAACTCGGGGGCGACACCGTGAAGAAAGCGACGCTCGTCTCCGCGATCCGCGCCGGCATCCCGAAGATCGTCATCGGTACGCACGCCGTACTCCAGGAAGACGTCCGGTTCGGCGACCTCGCCCTCATCATCGTCGATGAACAGCACCGCTTCGGCGTCGAACAGCGCGCCTACCTCCAATCCCGCATAGCACAGACCAATACGGACAGTATGCCGACCCAGACGGACAACGGCTCGAAGGAACTCCTATTTGAAGACCTCACATACAAGATCCGCGAGGCCGTCTTCGCCGTAAAAAAGCAACTCGGACTCGGACACAAGGAATCTATTTATCAGAAAGCGCTTGCTGAAGAATTGAAAAAGGAAGGGCTTTCATTCAACAAAGAGAAATCGATCGATATCAGGTATGACGACAAGAAAATCGGAATCTACCGGCCGGATTTCATCGTCGAAAATAAGATTGTCGTCGAATTGAAGGTTCTGCCGTCGATCGGAAAATTCGAAAAACAACAGGTATGGCACTATCTCAAAGGCTCCGAGTACCGACTCGCGCTGCTTGTAAATTTCGGAAGGGACGATGTACATATCGAGCGGTTCATCCACTCACGTCAGCATGGGTCCGTGTCCAGTCCGCATGAGTCAGTATTAGTGCCGCATTTCTTGACCATGACCGCGACCCCGATCCCGCGTACGCTCACGCTCGCCTTCTTCGGTGACCTCGACCTCTCCCTCCTCGACGAGCTCCCGAAAAGCCGGAAACCGATACAAACGAAAATCGCCCGGAATCATGCCGATCGCGAAGTCGTCTACGACTTCATCCGGAAGGAAATCGGGAAAGGCAGGCAAGTGTTCGTCATCTCCCCGCTCGTCGAGGAATCCGAAGCGTTGGAGGACGTGAAGGCCGCGACCGCCGAGGCGGAACGGCTCAAAAGGGAAGTGTTCCCCGACCTGCGTATCAGCCTCGTCCATGGGAGGCTGAAGCCGAAGGAAAAAGAGTCGGTCATGGAGGACTTCCGCCAAGGGAAGTCCGACATTCTCGTCGCCACCTCCGTCATCGAGGTCGGCATCGACATCCCGAATGCGAGCGTCATCTTGATCGAAAACGCCGAACGGTTCGGCTTGGCGCAGCTTCACCAGTTCCGTGGCCGCGTCGGACGCGCCGAACACCAGTCATACTGCTTCCTTTTCCCTGGCGAGGGCGTCTCACCGGAAAACATGCGCCTTGATGCACTCGAAAAAAGCGGCAACGGATTCGACATCGCCGAAGCCGACCTCGCTCTCCGCGGTCCGGGAAGTTTCTTCGGCACGCGCCAATCCGGCCTCCCCGACGTCGCCATGGAAAACCTCACGAACCTCAAGCTCGTCGAACTCGCGCGGAAAGAAGCGACCGACCTCCTCCGGATCGACCAGTCACTCGAACACCATCCCCTTCTCCTCGAAACCCTCAAACGCTTCGAGGAAAGGATCCACCTGGAATAGTCATCACCACCAACTCGCCTTGTACTGTGCGGGGCCGCGCTCGTTCCAGCCGGAACGCGCGCCGAAGACCGAGAGGAAGAAGAATCCGAAGACCGCCGCTGTCCAGATCGCCGCGCCGATTTCCGTCCCGAACCCGAAAACGCGCGCGAGAAACGTATTCACAAGCACGCTTGACGCGAAGAACCAGATGACATTTATCGCAAGCGTCACGAAGAAAAGATCGAGCCGGTGCTTGCCGAGCTGATAGCGGGTGTTGCACGCCGCCTCGTCCAAGGATTCCTGTCCACCGGGGAGTTCCGCAAGTTCCGGAGCACAGACCGCCGGATCGTTTCGGAACGACCATTTCCGGATCAGTGCTTTCGCTGCGAAATACAGCGCTGCGGAAACGCTCATGGAAACGAGGAAGAACCCGTAGATGACCGCGACCCTCTCCGCCCCTTCGGCATACGGAAACTCTACCCACCGGCTCGAAAGGAGAAAGTATGCGGACACGAACCCCGGCAGTGCCGCGACGAACGCCTTGCGCACCCGCGCGTTCAATGAATCATGAAAAACCTTGAGGCTCTCCGCTTTCCAGTACGCGTGCTCGGGCTCCACGACGTCACCGCAGTTGAAGGAACACCCGCTGCAGTTCGAGAGTTTGCCCGACTTCGGATCGGTGAAATGGCACCGCGTGTTCTTCGCGGCGAACGCCGGATTCATCCCGTACGCCTTTTCCGCCGCCGCTACGGGACAGAGACTCGTGCACCAGCCGCTCTTCACAGGAAAGAGTGCACCAAAGACCGCCGCCGCACCGAAGACGGAAAGCAGGAGCCAGAACGACGCCATGCTGTCGGCGTTGAAGGAGACGAGCCGGTATGGAATGATCGCAAAGAACAGGATCGCGCTTATGACGAGTCCCCGCGAACGAAGGAAACAGTAGACCGCGCCACGCACGCCCGTCCGCGTGTTCGCCGAGAGTCCGAGCTTCTCGAGGCGCCGCTTTCCGAAGAGATTGTGGTACCAGAGGCTCGTCGTGGCGAGCGGGCAGACGTTGCGCCAGAACAAGGGCGCCAGATACATAGTGAGTACCGCGACCGGCATGAGCACCATCCAGAAGATTTCCCGCACGGAAAAATTCCCAAGAAACGGGATATGCATGTCCGTCCACAGACCGAAAAAGACGAAGAGAATGACGAGCACCATCGTACTCCGAAGCAAGAACCACAGCAACCGATCCGGCTCCTGCGTATCGACGCGTATATCTATCGGCGAAACATCACACTGCATAATAGTATTGTGAAAAACTCTATCCGGACTATACTGGCAATATATACCAGTATACTACATGAAACGACTATGAAACTCGAATCCACGAAAGATCTCCCCTAATAATCCATTCTCCTATGTTTCTCGATATCGGTCTCGGAATTGTATCGTCGATTCTTGTCAGCGAGTACTTCGGAATACCACTGCATTCCAGCCTTGTCATTTCCGGTATCCTCTTCGCGCTCCTCCCCGATGCGGACTTGATGATCCGCATCCTGCAACGAAAATCGATCCGCCACAACGCCTACGAACACCGGAGTATTCTCCACCTTCCCCTCCTGTATATTCCCATCGGTGCCGCCGTCCTATTTCTTATCTTCGGCCAAACATGGGCGCTTCTTTTCGCCTTCGCTTCCTTTTTCCACTTCGCACATGACAGCTTCGGCATCGGGAGAGGTGTGGAATGGCTCTACCCGTTCTCGAAGAATGGTTACGCGTTCCTTTATATGCATTCCAGAAAAACAAAACGCGGTCTGTGGCAGTGGATCTTCGTCTTCGACAAGGAAGCCATCGAACGATTCGACGCGGCACACGGGGACGATGATTGGATAAAAAACATCTATCTCTCCTGGCACCCGTTTTCCCTCTTCGAATATGTCGGGTTTCTCCTCTCAATCATTCTTCTCTATTTCTATGTCAGATAAACTACACTTTCCGAAAGGGTTCCTCTGGGGCGCGGCGACATCGGCGTATCAGATCGAGGGCGGCACCACGAACAGCTGGAGCGAGTGGGAGAAGAAAAATGCCGACCGCCTCGCGCGCGAAGCCGGGACGCACTACCAGGAGTGGCAGAAAGAAAAGTTCCCCGAGATGCTCACCAGGGAGAACTATGTCTCCGGATCCGCCGCCGACTTCTGGAACCGCTCCGAAGAGGACTTCGATATCCTCAAGGAGCTCCATCTCGACGCCTTTCGTCTCTCGATCGAATGGTCCCGCATCGAACCGGAGGAGGGGCGATTCGACGAGGCGACGATCGCGCACTATCGGAAAATGCTCGAGTCGCTCCGCTCGCGCGGTGTCACCCCGTTTGTCACCTGCTGGCACTGGACCGACCCGCTGTGGATCACCGAGCGCGGCGGATGGGAGAATAGCGGGACGCCGGATCATTTCGCTCGCTACGTCCGCCGGATCGCCGAAGAATTCAGGGATCTGGTCGGCTTCTGGCAGCCGCTCAACGAGCCCGGCACTTTTGTCGGCATGAGCTATATCCAAGGAGCGTTCCCTCCCCAAGGGAAAAGCTTCTTCCGCGCGAACCGGGTGTTCAAGAATCTCATGCGCGCACATCGGCTCGGGTATCACGCCATCAAAGAAATCGCTCCGACTGCTCAGGTCGGCATGTCGCACTACGCGGTATTCAATATCCCCTACCAGAACAAACTCATCAACCGCCTGTTCATACCTGTCATCGACTACTTCCGCAACTGGCGCTTTCTCGATTCGATCGACGACGTCAACGACTTCATCGGCATCCAGTTCTATCACACGGACCACCTCGACATCCATCTTCTTCATTGGAAGTTCGGTCTCGGTCATTGGGGACCAGTCTCACTCAGGAACCCCAATGAGGACGTAACGGACATGGGCTGGGACATCTATCCGGAAGGCATCTACCATCTCCTCAGGCGCGCTGCGAAATACGGTAAGCCGATCTACATCACCGAAAACGGGCTCGCCGACGCAAACGACGAGAAACGTGCGCGATTCATCCGCGACCACCTCATGTGGACGCATAGGGCTCTTTCCGAAGGCGTGGACGTCCGCGGATACTTCTACTGGTCGCTCCTCGACAATTTCGAGTGGGACAAGGGCTACTGGCCTCGCTTCGGCCTCATCGAAGTCGATCGCGCGACTCAGAAACGCACCATCCGCCCGAGCGCGAGGATCTATGCCAAGATCGCGGAGTCGAACACGCTCGATATTCCATAAGTCTTGCCAAGCTCGCCTTTTCCTGCTTTACTGGTCTCTAGTTTTGTGTTTTGATTTTTCATTTTTGGCACGAATATGGCCCGTTCGTCTATCGGTTAGGACGCCAGGTTTTCATCCTGGTAAGAGGGGTTCGACTCCCCTACGGGCTACCAACAAAGAACGAACCTCCACGCTTGCGTGCGGGTTTTCTTTTTTGTACCAAGGGGAGGAGAAGGGTGTGAGTAGAAAGCGAGTGAGCGCAGCTTTCTGTGCGTAGCGCCCCGGCTTTTCGTCGGAGCGAAAAGGACTCCTCTACGGGCTACATGAAAAAACCGCCTTCCGGCGGTTTTCATTTTTTCTTGAGCAGTTCCTTGAGGAGCTTCGCCTTCGCCCGATGGAGCCGGCTCGCGACCGTGTTTTCCGGCGCCCCGAGAATCTCGGCGATTTCCGCGTACGGTTTCTCGAGAAAATAGCGAAGTACGATAAGCTCCCGATCCTTCTCGGGGAGATCCGCGAGCGCCAAGCGAAGGCTGTCACTCGCTTCCCGGCGGATCCACTCCTCCTCCGGCGTCTCACTCTCCCCGGCGGCGCCGAGTTCGTCTTGGGACTGCGCGATGTCCTCCCAGGACACGAGCTTTCGCCGGTTCTTCTTCTTGAGATAATTCACCGCCTCGTTGTGCGCGATGCGATAAATCCACGGTGAGAACCGTTTCCTCGCATCGAACCGCGGAAGCGCGTTATACGCCTTCACGAAGACCTCCTGCAGGATATCCTCGCACTCGTCGCCCGCGAGCGTAAGGTGCCGCAGATAGAGACAGAGCTTGCCATGATACCGCATGATGACCTCCCTGAAGGCGTCCTCTTCGCCCTTCTTGGCGCGACGCAGCAAGGCGCGATCATCCCCGGTCCGTTTTGCCATATGATACGGTGTTCCTTGTGTTCTATCATAAAACGGAATAAAGTAAAGGATGCTTTCAATGAAATCCATGAGCGGAACGACCACCATCCTTTCGATCGAGACTTCCTGCGACGAAACCGCGGCAGCCGTCATCTCGTATGACGACGCCGGCTTGACCGTGCTTGCAAGCGTCGTCTCCTCGCAGATCGAGCTTCATGCCAAATACGGCGGCGTCGTGCCAAATCTTGCTGCGCGTGAGCATATTCGAAACATCATCCCTGTCATAGAAGAAGCTCTTGAAACGGCTGGCGTCGCGGAAGACGACATCGACGCTATCGCCGTGACCCAGGGACCCGGACTCATCCCCGCGCTCCTCATCGGCGTTTCCGCCGCCAAGACCCTCGCGCTCGTCTGGCAGAAGCCACTCCTCGGGATCCATCATATCGAGGGACACATTTACGCCAATTTCATTGGCGTAAAATCCAAATTACAAATTACAAATGCCAAACGGACGGATGGGGACATATTTCCTTTGCTCGCTTTAGTGGTGTCCGGCGGACACACGCAACTCGTCCTGATGCGCGACCATTTCGAATATGAGATCCTCGGCGAGACCCGCGACGACGCCGCCGGCGAAGCCTTCGACAAGGTCGCCCGGATTCTCGGACTTCCCTACCCCGGAGGACCAGCCATTGCCGCCAGAGCGGCAAATTTCCAAATCACAAATTCCAAAATCCAAATAAATTCCAAATCACAAATTCCAAAATCCAGAACAACACCATCACCCTTTTCCCTGCCGAGACCGATGATCGACTCCGACGATCTCGGCTTCTCCTTCTCCGGACTCAAGACCGCCGCGCTCTACCTGGTCAAAGAAAACGAGGCACGGAAAACCGATGAAGGTTTCGTGAACGAAGTCGCGCACGAGTTCCAGGACGCGGTCGTCGACGTCCTCGTCGCGAAGACCCGCAAAGCAATCGAGACATACTCCCCGAAGACCGTCATCATCGCCGGCGGCGTCTCGGCGAATGAGGAGTTACGTAACCAGTTACGTAACTCGATCAATATCCTCAACTTGGAGGTTCGACCTCCAAGTGAGCGTGTTTCGTTTCTTGTGCCCGAATTCAAATACTCACTCGACAACGCCGCGATGATCGGGGCGGCGGCCGCCGTCCGCTTCGTGCGCCTCTCTTCCGAGGAGCGCGAGCAACTGAAATCCAATTCCCTTTCTCTCGACCCGAACGCGAATCTTCCGTTGAGATAGAGCACTTGTCATTGACATTCCCAATTTTTTTCACTAGAATGCACGGTTGCAGTATCGCAACTTAACAACGAAGGAAGACATGGCCAAAAGTAAGCTTGAGATCTTCAAAGAAACCTTGGTGCAGGCTCAAGAACTACGACAAGATGTCGTCTTGTTTGTCGGCAACAACTCATTCTGCGGCTCAGTGCGCTTTATTTCTGATTCAACGGTCACCATCAAAGACAACGATGTAATCCACGATATCGACCTCGAGGCAGTAACCGTCATCAGCGTCTCGAATTAGGACGCCCAACTAAATAGAACGCTGGTAGCTTCTTGTTACTGGCGTTTTTCTTTTTCTCTTGAACCCGGGCGTTTTCCCTGCTACTATGGGAAATATGGATACCGAGATACCGAAGGCATACGATCCGAAGGCGTGGGAAGACGATCTCTACCGTAAGTGGGAAGGGAGCGGTTTTTTCAACCCGGATACCTGCATCGAAAAAGGGATTACCGACGCGACCAAACCGACGTATTCCATCGTCTTGCCGCCGCCAAACGTGACCGGAACGCTCCATGCGGGACATGCTGCCATGCTCGCTATCGAGGATACGGTTGTCCGATATCACCGCATGAAAGGTGATCGGACGCTTTGGCTCCCCGGGACCGACCACGCCGCCATCGCGACTCAGAGCAAAGTCGAGAAGATCCTCATGAAAGAGGAAGGCAAGAATCGTCACGACCTCGGCCGCGACGAGTTCCTGAAGCGCGTCGAAGCGTTCGCCGCGGACAGTCATGACACCATCGTGAATCAGTGTAAGAAGATGGGGTCGTCTCTTGATTGGTCGCGTGAAGCCTACACGCTCGACGAGAAGCGGAGCCTCGCCGTCCGTACCGCTTTCAAGAAGATGTACGACGACGGACTCATTTATCGCGGATACCGCCCCGTCAACTGGTCGGTCAAGGGTCAGTCGACCTGCTCCGACGACGAGCTCGTTTCCGTCGACCGGAAGGCGACGCTTTCCACGTTCAAATATTCGAAAGATTTCCCCATCGCCATCGCCACGACCCGCCCCGAAACCAAGCTCGGCGATACCGCGGTGGCGGTGCATCCGGACGATGAGCGGTACAAGGAGTTCGTCGGCAAGATATTCGAGATCGACTCCTTCGCCTTAGGACCGAAACTTTCCATAAAGATCATCGCCGACGAGATGGTGGATCCGGCTTTCGGCACCGGCGCCGTCGGCATAACCCCCGCGCACAGCCATACCGACTACGATTTCTACCTTCGTCATAAGGAATCGGACGAGGTCGCTTTCGCGCCGCACGGCGAGCCTGTCATCGGCACAGACGGCAAGATGACCGCAGCGGCGGGCGGGGCATATGCCGGACTCTCCGTCCTCGAGGCACGAGAAAAGGTCGTCGCATCGCTCCGATCATCGGAGCTCCTCGAAAGTGAAGTGGAGATCGATCAGAGCGTCGGCACGAGCGACCGATACGAGGACGTCGTCGAAGTCATCCCGATGAAACAGTGGTTCATCGACGTGAACAAGAAATTCATACGCGATTCGGAACGGGATCCCAGGGAAGTATCACTCAAACAGCTCATGCGGGAATCCGTCTCTTCCGGACGTGTCACCATCCTCCCCGACCGGTTCGCGAAGACCTATTTCCACTGGATCGACAACCTCCGCGACTGGTGCATCTCACGCCAGATCTGGTTCGGACACCGCATCCCGGTATGGTATCGAACACAGGGAGCAGGGAACGGGGAACGGGGAACAGAAGAAGTCTACTGCGGGATAAACGCGCCGGAGGGCGAAGGATGGAAACAGGATCCCGACACGCTCGACACGTGGTTTTCGTCAGGGCTCTGGACCTTCTCGACGCTCGGCTGGCCAAATACGGAAGCCGAGGATTTCAAAAACTATCATCCGACGAATCTACTCGAGACCGGGTACGATATCCTCTTCTTCTGGGTCGCGCGGATGATCCTCATGACCGAATACCTCATCGGAACGCATCCTTTCGATACCGTCTACCTCCACGGACTCGTCCGCGACGGAGAGGGACGCAAGATGAGCAAGAGCCTCGGCAACACGATCGATCCGCTCACGGTCTCCGAGGAACACGGCGCCGATGCCCTGCGCGTAGCGCTCATGTCCGGCGCGACGCCCGGAAACGATACGAAGCTCGCAAGCGACAAGATCGTCGCGATGCGCAACCTCACCAACAAGCTCTGGAATATCGCGCGCTACGTCGGCACGATGAGCGCGAAAACGGACGGGCAAGCGGTTCCGAAGTCCGATGCCGACCATAATCTCATAGCAAAACTCGAACGCGTCACCGCAAGTATCACCCGTCATCTCGATGGATACGAACTCTCGCTCGCGACCGAGGAACTCCGTGCGTTCACTTGGGATGACTTCGCCGACTGGTATGTCGAGGTCCACAAGATCGAAAAGAACGATGCGCTCCTCCGGCACGCGTTCGATACGATACTCAAACTCTGGCATCCCTTCATGCCGTTTGTCACCGAAGCGATCCACCAGACGCTCCGCCTCGACAAGAGCGAATTCCTCGTGATTGCGAAATGGCCCTCCCAAAGCCCTTCGGGCATTGTGGCGGGCAGGCCCACTTCCGAACCCACGCGCGAAATGATCGCGGACGAGAACCGGTTCGAGCTCGTGAAGAACCTCATCGTGAAGATCCGCAATATCCGATCTGTTTACCACATCGACCCGGCCGTAAAGATGGTCGTAAGTACGCGCGACGCATCGGAGCAAACGATCCGTGACAACGAGGCGGTCTTCAAACGACTCGCCCGCGTGAGCGAGGTACGGACCGCCGACATCGAAATTCCCGAACATACGCTGCTCATCCAGTCGGGACTGCTCCAGGCATTCCTCCATCTCGACGGAGCGATCGACATCGAAAAGGAAAGGGCGCGTATCGGCAAAGAACTCGCCGAAACGGAAAAGTACGTCGTTTCACTCGAAGCAAAGCTCAGCAATACTGCCTTCACCGATCGCGCACCGCAGGCACTCGTCAAACAGACCAGGGCTACCCTCGATACCGCCCGCGCAAAAACGGAAGAGCTCCAGGCACATCTTTCTTCACTCGGATAAATGATGAAATCCCTTCTCGCCGGCATACTCGCCGCATTCGCGGCACTCATCCTCGAACTCATCGTTTCGGTTCTGCCGGAATACGGTTTCGGTTCTCCGGAGACATTCATAACCGCCACCGGGTTCACACCGATCCTTCTTCTTGTTTTCGCGACCATCGAAGAATCGTCAAAAACTGTCTTCCTCTGGAAAATCATTCCGATCATCCGCGATTCATCCCCGTTCCTCGTCCGCACCGCGCTCTTCGCCGCGGGCTTCGGCACCACGGAAATCCTTATAGCGCTTTCCTCGCGACCCGACCTCACGATACTTCCGGCGGTCGGCATCTTCTCCGTCCATATCACAACCGTCTTCCTTTATGCCGCGACCTTGGAAAAGTTCCCACGATGGCTGCCTGCTTCCGTTTTCTTCGGCATCCTGTTCCATTTTCTCTATAATATGATTCTTGCCTGACAGGACATTTCCGCCAATCTTGCGCGACCGAGGCAAATCCGGTATACTTTCATCGAAATAACTAACATCGAGATACTTATGGCCACCAAAGAGAAAAAATCATTCTTCGAACGGCTGACCGGCGCGAAACGCATCGAGGACGGTGAGGGAGCCTCGCTTCCCATTTATGAGGAGGAGGAAACCTCCCAGTTCTCCATGAATACCCAAAGCGAGCCGTCCATGCCGATGGAAGAGCAGCCGGCCTGGAGCACCCCGTCATACCAGCCGACCGTTCAGATGCAGGCTCCCGTACAACAGGAAAATGACGCCGAGGGACAGCTTACGATCGATGTCTACCAGACTGAGATGGAAATCGTCATAAAATCCACCATCGCCGGCGTGAAACCGGAGGATCTCGACGTGACGATCAACAACGACATGGTCACGATCAAGGGCGAGCGCAAGAACGAGGAGATCGTCGACAACGGAAACTATTACTACCAGGAATGCTACTGGGGAGGGTTCTCCCGCTCCGTGCTCCTGCCGGTCGACGTCATCCCGGAAAAGGCAGATGCCTCCCTTAAGAACGGCATCCTCACCATTCGCCTCCCGAAGGCCGATACGACGAAGGTGAAAAAGATCCAGGTTCGCGGATTCTAACCGATCGATTCTCCCCCGCCCCGGCTTGGCCCCGGGGCTTTTTCTCTCTCCTTCCGCTTCGAAAGAAAAACAAGTACAATCAAGGGAAGCCGAAAAAGGATGAAGTATACGAGTACACCGACTTTACTGATCTTTCTTGTGGCGCTCATCATGGGCAGTTCCGTTTTCCCGACCGCCGATGCCCTTACGATCGATGCCGGTTCGTTCCACGAGGACGTCCCGACCGAAATTTCAGCCGGATGGTTTTCCATCGGAACGGAACTCATCCCCGTTTCATCGATACGCTCGGAAATCGAGAATACTTCCTTCTGTGATACGCCTGTACTCTGCACATGGAACCTATCCCGCCGTTCGCGCGAAACAGCCGCTGTCAGGACGACGAGCGAAACGAATCCGGACGCCATCCGAAGTTATGCCGTGGCGCTTTCGTCAAAAGCCGTCCATGAACCGAAGAATGCGAAGTTCGGTATAGCCGAAGACGGATCCATCATCGCCGTGGAAAAGAGCGAAGACGGCATCGCAATAGACGAACAGACTATCGTGGCCGCTATAGAGAAATCGATTCGAGCAGGATCGGGAACCGTATTCATCCCCGTACAGACCAGAAAACCGGAGATCTCGTCCGACGACCTCGAATCGCTCGGCATCCGTGAACTTGTCGCCGAGGGGAAAACGAATTTCGCCGGTTCACCGAAAAACCGTATCCATAATATCCGCCGCGCGCTCGAACAGTTCGAAGGGCTTATCATCCGACCGGAAGAGGAGTTTTCCTTCGTGAAATATCTCGGCGAAGTGGATGGGGCGCACGGATATCTCCCTGAGCTTGTCATCAAATACAACAAGACTGAGCCGGAATTCGGCGGCGGCATCTGTCAGGTCTCCTCGACCATCTTCCGCGCCGCGGTCAATGCCGGACTCAAGATCACCGCACGAAAAAACCACGCCTATCCGGTCCGATACTACAAACCGTACGGAATGGATGCGACCATCTATATCCCGAACCCGGATCTCCGTTTCACGAATAACACGGGGAACGCCATCCTCATCCTTTCGTCCATCGAGAATTCGACGCTCACCTTCCGTTTCTATGGAACCAAGGATGGCCGTCAGGTCGAAATAGACGGCCCCCATATCCTCGAGTCGAACCCGGATGGCAGCATGAAAACGACATTTTCACAGAAAGTCGTCGACGCTTCCGGAAATACGGTCATCGACGATGCTTTCCCCTCGAGCTACAAATCCCCCGACCTCTACCCGCACTTCGAGATCCTCTCGGAAAAACCGAAGGGGTGGACAAAAAAACAATGGTCGGAATATCTCATCCAGAAAGCCGACTACGAGGCCAAGCTTCGCGCCGCCTATGCGACCGTCGTTCGGACGACCGACAATTGACGAACGTCCGTTTCCTTGCTATTATATGCCCATGTTGTTGGAAACGGGTCGTTAGCTCAGTTGGTAGAGCAGTGGCCTCTTAAGCCAACGGTCGCAGGTTCGAATCCTGCACGACCCACCCGTTTCACGGAAGATGTTCCGATCCGCCCTTGTAGCTCAATGGATAGAGCAGGGGTCTTCTAAGCCCTTGATGCAGGTTCGATTCCTGCCGAGGGCACAGGAAGAAACAGATGGCGCGACGAAGACCCCAGTGGGGTGACTATCGTTCAATGGTAGGACAATGGTTTGTGGTACCATGAATCAGGGTTCGATTCCCTGTAGTCACCCCAGTGGGGTTTGTCGTTTACAGCCGATGCCCCGATAGCTCAACGGATAGAGTACCGGTCTTCGGAACCGAGGATGGGGGTTCGATTCCCTCTCGGGGCACAAAAGCGAAGCATTGCAAGCCGAGAGCAAGCCGACTATTCTCCCTCGGAGCAGTACAAAAGAAGAGCGGGAGGGAGCCCTCTTCTGCAGCAACTAATGATTTCAAGCGAATAAACCTTACGGCCTGTCGTGAGGTTTATTTTTGAAACTAAACTTCAATAAAGCTCCTGATTTCCATCAAATCCATCTTGACATAGATGTTATTTTATGCCATATTTATCCGAATTGGTTCATACGAGCCAATCAGATCGGTTTGCACATTGAAAATCGGAATTGAAAGGGGAAACGAATGAAGAAACTTTTGGCTCTCTTAGCGTTGGCCACCGCCATATCGTCTTTTGTCGGATGCGATCAACAGCTACGGCAAATCGCTCCGAATCCTGTTGAGAGGCCGGGGTCGGATGTATCTGCCATACTCGTAAATGCTACCGAACTTCGGGAGGAGAAGCTGTTCCTTATAACCCTCGGATTTGAGAAAGAACAAATCACTCTTGATTTTTGGAAGCACGCGAAGAACGCGATGACTGCCGAATATCGCACTCTCATCGTCGATGAAAAAGCCTTCAACGAATATCAGATCGGGCGAAATATCTCAAACAAAGTCGATGACTGGGGGCTCATCTTCAATGGCGAGATTGCCGAATATATCGTACGGCCGGTAGAAAAAAAGGTCGAAAGCCAGTATTTCTGGACTGATCGGAATGGTGGGCAGATCGAAATCAGCAAGGAGCAATACGATGAAGGCGTCCGGAAACTGCACTTAAGCGGCCGTCAACTACTTGTTGTTCCGTTCGCTGGTGTGACACGGACATATGTCCTCGAAAAACCACTTGAGGAATACCAGTTTGTGGATTACCAGTCACTCCACCGTTACTTCGTAACGATTCGAGTCGAGAACACCACCTTCACGCCCGACCTCACGAAGCATATCCGCAACGCGGCAAACACTCACGATATCACGCTCGAAGTTCCGCGCGAAGCATACGAGAAAGCTGGCGACGCCTGGAACGCGCAACTGAGTACTGGCTCATTCGTGATGAAAGGTCGTCTGTCGGAACTTCATGGAAAAATCATCAGAAAGTGGTCTGAGCTGGACGATAGCTTCCGGATTGCGAAGACTGCCGGCGGACAGCAATTCGTCATTCCGAAATGAATCTCTGACCGAAGGCGGAAAGACCAAAAGCTTTCCGCTCTTCTTTTTTTTTATTAATTGACTTTACGCTGTTTCAGGTCTATACCTGAAAGCAAGAGACAGTCTGTCTCCGAATCAGTTCACCGGAAATTCCCGGTTTTCACAACCAAAAGGAGATCGACATGAAACGCCTGTTGCTGCTGTTCTGCGTCATCTTCGCATCCGTCACCATCGGTCCCGCATGGAGCGCCGACGGCAAGAAACCGAAGAAATCCTCTCCGACAGTCTTGGTGAAAAAAACCAAGAAAGCGGCTCCGAAAATGGTCAAAACACCCCCCGTAAAACCACCCGCCTCTTCGGTAGCGGTCTTGCCGGATGCGAAGGGAACGGTCGCCCTGACGAAGACGGATTCATTGCCCCCGATCCCATGGCAGGTAATCGACATGGAACAGCCATCCGTGACGACCGTCGTCATCAGCCCGGCCACGCCGATGGCGACCTCGCTACCAACCAACCCATACCTGATGGATGTCCCCGATACGCCGAAGATCGCTTCCGTCACATATGGAAATCCTTACCTCCAATCGGCGATCCATATGGATCAAGCACCGCTTCCGTCGACATGGCTACCTGATACTTCACCGTTCAGCAACCTGAAATCAGCCGCGCTTCTCATTCTACCGGATGGAATAGGGCGAATGCATCTGCCGTTGTATGTGAAATACATCAAGCAACCGGAAACGGAATATTCGGCAGGACAAAAACCGATACTGCTCTTCGAGGTAAGTTGTCCGACAAAGGCTTTGTTCGGATTCGATACACCGGTCGTGTACGTCCTTCAACTCGGAGTGGACCAGATTATCGAATTGACAAACTCTGCCGGTATTCTTCCTATCGAACTCCAGAAAGTGTGCAATTGAACGTCACCCCGTCGCCGACAAAATCGGCTCCGGGGTGTTTTTCCTCATCGGGAAATTCCTTTCTTCAAGCCACATATACTTATACTTGACAAAAGTTTATAACGGGTGTATAATATTGCCAGCGCAGGGGGAAGCGTCTTGTTTGACGCCCTCCTGTTTTTTAAAATTTTTTTGAAGGAGAAGATCATGAAAGCACGCAAATGCTTCATGTGCCGTCTCCTCGCGAAAGCGTATGAGATGGCGAAACGGCGCGGCGAAAAATGCGCTCTCTGCGCTTTCGTCGCATTCCTCCTCTCGATGCCGATCGGTGCCTGCGCAAGCGATGCGGAAACCGAAAGGTGTATCGAGCCTGTGGTAGTCGTTCCGGAGTTGGTCGTCATCCAGCTTCCGAACACCCCCTTCTGCTGGTTCATCAAGAAATTGACCGGCAAGGAGCCACCGACCCCGCGCGCATTCGCAGTTGCGTTTGCGAACAATGCCGCACACGCAGTCGGCACAAGCCTCCGCTTCGAATAGAAGCATCTCCCGACTCCCCTCCATGAGTATTCTCATGTGAGAGCCGGGTTTTGTTTTCCGAAGATTCTGACCCTTGACAGGGTTTTCTTTTTTTTATAGACTTCCTTTCCTCCTGAGAAGCGGGACGGAATCAGCTCCCTCGCCGGAAAATCATTTTTCCGACCGGAGCGCTGCTTCCTTCCATGCGGCCCGCGAGGGCACGCTCTTTTATCCCTCGCAATCCCGTTTACGGGAAATATCCGTTTTCGACAGGCTCGCCCTTTATCGGCGATAGAAATCATTTCTGCCACTATGTCGATCTTCGGATCATTCTTTGCAAGGAGGAAGCGGTCGTTTTTTCACAACAATAAATAAAGGCTAGAACAAGCCATAAATCTGTTTAAATTATACGCCGAAAGCGCCAAAGGGCAGCCACGTTCAAAAAATCACTCGGGTGTTGCCCCTCGGGAAAGCCTCACTTCTCACTAATTCATGCCCAGAGATCTCGGGGCTTCATGGCGAGATCACCAGCAAGGAGAAATCCATGCGACAGACCACTGCCCCGCCCGTCGCCAGCACCTTGGAGACCCTGAACTTGATGAAGGCCAATACCTGCACCACCGCCCTGCTGACCAGGCCCGCCGCCTACATCGGCGCCGGCTAAGCCGCCACCGGCCGGCGAACCCCGCCTCTTCGTGGTTAAAGAAACTCTTCCACAGACGGGATTCGCCTGCCACACCATGCACCAGCTGACCTGGCGGGGCAGCACCTGTTTACTCGTACCAACGAGCAGGAACAGCACCCCGCCAGCCACAAAACGAGCCCCTCAACGAGGGAATCTCAACGCCCCCGAACTTCGGTTCCGGGGGCTTTTACTTTTTCTCTAAAAAATGCGGTTATTTCATCTTCAGGACGTCGATCACCTTCCCGTTTATGACGAAATGATCATCCTCGGTGAGGAATATCGGCTTATGCCGCTTGTCGGTCGATTCCGGGAGCAGGACGACGTTCTTCCCGTTCACCGAACGATAGGTCTTCACCGTCGCCAAGCCGTCGATCGCGACCAGGACCTTGTCTCCGTTGTCGTAGTGCCGCCAGGAGGAGTCCACGAGGATGAAGTCCCCGTTCTGTATCGTCTTGCCGTTCACACGCGCCTTGTTCATGGACGTGCCGGATACCTGGATCGCGAAGACGGTCCGCGCGTTCCGGACGATCTTCTTCGATACCTTGAGATACCCCTCGATATACTGATCCGCGAACATCGTCGCCGCCCCCGCGTTCGCCATGCCGAAGACCGGCACATCGAGAAAGCTCTCGCTCGTGACCCCCTTGAGCCGGATTCCCCGATCCTCGCTCGTCCGCTCGATATACCCCTTCTCCTCGAGCTCGTTGAGGTAGAGGAAGAAGCTCCGAAGACTCTTGAGTTTGAGCCCGAGCCGCCCGGTCTCCGTCTGGAGCTCGCGCACCGTCGGCATCTCACCGTTCTCCGAAAAGAAGTCCTTGATCGCCTGCAGGACGATCTTCTGCTTCGGTGTCAGTATCTGCATAGATTCTTGTTAATTATTTCCAACCGTATTCGCTGTAGAAAACACCGTCACGGATACATTCCACCGCTCTCCGGACATAGGGAATGATATTCTCCGGGAGATCCGCCATATCGAACCAGGAAAGATCATCGCACTTGTGCGGTTCCCTGTTCTCTATATCTCCGTCCCATCGAGTCGCCTCCAGGAAAACATCGACCCGCTCGTTGAGTCCGTCCGATTCCCCGGAATCCCGATGCATGACATGTACGACTTTCAAATTCTTCGGATCGACACCTATCCCCGCTTCCTCCTTCGACTCCCGAATAATAGTGCTGGTGAATGTTTCACCTTGATCCACGTGTCCCGCCACCATGCTGTAGTTCCCGTCCTCATATCCGGTATTGAACCGGCGAAGCAGGAGAATCTTCCCATCCTCCCTCAATATGAGATACGATGCCGGCACGATCTTGTTCCGTTCTTTCGCCATATATATAGTATGTTTACTTCTCTTACACTGTGTAGTAT
>JAGOTT010000005.1 GCA_018061645.1 Candidatus Moraniibacteriota bacterium
GACTCAATCTCTTCCTGCACTATTACAACTACCGGAAGAAACACCGGGGGTTGGGTATGGATGGGAAAACTCCAATGGAAAGATTGGCTGAATGTGGAAGTGTCAACTTGACGCTGCGATGCTACAAGTATTGACAGAATTACCATAGTATGTCATAAAAGGAACGCATTTCTTGACAGGAGGACGAAAATGCAAGCGCTCGTTGATATGCTTCAGGGAAATGTCGATCTGGACGCCGTTTTTTCGGCGAGCACCGAAAGGGATCCGGAAGTCGATATGTCAAAAATATCCGGGATCGAGGTTTTCCCAAAAAGTTTTTCTTTATCAGCCGATCATCCAGAAATGATTTTCGGCGATCGTCTCATCGTTATCCGGGTCTGACCGGAAATGACGAGCGGGATCCCTCATGCACGATGGATCCTTTTTCTTTCCACCAAAAAAATTCCCCATGGACGGATATCCATGGGGGAGCAGCGAATTTTCTCATGTCGCCCTCTCGAAGTAATAGTTCGGGGCGATAAACATCTTCCCGTCATCGCGGAGAGCGACGACTTGCGCGATCGGCGTCGGGGAAAAAGGAACATCCGGGATGTACCGTTTCCCGTTCGGGTTCACAGACAGCAACACATCATCGCTGACCATGGTCACCTCGATCACCCGCATCGTTCCCAAACCGAGTTCGACACGAAGATCGGCTGGGACGTTCGTCTTGTCCCATCGTACGGTGTCGCCGACCTCAAGACGGATGTCTTTCAGGATCGGTTCGGATCGGAGGACATATTCCCTAGTCGAAGTCGTCATCGCCGAAACGAACGACATGGCTCCGATAAGAAACGCCCTTGTCTCACCGAGAATGCTGGCGCTCCAGGCCCCGAAGAAGGAATTCTCCCTGACTTCGTAGACGGGCACAGCGACCGCTTCATCGAAAAACACCACAAAATCCTCTTGCACGCGTGTGTTCATTCCAGTCTCCTCATCTTCAAATCAGAAGAATTTTTCGCGCGTTTGCACGAAAAGGAGATATCCCGGAGAGATTCCGGGGTTAATACAAACGCACGATCGGGAACCCTTTCGGGCGCGTGTTGGTAATGAACCTAAGGGAAGATTATAGCAAAAAAACGACTTTCTGTCAATCAACCGCCGATCTCTTGTCTTCATGATTCACACCTCATCGATCCAGAAAATAAAAAGTAGGGCGAAACCCTACCGACACCAGTATAGCATGGAATCCGCTATTTCCGAAGCCGTCGGCAAAAGCTGCAGGAAAGGCGATATTGACAGAAACGGCCGGAAATAGTATCCTTTCCCTGTTATAACCTGACAACTATTCCCATATGTTGGCGATTATCCGGACCGGAGGGAAACAATACAAGGTTTCCGAAGGGGAAAAGGTGAAAGTGGAAAAGATTGAAGGCGAGATCGGCTCGAAGCTTTCCTTCGAAACGCTCTATGTCGGCGACGAAAAGGACGCGTCCATCGGAACGCCGGTACTCGAGAAGGCGAAAGTCGAGGGCGTCATCACGCTCCAGGATCGCCACGACAAGGTCGTCGGTATCAAATACAAGCCGAAGAAGCGCTACAAGATGAAATTCGGCCACAAACAGCCGTTCACGGAAGTCGAGATCACCAAGATTTTCACGAAATAGCATCCGAAAAAAAAGAAGCAGCCCGGGCATTCGCCTCGGGCTGTTTTTCTAGGTTTCCTCATTATCGGCCCTGTCCGTTTGGATAGGATTGACATCATTGAGAGGAAACGGAAGGGAATCAGAAAAGGCGAATGGGATGTGCTTTTCTTCCGCCTCCTCATAGGGATGAAACCCCTTTTCTTCCATTCCGGGTGAAAAAGGTACCAACATGAGTACTGCCGGCATGGTGCTCTCCTTTCAATGTCGATGACGGACATCACCACCCATAGGGACCGCCCTATAGATGACATGGGCCGAAAAAGCAAGGGAACCGTCTTCGTCGTATCCGTCGACGCCGATTTCGTCGAAAATCCAATCGGTTCGGTCGAAGCGGATCGTTCGAGCGTTTATCCGATAGGGATATTCACGCATCGGATCGATACGTTCGCTTTCCCAATCGAATTTCACGCTATACGATATCCCGTCATACGGTATGTGAGACATCATCGCGATCCGAGTCTGCAGGTTCCGTACGACCTGGAGAACCACGAAATATCGGTTCGCCGTTTCCTCGTCCACTCCCTGCTCATGCATGATTCTCATTACCTCGCTTTCGCGGTATTCCTCCAGAATCCGTAGATTCTCCTCCGCGCTCATTTCAACGCGCGAAATCTTCATGATAAGCCTCCTTCTTGTAAAAGAAAACCTTTCTGGAATTATACCAGTTTTTCACGATTTGTCAATGCCGAACGGAGTGTCATCTCGTCGGCATACTCGATATCTCCCCCGGTCGCGAGCCCACGGGCGAGCCGCGTGACGGAAAGCCCAGGGACATCGAGGAGCTTCTTTTTCAGATAAAGCGCGGTAAGATCGCCTTCGGTCGTCGGATTGAGGGCGAGAATGACTTCCCGGACGCCTTCTTCGACGATCCGATGCAGCAGTTCGGCGATGCGAAGGGGCGGATTGCCATCGCCGGATCCGGCATGCATGACACCACCGAGACAATGATAGCGCCCAGTGAAACTTCCGGATTTTTCCAATGCGATGACATCCATCGGTTCTTCCACGACACAAAGCAGAGCCTGGTCGCGCTTCGGATCCTCGCAGATGTCGCAGACAGCCCTTTCCGATATGTTGAAACAGCGAGTACACAACGAGAGATCCTTGAGCGATTCGAGGGCTTCGACGAATTCGGTAAGTCGGGAATCCTCCTGCTTGAAAAGATACAACACGATGCGTTCCGCCATCTTCGGGCCGACCGACGGGAGTGCCGAGAAATGCGCGATGAGATTCTGGAAAGGCTTGGGATACCGCATACAGTAGTTCCAAAGCTCAAATGCCAAATTTCAAATCAGACTCAAGCGTCAGAATGGTGGAATTTGGATTTCAAGTATTGGGATTTGATTTGAAATTTGATATTGGGATTTTGGATTTGCATTCCGAAAACTAGTTTTCGGAGTGGACTTTCTCAAGATTCTTGAAGGTTGTGGAGTTTTCCTCGAAGAAGAGCGAGACCTTGCCGACGGGGCCGTTTCGGTGTTTGGCGATGATGACATCGGCGATGCCCTTATTCGGAGTGTCTGGTTTCACGCGGTCCTCGCGATAGAGGAACATGACGACATCCGCGTCCTGCTCGATGGATCCGGATTCGCGGAGATCGGAGAGTTTCGGAATCTGGTCAGGACGGGATTCGACGGCTCGGGAAAGCTGGGAAAGTGCTATCACCGGAACATTGAGCTCCTTGGCAAGCTGTTTCAATCCGCGAGAAATCTCGGAAATCTCCTGAACACGGTTGTCTCCGCCGCGGGAACGACCTTCCATGAGCTGGAGGTAGTCGATGATGATGAGACCGAGCTTGTGTTCGGACTGGAGCCTGCGCGCCATCGTACGCATCTCCATGATGTTCGCGGACGAGGTATCGTCGATGAAGATCGGTGCTTCGGAAAGGATGCCGATCGCCTCACCGATTTTCTGAAAATCATTGTCATCGCCCTCGGTCTGGAGCTTTCCGGTGCGGAGCCGCCAGAGATCGACGCCTGCCTGCGCGGCGATCATACGGTCGACGAGCTGGTCGGATGACATTTCGAGCGAGAAAAGACCGACAGGAACTTTGGATTGGACACCGATCTGGCGGGCGATATCGAGCGCAAAGGATGTCTTTCCGACCGACGGTCGTGCCGCAAGGATGACGAGGTCGGAATTCTGGAGACCGGACAGCATGTTATCGAGATCCGCAAAACCGGTCGGGATGCCTCGAAACGCCTTGTCGCTCTTGTGAAGCTCGTCGATGCGGTTGAATGCATCCTCGAGGATGGATCGTATCGGAACGAAATCCTGTTTCAGATACTTCTGGCTCACGCCGAAGAGCCGCTGTTCGGCGTCATCGAGCACTTTCTGCACGTCCTCTTCCTCGTCGAAGCCCATCTCGACGATTTCGGACGCGGCGGCGATAAGTCTCCGGAGGAGGGATTTCTTCTGGACCACCTTGGCGTAATGGACGACGTTCGAGGCGGACGGGACGATATTCACGAGCGACGCGAGATAGCTCGAACCGCCGACCGCGTCGAGTTTCCCTTTCTCATCGAGCTTGTTCGCGAGCGACAGCACGTCGATCGGCTCGCGCTCCTCATAGAGGGCGAGCATGGTCTCATAGATCGAGTTGTGTGCTCCCTTGTAGAAATCGCTCGGGCTTACGAGATCGGCGACCTTGATGACCGCATCCTTGTCGAGCATCAGGGAACCCAGCACCGATTGCTCGGCCTCGATATTGTGCGGCGGCACGCGGAGATGGTCGGTGTTTTTGGAAGCCATAAGAGTATGCTCAATTCTATCATCGTTCCTTGGAAAGGGGAATACTGGACAAAAGGGTCAAAACAGGGTATTCTTGTCCGATGTACCTTACCAACCGAAAGGAAAAACCATGGAACAGGAATCGGTTTTCGAACGTCTTCTCAATGTGCTCCGTACCGGGCGTGGCAGCGACGGGAAGAAAAAGGATATCGTCGTCTGCCCGAACGAACGAGACCTCTCATTCGACCGTCTCAAGCGGAAGGACGCCATCCGGCTGCTCGATGCCCTGAAAAAAACGAAAGTACATCAGATCGCCATCCACCTTTCAGAACACTGCGAGGACGAGGTCCCACGGAAGTTTCGGAAATTGTTTCATCTTCGCGGAGACTGCAAGGTCGGCATAATCCGCAGGTGGGAGTACGACCGCAGGAACAAGAAAAGGCAATCCAAAGAGAAGCCTCGACAGGATATCATCTATATATCCCCGTCGACATTCAACCCGCGGTTCATACGGGATACGGGCGTAAGCAATTACATCGAGGTCATACGGGAGGAGTTGCAACCATCCGGCTCCGAATGACGATGCAAGCCGGGCTCAGGAAACAGGGTCCGGTTTTTTCTTTGCAAGTTCCAATGTGATGCTGTACTATGGAGAAGTTTTTTTACATCATGAGGAGACTACGATGCTCGACGTATGCGACCGGTGCGTCAAACGCGCCGAAACGTTTCGCAGGATCACGCTGATATTGAAAGGGGGCTGCAGAACGGTCCGGTGTCCCGAAGAGGACTGTTTCACCCTGTGGTGTCTTGACCCGGAAGAACGCACTCTGCTCCGAAAAGTCATCCTTGAGAGCGAAACGGAAATCGTCTCGTTTCCAGGAGCAAACGCCCTGCCGTGTCTCTTCGGTACGGGCGAAGACAAAAAGATCGTAAAGAACGGAATGGTTTTCGTGCCACCATCATGGTTTCGCGAGAAGCCTGGATTGGAACGCATCGGAAGGGAGGGGCTCTGCTACCAGGCCTATTTCATAGCCGCAAAAAAACGCTCCTGACACATTTACGAAAAAACCGGAGAAGGGGCAATCCCTTCTCCGGTCTTTCTTTTTTCTATCGTTTTTTCAGTTTCGGTCCCTGCGGAGTGTCTTCGATGCTCCAACCGGCGGTAAGCAGCCTGTCGCGAAGCGCATCCGATGCGACGAAATCTTTGGCGATCCGCGCCGTTTCCCGCTCATCCGCGAGTTTCCGGACATCGGAGGGAATTTCAACGGTCTCACGGACAAGTCCGAATACAGAAAACGCCTCCGAAAGAAATGCGAGCGCGCGTTTCGTATCGATCGGCGTTCCGGCGTCGAGCGCGGCGTTCGCCTTGCTCGAAAAACCGAGGAGTGCGGCGAGTGCGAGCGGGGTATTGAGGTCGTCCTCTATCGCCTCGAAAAACTCCGCTCGGGCTGATGACGAGACATCCTCCGTCCCGGAAGCGGCGCTTTCGAGCCGTTCCGTGAGCGCGAACAACGTCTCCTTGTTCTTCTTCGCGGAAGAAAGCGAATCCCAGGTGAAATTCATCTGACTGCGATAGTGCGAGGAAAGAAAAAGCATCCGGAGATCCATCGGGGAATATCCCTTTTCCGTCACATCCTCGAGTTTGTAGAAATTCCCTTTCGATTTCGACATTTTCATGCCGTCGACAAGCAGGTGACGATTATGGATCCAGTATCTCGTGAAGGGCTTCTCGGTCGCGCATTCGCTCTGCGCTATTTCCGCTTCGTGGTGGGGGAAGATATTGTCCTCACCCCCGCAATGGATGTCGAGCGTATCGCCGAGGTATTCTTGACTCATCGCCGAACATTCGATGTGCCACCCCGGGTACCCTTCGCTCCAGGGGCTTGCCCAATGCATGAGGTGGTCTTTCGGCGCCTTGAGCCAGAGCGCGAAGTCCCACGGGTTGCGCTTGTCCGGATGTTCCTCGAGACGAGCGCCGACCTTGAGATTCTCGAGGCTGTTCCCGGAAAGCTTTCCATAGTCCGGAAAGCTCGTCACGTCGAAGAAGACATTCCCATTCGATTCATAGGCATGACCGCTCCGGATGAGACTTTCGATCATCCGGATCATCTGCACCACATGAACGGTCGCGCGCGGGTAGAAATGCGCCGGGAGGAGATTTATCCGCGCTTCGGTCGCATGGAAATACTCTTCGTAGAATACGGCGATCTCCGCCGGAGTCTTTTTCTCGGCTTTCGCCTTCTTTTCCATCTTGTCTTCGCCGGTGTCCCCCTGGGCGACGTCGTCATCGGTCAGGTGACCGACATCGGTGATGTTACGGATAAGGCGCACTTCGTACCCTGCATGTTCGAGCACCCGCCGCACGGTGTCCGAAAGCACGTACGCACGGAGGTTGCCGATGTGGATGTAGTCATAGACTGTCGGTCCGCAGGCATACATGCCGACTTTCCCCGGGAAAAGCGGCTCGAAAACTTCTTTCTGCTTGGTGAGGGTGTTGTAGAAACGCAGCATAATTGCAGATTTCAGATTGATGATTGCAGATTTCCCGATTCTGTCAATAAAATCCTTTCCGTACGATTCTTAAATCATCAATCGAAAATCATAAATCTGCAATTCCTAAAACCATTCCTTCCACTTGAAGACCATGACCGTGAAACCGGCGATGCAAAACATCAGTCCGGCATGGATCCAAAAGGCGTGCGGATTATGCCCGAAGGGAATGGATGCGCTCATCGCGAGCATATTCGTGTAGACGGTCATCGGGAGAAGTACCGCCGAAAAGATCGTGAGAACCTTCATCGTCATGTCGAGCTTGTTCGAGAGGAGGGAGTTGTTCGTCGCTTCCAACGCCTCGATGGTCTCCTTGTTGCTCTCAAGGATGTTCCAGAGGCGGATATTCGTCCCGATGAGATCCTGGAAATAGAGAGCGAGTTCTTTCGGGATGAGCGCATGTTCCTGCCGCGCGAGCGAGTCGAGGATGGAACGCTGCGGCTTGAGGGTACGACGGAAATTGAGGATATCGCGTTTCACGATGGAAATCTCCCGGACCATCTCCTTTTCATTGCCGGCGAAGACCTGCGTTTCGATATAGTCGAGGTTGTCGGCGATGTGGTTGAGCTTCGGAAAACAGGAATCAAGAAGAATTTCGAGGACGTGATAGAGGAGATCGGTCGGCGTTTTCCCAAAATAGATCCGCCGCTTGCCTTCGCTTTGCGAGAGCTCTTCGAAGAATTTCCCGATCTGATAGATGTCGTGCTTGTGCGAAGTGATGAGGTAGTCTTTCGTGAGGATGATGTCGAGTTCGCCGGGATAGGTCGTCCGGAGTTCCGCATCGAAGAGCGGGATATGCACGGACAGGAAGAGACACGAGTCGTACTGGACAACCTTCGGCTGATAGGTCGGCGTGACGAGCTCCTCGATCGCGAGGGGATGGATATCGAAGTTTTCCTGGAGATAGGTGATGTCGCTCTGCTGCGGATTGCGGAAGTCGATCCAGGTGAATTTCTTTTCCTTGATGATGTTCATGTCTGTGTTTGTAAAGTCCGTAAAGTCATCAAGTCTGTCAGGCTTGATCTTTTCTTTATGAACTTTATGGGCTTGAGGAACTTTATGAACTGAAGTGTATCACATTTTCGGATTGACAAAAAGGCTGGAAAAGGGTATCTTGTACGCCATGTTCAAGCGAATACTTCTCACGATCATCCGCGCGTATCAGAAGACGTTGTCTTTGGATCACGGGTTCGTCGGGATGATATTCGGGGAACGGTTCTGCCGGTTCCATCCGAGCTGCAGCCAATACGGTTACGAAGCGATCGATCGCTTCGGAGTCGTACGAGGTTCGTGGCTCGCATTCAGACGGATTGTGCGGTGTCATCCGTGGAATCCCGGCGGATACGATCCGGTACCGGAAGAAGAATAGTCATTTACCAATCGAAAAAGGAGAGCAGCGATGACCACCATGGATGGTTCGCCGGAAGACCTCGCGAAACCGATGATCGGGAATCTCGTATATTGCGAACGGACGCGGGTGATCTCGATGAGCGGAGCGATGATCCGTGTCGCCGAGTCCGACGCCCACGACCTGTTCAACGGGCACGATAAGGCCTGTGCGGGTTGTTTCCGCTATCAGGCGTGCAAGAACGCGGTGACATCCGAAACGCACGGACACTGGTGACGAAGGAGGGGATATGAATCACGAATCAGGATACCCTGTCATGTGCGGCAATCTGTATCTTGCCGGGGGACGAGGACCGATAACGGCCGAAGTCTGTTCGAAACACGTCCATCAGTTCTTCGATGGGACGAGCGTCCGGTGTCAGAAGTGCGCGCACCAGGAATCGTGCCGGATCGCCCAGACGGGGCCCGCGCACGATGCCGATTGATTTTCCAACCGAGCACGAAAGGAGGACGGAATGTCCCATGAACGGAAACAAGGAAATCCGCGACCGGAAATCAGGAATCTGCCGACGGTCGCATGCGCAAGAATGGGCCTTTTCCTCGGCGGTGCCACGATATACGTGGCACTGGAAAACTCGCGACTGCTCTACGAACCGAAGAGCTCCATCTGCGGTCCGTGCCGAAACAACGCCGCCTGCCGCGAAGCCGTTTTCGGAGCGGTCATCATCGAAGAAGTCATCTGTCCGCAGGCGGGAAACGTCGCCTTGTCGTTCGCGGACGCGAAACCCTACTTCGGGGAAACGAATCCGATCTGCAACAAGTGCTCGCATATGGCCGATTGCCTCGCGGTTTCGTGACGGAAAGGAAACGGAGACATGAACAACGGCATCTATTGTCTTATCGGGAGAGCGACGCTCTCCGTCGAAGACGCCGCAAAGCTGCGGGAACCTTTCGACAGGACGTGTCAGTCGGACTGCGAGCATCGCGATATCTGTTCCGATGCCGCATCCGAACAACCGACGGAACGATCGCAGGATCACGACAGATAGCTTCGATCCGACCCGGACACCGGAAAACATCCCGGTGTCTTTTTTTTTGCCTTGAAACCCGTTCTCTCCGCCTGTTGGCACTCTACTTGACAGAGTGCCAGACTCTTTCCTATACTGTATCCATGAACGAACGACAGCAGAAAATCCTCGCGGCGGTCGTCGAACTCTACGGTGAGACGGCGATACCGGTCGGTTCCCAGTCCCTCCTCGAGCGGTTCGATTTCGGCGTGAGCCCGGCGACCATCCGGAGCGACATGGCGACACTCGAAGACAGGGGCTATCTCTACCAGCCGCACACGAGCGCGGGACGCATCCCGACCGACGAGGGATATCGCTATTTCGTGGAGGAAATCATGTCCGACGAGCGGCTGTCGCTTTCCGAGCAAAAAAAGCTCCAACAGGAACTGCTGGAGCTCCGCGCCAAACACGCCCGTCTCGGCCGCAGCACCGCCAAGCTCCTCTCGACGCTCTCCGGCAACCTCGCGGTCACCGGAGCAATAGGCGAGGACGAGGTCTACGATTTCGGCATGAAGTCGCTCCTCGAGAAACAGGAGTTCCAGGAGCTCGACGAGATGTGCCGCCTCGTGGAGGCGCTCGACACGCTCGACGAACGGTTCGATCTCATCCTCCGACAAGTTCAGGACGGAGAGACACATATCTTCATCGGCAAGGAGAACCCGATCAAGGAAATCTCCAACTGTTCGATGGTCGTTGCTCCGTATGAGAGTGCCGAGGGCAAGGGCATCCTCGCCATCATCGGACCGAAGCGGATGCGGTATGCCAAGAACAAATCCCTCCTCGAGCACATGAAGAAGCTTCTCGGTTCCTCGCTCGCGATCATTATCCTCATATCATAATCGAAAAGCATATGAAAAGAGAAAAGAAGAATACAAGTGACACGGGACACGTGACAAATTGCAAGGAAGGCGCAGTCAAGAAACCGGAAACAGCTGAAAAAACTCCTGAAGAATTTGCCGCGGAGTATCTCGACGGGTGGAAGCGATGCCAGGCGGAATTCGAGAACTACAAGAAACGTCAGGCGGAGTCGCAGAAGGAGCTTGCCGGATATCTCATCGAAAAACTTCTCTTCGACATCATCCCGGTTCTCGACAACTTCCGCATGGCGACCGGGCACGTTCCGGAAGACGCGAAAGACAGCCCCTGGGTCACCGGCATCCAATACATCGAGAAGCAGCTCGAAGACGCGCTCAAGTCCCATGGCGTCGAAGTAGTGGAAGTGAAGGAAGGAGACATGTTCGACCCAAGTATCCATGAGGCGATAAGCAGCGAAGCTGCGAATCAGGAATCAGGAATCAGGAATCAGGAAAAAGAAGTCATCACCAAGGTGCTCCAAAATGGTTATAAGATCGGTAAACGCATAGTCCGACCTTCAAAGGTCACAGTCGGAAGTCCGAATGCATAATTCCTGATTCATAATTCTTAATTCTTTTTCGAAGAAACTGCTAAATAATAATCTCGTAACCAACATAATATTAAGCTTATGGCAAAGATACTCGGCATAGATTTGGGAACGACGAACAGCGCGATGTCCATCGTCGAAGGAGGCGCCCCGACCATCATCGAGAACAAGGAGGGCGCACGCACCACGCCGTCGATGGTGGCGATCAGCAAGACCGGCGAGCGTCTCGTGGGACTCCTCGCGAAGCGCCAGTCGGTGACAAACCCGGGCGACACGCTCTTCTCGATCAAGCGGCTCATCGGGCGGCACTTCAATGACGAGGAGGTACAGCGCGACATGAAGACCCTTCCCTATAAGATCATCCAGGCGGGCGAGGGCACCAAGATCGTCATGGGCGGCAAGGAATACACCCCACAGGAGATTTCCGCGATGATCCTCGGCAAGCTCAAGGCAGACGCGGAGGAGAAGCTCGGCGAGAAGATCACCGAAGCGGTCATCACGGTGCCGGCATACTTCGACGACAGCCAGCGCAAAGCGACCATGGAAGCCGGTGAGATCGCCGGACTCAAGGTGCGCCGCATCATCAACGAGCCGACCGCGGCCGCGCTCGCGTACGGATTCAACAAGAAAAAGGACGAGAAGATCGCGGTCTATGACTTGGGCGGCGGTACCTTCGACATCTCCATCCTCGAAGTGGCGGAGGACACCGTCGAAGTGAAATCGACGAACGGCGACACGCACCTCGGAGGCGACGACTTCGACCAGCGGATCATGCACTGGATCCTCGACGAATTCAAGAAGCAGGAAGGCATCGACCTGTCCAAGGACCCGCTCGCGCTCCAGCGCATCAAGGAAGCCGCCGAAAAGGCGAAGATCGAACTCTCCACCGCGGCGGACACCGAGATCAATCAGCCGTTCATCACGAGCGACGCGAACGGCCCCAAGCACCTCGTCATGAAGATGAGCCGCGCCAAGCTCGAGGAGATCGTCGGCGACCTCGTCGAAAAGACCCTCGAACCGGTGAAGAAGGCGCTTGCCGATGCGAAACTGTCCGCCTCCGATATCAACGAGGTCGTCCTCGTCGGGGGAATGACCCGTATGCCGCTCGTCCTTGCGACCGTCGAGAAATTCTTCGGCAAGAAGCCGAACATCTCCGTGAACCCGGACGAAGTCGTCGCGATGGGCGCGGCGATCCAGGGCGGCGTCCTTGAGGGGAGCGTGAAAGACGTGCTCCTCCTCGACGTGACTCCGCTCACCTTCGGTATCGAGACCATGGGAGGTGTCCGCACCCCGCTCATCGAGCGCAACACGACCGTCCCGGTTTCCCGCTCCCAGGTCTTCTCGACCGCGAGCGACAGCCAGCCGTCCGTCGACATCCACGTGCTCCAGGGCGAGCGCGAGATGGCCGCGGACAACAAGTCCCTCGGACGATTCATCCTCGACGGCATCCCGCCGGCGCCGCGCGGTATCCCGCAGATCGAAGTCACCTTCGACATCGACGCTTCCGGTATCCTCACCGTGACCGCCAAGGACAAGGCGACCGGCAAGACTCAGAATATCCGCATCGAGGCTTCGACCGGACTTTCCAAGGACGAGATCGAACGCATGAAGAAAGACGCCGAGCTCCACGCCGACGAGGACAAGCGCAAGAAGGAACTCATCGAAGCGCGCAACCTCGCCGACACGCTCACCTACTCGACCGAAAAGGCGCTCAAGGACGCCGGTGACAAGCTCACCGCGGAAGAGAAGAAGCCTGTCGAGGACGCCGTCACCGAACTCAACAAAGTGAAGAACGGCGACGATCTCGAAGCAATCAAGAAAGCGACCGAGAACCTCTCCCAGGCCGCACAGAAGATCGAGGAGAAACTCTACGCCGCGACACAACAGTCAACAGATAACAGCCAACAGTCAACGGGAACGGGTACCGAAGGCGCGACCGGATCAACGGAAGCCCCAAAGGACGCCGAGACCGAACCGGCTCCCGACACGAAGCCTGACGAAGAGAAAAAATAGGAATAGAGTAAGGGCGGAGGATTTTTCCTCCGCCCTTATGGTATACTTTCGGTGCCAAGGTATAAATTAAGCATAATTATCATGAATAACCTCTTCGATTCATCCGACTTGCCATTGACTCAATTTGCATCAAGCTTTGCACAGGGATCAGTTTGGCTGGAAGAAGGAATGGATAAACAAATTGCCACTTTTGATCTTGTGGCGAGGGAATTGCCAAAGAACAGAAATTATCTTGTGTATGGTGGGTTGGAAGAGCTTGTAGAATATGTAAAAAATCTTAAATATACTGATGACCAGATTCAATTGCTTCTTAGTGGGAATATAATTACCGAAAAATTTGCCGAATATTTGAGGAATTTTCGTTTTTCGGGTGACATACATGCGTTTCCAGAAGGAACCGTTTTTTTCGCGGGTGAACCGATGGTTCGTATAACAGCGCCGCTCATCGAGGCGTCGCTCATTGAAATCGCCCTATTTAATATCACTGTCTCTAACGTGTTGTTCCTGTCGAAAGCGTCCAGGATACGAAGTGCCTGTAAAAACAAAGGCGTCACGCTTGGCATGCAGAGAGGACACTCCTTTGAGTCTGGAATGAAGGGTCTGCGTAGCGGATATATTTGCGGGTTGCTGACAACTGGTTGGCCGAATTTTGTACGAAAATATCATTTGCCTGAAAAAAGAGAGTATCTGATAAGCGGGCAGCATTTTTTTATCAAATCTTTTCCTGATGAAATAACCGCTTTCAGGAAACTTGCGCAGTATTTCCCCGATAATACCGGTTTCATGGTAGATACCTACAATGTGGATCAAGGGTTATCGAACGCCATCATTGTAGGAAAAGAACTGGAGAAAGTCGGTAGCAAACTCCGTTTTGTGACAATAGATTCCGGAGATCTGGATAGTCTTTCCCGATTGGCTAGGAAAAGATTAGATGAAAACAATCTTGCAAGTGTAAAGATTCTTGCGGCTACTAATTTGAACGAAAAAAAGATAAAAAAGTTAATTGAGGAAAACGCCCCAATAGACTTCTTCATAGTTGCCACGGAGTACGTGACCGCACTAGATGCACCTAGTCTTGAAGTTGTTTACAAAATGGCTGAGATTCGTGATGGCGAAAAAATTCGCTATACTGCGAAATTAGCTCAAGGGAAAACAAGTTATCCTGGGCGAAAGCAAGTTTTTCGCGAGTTCGAGAAGGGATTAATGAAGCAGGACGTGGTTGGATTGGAGGATGAAAAGCATGGAACGCCATTGCTTCGCGAGATTGTGCGTAATGGGAATCTTGTATCGAAGCTACCCGAACTGGATGAAATTCGTCAATATTTTGACGAGCAGCTAATGATGATCCCCGAACTGCTGCTTGATGTCGAACATGAACAAAATTATCAGGTAGTAATAAGCGACAAAATACAAGATCTTCTTACTGAAATTAAAAACGAGCACGATATCTAGCGTGTGTTGGTGGAATATCCATAACGGCGTTGTTATTTTTTCGGAAAACTATGAAAAACTCATTTGAAAATGGTGGATTTTTTGATAAGGAACATACAAAGCAAGGCGAGCTTTTTTTCGAAAATGATCCAGAATTGAAGGAGAAATATAATAAATGCAAGTTTAATGTCAGTATTCTTGGTGGGAATGCATCAGTGAGTTCCCCCGAAACAGAAGAGATTGCCAGAAATATTGGATACAACCTTGTTAGGAACTGGTATTCGATACAAACTGGTGGCTATATCTTTGGAACAATGAAGGCGGCTTTGGAAGGAGGGAACGAAGCCTTATCAGAAATGAAAACTGACCCAAAAGAAAGTAAGATTTTAAACCTGTTTAATCCCGTTGTCAGAGGAATTACGGCGGAAAATTTGAAACCGATTGATTTGGCTGTAAAGGGGGAAAATATCCAGAATGAAGTCGCTGAAGGATCCTACGACCTTTATTTGAGATTAGGAAAACTAATTGAAGATAGCAACGTTTGCATTATCCTGCCAGGATCACTTGGGACTGAAACAGAAGTTATGGCTAATCTTGCATTTGGAAAGTTTAAATCTGCGTTCGGTGTATCAGTGAAGCCTGTTATTTTCGTTGGCGGTCACTTTGACAACCTTGTTAAAAGATTCATCCAAGAAAACAAAGGGAATAACAATATTTATAAAGTCGATAACGAACAGGACGCGCTTGAGTTGGTTGACTTATTAAATAAAAAATTGGAAATCAAAGAAGATGACGACACCAGTAGAGAAATTCAAGAAGCTATAGATTCCAAACTCTATGCATGACAAACCAGAAGAGTGGATACCCCTTCCCCAGGAGCCGATGCAGTATGAAGCTATCAGCGACCGATACACCGAGTTGGTGAAAACCGATCCGGGGAAAATGTTTGTGCAATTTCCTTCTGCTTTGCAGCTTCTCGGGGATGTTTCCGGGAAGACTATCTTGGATGTCGGATGTGGAAGTGGGATGTTCGACCAGGAGCTATCCCGCAGGGGAGCAAAAGTCACCGCATACGATATTTCATCTGAACAGATCGCTCACGCCAAAGAGGCGCAGGAAAAAGAATTGTCTCATGTAGAGTATTTGGTTTCAAGCCCACAGGAATTCAAAAGCGGGAAGCTTTTCGACGAGGCGGTTTCCGTCTTGGTGTTACACTACGCACCGGATACGGAATACCTGCGTGATTTCTTTTCCTCAACCGAAAAGGTCATCAAGGAAGGCGGGCGGTTCGTGTGCATACTGACGAATCCGGAATTCAAACGGCTTGGCGAAGTAGTATGCAATCGCTGTTTCAAGAGGCTTGAGAATGGAAAGATGTCGGCAGACTTTTTCGATAAGAACAAAGAGGTGAGTTTCAGCGCGGAGTTTTCCGATTTCTCCACAGGCGATTACGAGAAAGCGGCAACCGATGCTGGTTTCTCCCGATTCGAGTGGATACCCTTGCAGGTATCGGAAGATGGATTACAGAAACTCGGTGCTGATTATTGGAAAGGATTCGAAGAAGACTGTCTCTATGTCGGATTCATAGCGTATAAGTGATCAGAAAAGGGGTCAAGTATCTTTTCTGATAAAATCATCCAAAACTCCCGATGAAATACCAGGGCATTCATGATTCACGGATATGAAGATATACTTTGCCGGTTCGATCCGCGGCGGCCGGGATGATGCCGAAATCTATTCCGGAATCATTGAGCTGCTGAAACGATACGGGGACGTCCTCACCGAGCATGTCGGCGATCGGACGCTTTCGAGCAGAAAAGGGGTCAAGTACCTTTTTTGAAGAAAAATGATACAATAGAGGCATAAAACAAAGCCACAAGGAATATGGCTCGCCAGCTCCGTGCTACCGCTCCTGATATCGTCTACCATGTCCTCAACCGGGCTAACGCCAGGGAAGGAATCTTTCAGAAGGAGAAGGATTATGCCGCTTTCGAGAGGATTCTTCTGGAAGCAAGGGAGAAATTCGATATGCGGATCCTCGCGTTCTGTATCATGCCGAATCATTGGCATCTCATACTGCATCCGAAGACGGCGGAATCCCTCTCGCAGTTCATGCGCTGGATCACGCATACCCATACCCAGCGCTATCACACGCATTACCATTCCATCGGATACGGACATGTCTATCAAGGGAGATACAAATCGTTCCCAGTGCAGGATGATGACTATTTTCTCCAGGTGTGCCGATATGTGGAACGGAATCCTATTCGCGCGGGACTGGCGGAAAAGATAGAGGACTGGCAGTGGTCAAGTTCGTCGATACGGAAGAACGGTTCACCGGAGCAAAGGAGTATCCTTTCCGAATGGCCAATCGAAAAGCCGGGTCATTATGAAAAGTGGGCGAACACGCTTTCGGAAGATGAAGAGGAAAAACTGGAAAAAATACGCCATGCTCTGAAACGGGGATCTCCGTTTGGGGAGAGCGAGTGGATGAATACAATTGCAGAAAAACTCGGGCTCGAATCGACCCTCCGAAAGAGAGGAAGACCGAAAAAAGGTACTTGACCCCTTTTATTTAGAAACGTGGTAAAAAAAACGAACTATGGACAAGATATTCAAAAATCCCTATCTCAACAGCGTGTACGCCGAAGGATATATCGTCATCGTGGCGTCGGTGATTTATTTCATCGGTGAGCCGAACACGCCTGATACCTTTTTCGATCCCATCGCCGCTCTGTCGCTTCTCGTGCTCTCCGCCGCGGTCATGGGATACCTCTTCGTGGGCGTGCCGCTCCAACTCTATCTGGACGGGGAAAAGAAGCGGTCCATCGCCTTCTTCATGCGGACCATCCTCGGCTTCACCGCACTGACCGCCGTCGCTTTCGTCATCGTATCCGTCGTACCGAGATAGCCGGAGGGAAGAGTTCTGACAAAAAGAAAACAGCGAGTCATTCGACCTCGCCGTTTTTTATCGCTTGCGAACTAGTCGTCGTCCGGAGTCGCTGGGTTGTTCAGGGCGTTTTCATACCCCTTGTTGTAGGCATCCCGCTCTTCGGCATTTCGCCAATGGAACAGATCACCTTCGTAATTACCCTTGGCGCCGTCTTTTTGCCCATCATTGTGGGCATCCTGCAGTTCCTTCTCGGTACTCATCGCATTCTCCTATGAAATGAACGCGATGGTATGGTAGCAAGAATTGAAATGGTGTCAAGCCAAAAAGTGGCTTCGTAGCGAGCAGAAGGGGATCAAGTGCCTTTTTGAGGAGAAAAAAATAGCCACCCACTCTTGTAATTCCCGTAAAGACGGGACTCCAGGAAAAGAACCACTCCACGCGGAACGGCTCTTGGCTTTCTCGGCTTGATGTTATACTTTCTTCGTAGGCGATCGAGAAAAGATTAACCACACGAATATGAACATTCATCCTCGTATCACATTCGCGATTAAAGCGCTGGCGATCATAGCGGTTGTTTTCTTAAGTCTCTTACTGGTTTCCTTTATCGCTCTTGTAAACGGATTCATTGTCCCGTAAAACATCTTCTTGATCGACGAACCTGCGCCATACACACGGAGATGCTTTCAGTTTATCGAGTATGGTTCAATCACGTCTAGAAGACTTGCAATTATTTTTAAAATATGGTATAATAGAGAACGTCCCAAACAAGCTAAGGAGGCAGATATGTTCTGGAACCCGTACCTTCCCGCGACCGCTGCTGCCCTGGCCATGGTTGCCATCATGAATTCCATGGCCGTCTGGACGGCGTTTACGATCCAGGCCGCCGCCCACCGTCTGCCGGAAAAACAGGAATAATAATGTTTCTTCGGCTCTAGCCCCGTTTCCGAACCAGGAAGCGGGGTTTTCGTTTTCAGTCTTCAGGAAAAGAAAAGGCGGCGAGTCGTTTGACACCGCCGCTCATCTTTCGTGTTTCCGGAACGTGTAGGGGAGTTCCCGCCAACTGAACGAATCTTCGCCGAACAGCCCTTCGCGGATATGCAGCCACTCACCGACATAGCCGCGTTCACCGAAAAGCATCGAATCGGAAAACCGGAAGGTATTCCCGGGCGAAGCTATGACGCTTTTCAGCTCCACGCTCGGTTTCTCCGAACCAGCTCCCGCATACACCGCGACGACCCGGAGGTTGTCGAGGAGTTTCCCATCATAGAAACACTCGACATCCATGCCGACCTCGAAATCATCGATACTGGTGATATGATCCATCACGGCCTCCGCTTGAAAAAGTGCTTGCGACGATGATACCGTCACGCGACGGCGTTGTCAATCGACAACCGATTCCGAACATGAAAAAGCGGAATCCGATGGATTCCGCCGACAACCATCAGGCCCGACTCAGCTGGCGAGCATACCACTCGTGATCGGGATGCCGATCATCGATCGTCCTGCCGATCGTCGCGGCCGCTTCGCGGATACGCGCGAATGTCGCTTTCGCCGCATCCGAATCGGTGATATGGATATGCCCATACGACCATTTCGCCCCGGTTTCCTCGATGACTTCGACGTAACCGAGCATCGATCCCGGTTCATTTCCGGCGTAGACGAGAAACCAGTGCGATTCCGCTGGCAAAGTGAACACCCCGCCATGAAGGATCCCGATCATCGCCGCAAGATCGTTCAGATCCCTGATTCCGGGAGGCTCGACGACATCCACCAGGGCTCCATCGACGATGTCGATATTCCGCACCACATAGACGGGTTTCACGATATAGTTTCCAGATTCGGACATGATCCGCTCCTTACGATTAGGATGGTAAAGGACACGCTGGTTTTGTACTATGAGCACGGCCTCCCGTCAAGGCGACATCCATTTCCTGCTTCCAAAAAAAGAAAGCGGCGAGTCATCGGACTCGCCGTCTTTTTGATGCGTATTCGTCGTCGATTGCAGACCGAGCGGCCTGCGCGGAACCGGACGGGAAGTCCGTCGCGCATGCGGGCCGGGCGTCTTCGTACGATATCGACAGTACCGCGAGCCGATTCCGGGAAGACAAAAAGGTTAAGGGGAAACGTTCCGATCCGCCTCCGGACGGCGGCATCGGTTTACGTCAGAAAATATCACGGAGGAAACGACCGGATGGAATCAGGGATGGATGACGATTTTCCCCGTCACCGACTCGTCATGTACGAGGCCGAGTGCCTCACCGAGGGTCCGCATATAGCTCTCAGCCATACGCTTTCCGTAATAGTTCGCACGGAAATACCGTTCGATTTCCTTGCGCACCTTCAAACCGAGCATCTTGAGCTTCTCCCAGAAGGAAAGGGGATCGATACCGAGCTCATGGAACGTGATACCGTAAAACTTCATCCGGGAAACCATATCCCGGAAACAGGCCATCCTCGCCTCGACTTCGATCTGAGGAAAAACCTGGGAAGCGGAAAACCGGCCGATGAAGCGGGTGCTGTCGTCCGACACGACACACCAGTTGAGCCGCAGGACGACCTTCGCCCCGAATCTGGACAGGTAATCGATGATGAAGCGCACGAAATAGATAACGGACAGTGAAAAGGACATGAGTGTCTCCTTTCAAAAGGAAATGGGGACACCTTCGTTATAACTCTTTTTGGCTGATTGTCAATATCCTGCACAGAATAACGACATCGTGCTTTCAACAGCGCGCATACTTGACGAAATGACGATTTTCTGGTTGAATGCTCCAGTGTTCTTTTTTCAACCGACAGGAAAGGAGTCGCGATGGAGGCTACGGCGATCATGATCATTCAGGAAATTCCTCACCAAGAATTCGGGACAGTGAAGCGTCTGATCGCATATCTGGAGCATCACTACCGGGATTCGCATCATTCACTCACCCGCTACGAATACTTTGCGCATCTGTATTACATAGCAAAGGGGATTCCTTATGAAACCGATATCCTTCAATATTACAACACCTGCCATTTCGTGAGGCTTCAAAATTTTCCCGACATAGAGGAGCTTCTTGCTCTGGCGAAGAAACGACTCGAGAACGGAGAAATACCGACGGATTGGCGGGAACGACTGGTCAGCTCGATGTGGGCGGCGCAGTCCGAAACCATGGCCGAAATTCCTCTCTGACAATCACCTGCGGAGAACGACCGGCGCGAAGATGCGACGGTCGTCATTTTTTATCCGTCCGTTTTTTTTGGAACGATCGACGGAGCGTACTATAATGAAACCATGATTATAATTCGAATATCTCTCCTCATATGAGACTTTTCAAGACACTGAAATCAAGCATCCACGACCCGGTATTTTACCGATCCATACGTGAGCGAAAGACTTCGTCGTCCTTCGGATACTTCGCGTTACTCATACTCGTAGCGTCGCTCATATCCTCGACAAAGCCGGTCGCCGATATCGCCGGCTTCATTTTCCAACCGTCGGAAAAGAAGGATGCGCTCCGGAAGGAGATACTCTCGCTCTATCCGGACGAACTTTCGATACGTTTCGAGAACGGAACGGTATCGACCAATGTCGCCGAGCCGTTCGCCATTCCGCTTCCGTATTCCCTTGGTAAAGAGACGGGCGGCCATCAGGAATATCCGAAAAATCTTCTCGTCATCGATACGACGAAACCGATTTCATCCGGAGATTTCGAAACATTCGACACTATCGCCATCCTCGGGCGCGACAGCATCGGATTCCACGATCCGGAAGAACGGAAAACCGAAATCCGGGGGATCGGTGAGATGTCCGGGGAGTCCTTCTCGCTCGACAAGGGTCGGTTCGTCTCGTTCGTCGGGATAGCGGAGAGGTTCGCGAAAGGATTCGGCGTCGCGTTCCTGTTTCTTCTCCCGATCGTCGTATTCACGGCAAAGCTCGCCGGGTTCCTCCTCTATCTCCTCTTCGGAGCGCTCGTCATCTGGATCGTCGCGAAAGCGAGAGGCACTGACTGGAGATACGGAGAATCGTACAAGGCCGGTCTTCATCTCATGACCCTCCCCATCCTCTACGGGATCCTGTCATCAGCACCCTTCGTCCCGGCTCTCCACATACCGTTCCTCTTCACGGCGATACTCGCTATCGCGACAGCGATAAACCTCGCCAGGCTCCCGGAGCCGCAAAAACCAACTGTCCCGGAAACGGACTCGTCCGAACCGATAGCATCGTGATCATGGAGATATCATCCGCACAATTCCTGAAAGGAGTCATCGGCTCCGAAGGCCTGCCGCAACCGGAACGTCTGACGGTCGCCTTTTTCGGTCGTTCGAACGTGGGAAAATCGAGCGTCATCAACTCGCTCGTACGTCAAAAAGATCTCGCGCGCTCGAGTTCCCGACCCGGACGGACGACCGAGATAAACTACTTTCTCATAAACGGCACCTGGCACCTCGCCGATACCCCCGGATACGGGTACGCGAAGCTGCCGCTTGCGAAGCGCGAAAAGATCCGGAAGCACCTCCTGTGGTACGCCGAAAATCCGGAAGCGAAACTTTCATGCGCGACGGTCATAGTCGATGCCGAAATCGGTGCGCAGGATTCGGATCGGGAAATGATCGGGATACTGGCTGCCGCCGGACGTACGGTCGTCATCATCGCGAACAAGGCGGACAAAGGAAAGCGGAACGACATCGCGAACCACATCCGCATACTCCGGGAAGAATTCCCGGACTGCACGGTCGTCCGATATTCGGCAAAGACAGGAGAGGGCCGATCCGAACTACTCGATATCCTTTGGCCGGAAAAACAATGAATGGATCACCCGTCATCAAGGTATGCTGCTCCGGAAGATGCAAGGGGCGGGGAAGCGGGCGTATTTTCGCCGTACTCGAACGGGAATATGCCACGGAAGGCATAGTCGAAAAAACGGACGAATGCATGGGGTATTGCGGCATGGGTCCGAATGTCGCGGTGAATGGGAACATCCTGCACCAGCTGCATCCGGAGAATGCGGCGAAACGGATCCGGGAGGAAGCGACCCACCCGTCACCGAAAATACACGGGCTTGGCGCGAAAACGATCGACGACCTTGACTCCGTTCTCGACGATCTTTTTTAGACGGGTATGGTCCTGAAAAAGAAAGAAGGAGCCCCGTTTTACGAGACTCCTTTTTTCGACCCATTCCGATCGCGGAGTTGATCCGACTACCCGAGATCTGCTCCCGAACGCTTCACAAGGAGCGCGCTTGTCCGTTTCTCGCAGTCCTTCAGCATGAGATCATGAAGAAAAAGCCTGAAGAAGAGGAGAACTTGTTCCTCGGTCATCCGAATCCGAAGAAACAGCGTGCGGTCATCGTCCGCGTCACGGAATGTCCATTGTTCGACATTCGTGATGATGGCGCCGAGTTCATCAGGACTTCCGATGCCGAAATCCGACAAGACATAGCCGGCATCGAATGCGCGACGAATTTCGAGAAGCATGGTGACCCGAAGGGCGCCGTTCAGACGCGATCCGGAGTTCCCATCGCGCAACAGGCGGACGTGGCCCCGTATCTGTTTCAGCCAAAGCGAATGCCGATGTTTCTTCACGACCGACCTGATACCGCTTATTCCCGCTGTGATCATGATTTCCTCCTCGGAAAAAATTTTGAAGATGTGAAGGTGCTACCTGTAATAGAAAAATTTAGCATATTTCAGCCTTTTTGTCAATTGCTCGCATAAAAGAAGCGTGATACCATAGTTCTCCATCGGGATAATCATCAAATCACACCCGTGTATGCAGGAAATCATCGCGAAAGCGAAGGTGCTGTTCGCCAGGGGGGCGAAAAAAATCCGTTCGATGCGGAAAGATGCGGCAGAAGAAGGGAAGGAACTCGTCCGCGAGGCGGAGACCGAGGAGATTTTCGTCGAAGAAGTCGCCAAAGAAACATTCAGGGAACGATGGGAGGCTCTCAGAACGAACGCCTCGGCGCTGTTCGGAAAACTCTCTTCCCGGGAACGGATCGCACTTATTTTAATAGTCGGAATCGCTATCGGCTTCGGCGCAAAAACCATGGCGACAGGATCGCTGACGATCGGATACCGGGACTACACCACGAGAAACACCGATACATACGATCTCATCGCGCTTCAGAAGAAAGTCGCGGAGGAGGGTTCGAACGCGGCATTTTCCGGAGGAGGGGCGGCCGACGGAGGCACCTGTTCGCAGTAACAGATTCATCATAACACTATGAGTAAAAAGCACCGGAGGTACGGCCAGAATCCGCACCAGACTCCGATGGATCACCGGGTGATGGAAACGGAGATGGCCGGCATCGAGACGAAGAGCGAGCTGGTCATGACGGAAACAGTCGAACCGGAAAAATCGGAACCCATTAATTCATCCATCGGAACAGCTATGCCATCGTTCGAAGAGGAGCCCGTCGAAGAAACGCTCGAGAAGGAGCAGGAAAAGGAGCCGACATCCGAATCCGATCGCATGAAGAACCTCACTTCCGCGATCATTCTGCTCGGCGGAATGTTTGTCGGCAGCCTGTTCGTCGATCTCGGACAACTCATCTCGCGCGAAGGCTTCTCGCCTCGGGCAGTCCGGGAGAGTACCATCCTTGAAGCTGCCGGAAAGACCTGGGTCGCCTACGCAGATCCGAAAGTCACCGTCCAGGTTGTCACGAAAGCGGAGTGCGCGGCCTGCGCTCCGGACGAAGCGCTCGTCTGGCTCCGTCGAATCCTTCCGACCATGGAGGCATCACCGATCGAAGCGGAAACGGAGACCGGAAAGGCGCTGGTCGAGAAGTTCGGCGTCACGACTCTTCCGGCATTCATTTTCTCGAAAGAAGTCGAGAGTACCGATTTTTACGGTGTCGCCGCGGAGATTTTCACGGAAAACAACGGGAAATATCTCCTCGATACCGGGCGGCTCGGTCTCAAACCGGGAAAATATCTCTCCTTACCGGAAATGAAAGCCGATTCCATCGTCATCGGATCACGTGAAGCGAAAGTGACAGTGATTGAATATTCCGATTTCCAATGCCCGTACTGCAAATCGTTCCATGCCTCGGTACGACAGATGCTCGACGAATACGGCGACAGAATCGCGTACGTCTACAAGCATCTCCCGCTCTCCTTCCATCCGCAGGCGGAAAACGCCGCACTCGCATCCGAATGTGCCAACGAGCAGGGAAAATTCGCGCCCTATATGGACACCCTTTTCGACAAACAGGCTGAATGGGGGAATACCAAGGGAACCCAGAAATTCAAGGACTACGCCCGCAGACTCGGACTCAAACCAGAATTCAATGCATGTCTTGATGACAAGAAATACGCCGACAAGGTGAATGCGGACATGGAGGAGGCCGCGAAATTCGGTGTCGACGGAACTCCGGGAATCTTCGTCGGGGACGAGTTTTTCGCCGGAGCGGTACAGTATCCGGAACTCAAGTCCGCCATCGACGGACAGATGGCCGAGTAAGGACGGCCCGACCGAAACAGGAACGAAAACACCCGGGGTTTCCCTCGGGTGTTTTTCTGTCTGATGAGCCAGCGACCAGGATTGAACTGGTGACCTGCGCGTTACGAGTGCGCCGCTCTACCGACTGAGCTACGCTGGCAACTACGGAAAAAGGATAACGGAAAAATGGCGGATTGGCAAGAAGAAGCCCCGGCACGATTTCGTGTCGGGGCCGACACCTGATCAAATATCGAGCGGCGATGCATCCTTGACGAGTCCCCCGGCAAGATACGGATCGAATGGAAGTTCGATTCCGAGAGGGCAGACTGTTTCATGAAGCATCGGCGCGAGCGCGTATCGCACGCGGGCTCCGTTCATGAGAGGCGATTCGCCGAGAGCGCGCTCGTATCGGGCGCGCTGTATCGGAGAAAACGGGATCAGGAACCGAATTTCGCCCTCGACAGCGACGGCATATACCGCTCCTCCCGAGGACACCTTCGAATACCCGGGTTCCCCATGCGGACAATCCATACAGTGACGATGTCTCGCCTTCGCTATCTCCTTCAGAAACGACCGGGGAATAGGCGATAGCGAGCACGTTCCGGAGCGGAATCCGGCCCATACACGAAGATACGGAACACCGCCTTTCCCGGCCTGTACCCAGAAATGGGTCGGCACGACCTCTTGCCGGTTCATTCCGCACGATGAAAGGATTCTCCTGAACGAGGATTCCCGGAAAGATCGGCGGATCGACAGGATCTTTTCATATACACTCCTCTTGCCAGCCCTCATCGCGTCTTTTCCGAGAGAATCGAGCGCGGTTTCAGGAGAGACTTCAGCCATCGAAAAAAGCATCTTCCTCTGTCGATCGTTCATCGGCAATTCTGAAATCAAGAGAGTGACGGAATCGTGACAGAGCTTCCACCTCAATGCCGGAATGTCTCCTTTCGGCATTTCATGGAGAAAAGCGAAGCGCTCCCGAAAACTCGAAGAGAAATTCCGGAGAACATCGACGGCAGCATCCGCCCGTACAAGCGGGATATCGTTCCAACTCATGACGACCTCCTTTTTTCTGAAAAAGATTCAAAGAACATGATGCATCATAATGTCATAGAGTATCGGTTATGTCAATATTGATTTTATCCCGGCGAAACCGTACCATTTTCGTATCGATTTGTTCTTCGCGGGAAAAGGAGGCTGACATGACGCTACCTTTCGAATACGGTATCTACGAAAGAATTCTTTCCGCTCTCGACACGATAGCGATCAGGGCGGAAAGCCAGGGGATATCCGACGGGGCTCCGCTTCGGGTGGGACGATGCTGGGAAGGAAACCGGCTTATTCCATGCATCAAGAAACGTCAGGAAGTGACATTTTTCGGCCTGTTCATCCTTTATCGGGAAGATCGCGTCCTCGTTTCGGTGGACAATATACTTCACGATGAAAGGATGCTGCGGATGGCCTCCTTTGAGAAAGCCATGACCGCCATCGCGATCGAAGAGCTCCAGGGACTCGCGGAGCGCATCGGAGCAAAGCTCCAATACCGGGAAATCCTTGATTCTGCCGGAGTGTGACCACTCCGGCTTTTTTCTTTCCTGAAAATCATGATATACTTGAACCACGTTATGGAAGAACTCAGTGAAACGATAGCGGCTCTTCAACAAAAACTCCTGCACCTGCAGGACTATCTTTGACTTGCCCCGGAAAGACGCGAGAAGGGAGGAATTGAAACAGGAAAGCGGCAGATCTGACCTTTGGAACGATCCCTCAGCAGCAGCGAAGATTCTTCGTGAACTCGAGACACTCGAGAAGGAAAAGGTGTCCTTCGACCGATTGCGTCTCGCGCTTGAAGATGCATCCGAACTCGCATCGCTTCAGGATCTCGGAGAAGAGGCCGAAACCGGACTTCGTGCCGATGTCGGGTCTCTCGAGAAAGAAATCGGGGAATGGGAGTTCAAAACGCTGCTTTCGGGAACGCATGACCGCAGCGACGCGCTTCTCTCGATCCATGCCGGAGCCGGCGGTTCCGACGCCCAAGACTGGGCGGAGATGCTTCTCCGCATGTATCTCCGATATGCCGAAAGAAAGGGGTTCCAGGCGACGATCATCGACGAATCCCGCGGCACGGAGGCGGGCATCAAGAGCGTGACGATCGAGATCTCCGGCGAATACGCCTACGGATATCTCAAGGCGGAGGCCGGAGTCCATCGGCTCGTCCGCCTCTCTCCCTTCAACGCGAACGACCTCCGCCAGACATCCTTCGCACTCGTCGAGATCCTTCCGGTACTCGACGATTCCGAGGAAATCGCGATCAGAACCGAAGACCTCCGCATCGACACATATCGGGCATCCGGAGCCGGCGGCCAACACGTGAACAAGACCGACAGTGCCGTCCGCATCACGCACCTCCCGACAAACATCGTCGCAAGTTCGCAAAGCGAACGTTCCCAGCTCCAGAACCGGGAAAACGCGATGAAACTCCTCAAGTCAAAGCTCTGGGAACGGCAAACGGCCGAACGCGATGCCGAAAAAAAGGAGCTGAAGGGGGAGCACAAGAGTGCGGAGTGGGGAAATCAGATACGCTCGTATGTCCTCCACCCCTACACCATGGTCAAGGATCACCGGACGAAGACGGAAACCAGCAACGCACAGAAGGTGCTCGACGGCGATATCGAAAATTTCATAGAAGACGAACTCCGCCGCAGGGCGGTGCCAAAAGAAACATAAACGAAACGTATGGATACAATGAACAGGAATGGGACGGAACTGAACGGGAACACGGAACCCGTTCCGGCGGATCCTGCTACCAAGAAAATCGCCCCCATCATCCTTCTCGACAAGGTTACGAAGACATTCTCCGGAGACGCTCCGGCACTCGAGGGCGTCAGTATCCGCATCATGCAGGGAGAATTCGTCTCACTCGTCGGGGCAAGCGGCGCCGGAAAGTCCACCATGCTCAAACTCATCTATGCCGAAGAAGAACCGACTTCGGGTCGCATATTTTTCAGGGGACGCGATATCGGAAAAATCAACCGGAAACATCTCCCGTACTATCGCCGCAACATAGGCACTATCTTCCAGGATTTCAAGCTTCTTCCGCAGAAAACTGCTTTCGAGAACGTCGCCTATGCGCTCGAGGTGTACGGGAAACCGACCGAGGAAATCATGGAGGAGGTTCCGGAGATCCTCGAAATCGTCGGGCTCACGGGAAAAGCGAAAAAATTTCCGAAGCAGCTCTCAGGAGGCGAGCAGCAGCGTGTCGCCATAGCCCGAGCCCTCATACTCAGGCCCGACATCATCATCGCGGACGAGCCGACCGGAAACCTCGATCCGGACTCCGCCGAAGAGATCATCAGTCTCCTACTTGAGGTGAACGGGCTCGGAACGACCGTCATCCTCGCGACGCATAACAAGGGACTCGTGGACAAGATGGACCGTCGCGTGATCGTCCTCGACGACGGACACCTCGTATCGGATGAACTCCGGGGGAAATACGTCCTCCCGGAAAAACGGAAAAAACAGACCATATGAAAATCATCAAACTCTGGCGCACTTTCAAGGAGGGTGCGGAAAACTATCGCCGAAACGGGTGGCTCACCTTCGCTACGGTTTCCGTCCTGACGCTTTCGCTGTTCGTCATCGGACTTGCCGCACTCATCGGCTTCGCCGGGCACCTCTCACTCCGGAGCCTCGAAGAAAAGATCAGCATCAGCGTCTCCTTCAAACCGGAAACGGGCGAGGCGCGTATCCTCGAGATACGACAGGAGCTCGAAAAAGCGAGGATGGAAATCGCTTCCGTCGAATATATCTCCCGGGAAGAGGCCCTCGAGGAGTTTCTTCGTGACGGGAATCCGGTGTTCTCCGATGCCGTCAGGGAGATAGGCGAAAACCCGCTCCTCTCATCCCTTGTCATCAAGGCGACCGATCCGACACACTACGACCTCATCGCTTCGAAGATACAGGAATCCGCCTATGCGCAGGATATCGAACGCGTGAACTATGAACGGAACAAGAGGCAGATAGAAGGGCTCAGGAATTTCACCGACCGCATCCGGAATATCGGTCTCGTCCTGGGTGGGATGTTCGCGCTCATCGCTCTCCTCATCACCTTCAATACGATCCGGCTCACCATCTACTCGCACCACCAGGAATTCGAGGTTATGCGTCTCGTCGGTGCTTCGAACCTCTATATCAAGATGCCGTTCTTTTTTGAGGGCATCTTCTACGGACTGACGGCGGCCCTGGTAACCATCGTCTTTCTCTCCGGTGCGACTTTCGCGCTCTCCGAGACTATCGGAGCGCTTTTCACCGATATCCTCGATGGAAAGAGTTTCTTCCAGGTCTATGTCTCCTTTCTCTGGCTGTTCATCCCGAGCATTATGATCGGAAGCGTTCTCTTCGGCGTCGTCTCGAGTTTCATCGCCATCCGTCGCTACCTCCGGATCTGAAATCGAAGCGAGAGGGACGCGGCGCATCCTTGACCGGAAATGACTTTTCTGGTATTTTTTCTTGCTCAGTCATTTTCCAATCAACCAAGCGAAAGGAGTTCTACCATGAGCGCACTCGACCCCGTATTGCGGCTTCTCGAACAGGGGACCGAGAACCGGGAAACGTTTTTCAGGCGGATTGAACGGTTTTTTCCGACTCTCGACCCACGGTACAAGGCGATCGAAAAAGCCTATAACGACGCAAAGGATGCCTTCCATGGCAAGGAACGCGAGGGCGGCGATCGATACTTCGAGCATATCCGCGCGGTGGCGCTCATCCTGATCGATCATCTCCGGATCAGGAACCACACCCTCATCATCGCCGCGCTGCTCCACGACATCGTCGAAGACTGCCCGGAATGGACTATACTCCGCGTCCGCATCGGATACGGTGAGGAGGTGGCGCTTCTCGTCGAATGGCTCACCAAACCGGATCACGAGGGAAATTCGAAGCAGGAAAACGTCCGCATCTACCACGAACGATTCCGCTTCGCGCCGAGGGAGTTCTTTCTCATCAAGCTGGCGGATCGTCTCCATAACCTCATCACGCTCTGGCCCTGTTCTCCTGAAAAGAAACTCAGGAAAATAGAAGAGACCTGGGCATACTACGTCATCTGGGCGGAAGAACACTGCATTCTCGTCCACGAGATCGAAGAGGCGCTCGCCCAACTCGAAAGCGTCATAAACGGTGAACGCAAACGGGAAACGCCACCCAAAGACTCTCTCGGACTCGAGAGCGAAGACGACATACCGTTCTGATCGACGATCCCGGCTTTCCTTCCAGGAAGCCGGCTTTTTCTTTCCCTCGGAGTCTTGATTTTTTCCCACGTTTAGGGTATCTTTTTGGAGGATTCAGGTTCACCCTGTTTTTGTTTGGTTTTTCGCTGTATCTGTCATTCTGAGCGGAGCGAAGAATCTCGTATTCCCTGTTCTTTGTTGTTTGTTAGCTGTTAATTGATTTTGGGGAGTAGCCAAGTGGTAAGGCACCGCGCTCTGGACGCGGCATTCCGTAGGTTCGATCCCTACCTCCCCAGCATTAAAATTAAAGGGAATTTCAAGTGCTAAGTTCTCTCGCACAGAGTGTCTTCCCGGGTTATACTTCCCGAGAGGGCGTTTTTATTTTCGGACTATGGAAAAGATGCATATCAACGAGCGGGGAGCGCACACGACGGTCATCGAGGGTGCGAAAGACATATTGAAAGCGTTTCGGAAAATCGGTGTCGAGACCGCTCCAGGCGTCATCGAAGCGAATGTCGGCGCCCGGGGAAAGAGCGTGAAGTTCAAGAGACTCAGCGACAAGACGTTCGAGGTGGTGGTCGTGGTGAACGGTTCCAAACAGACCTTCAAGATATACGGCGCGGATCAAGGGGGTCTGGCTGACATCATGCGCGATATAAAAGCCGACGGCTGGAGTGTCCGGGAAACGATGGATCTCTCGTCGGATCGCGACCGATAAAAAAATAAAGGGTGCTCTGATAGACATATCGGCACCCTTTCTTACATGGAGTCACGACTCCTCGACGATCGGTTTGCATACCGCAAACGGGATGCCGATCTCGTCATCATACCGGTACGCGAAGTTGCGCGCCGCCCGCCAATCGTCCTCCACATCGATCCTGTCGATGTCTTTGTCCGAACGGTCAAGCAATGCCGATGCGATTTCCGTCGCAGAGACGATAAAGCGCTCGCCTTCGACCCGAAGAGTCGTCAACACGACTCCGACCAATCGCCTCAAAGCATCAAACGGCTCGATGGACGGTACGGGCACGGCGGTGATCAGGATTTTCCTACACATAGCAGTCCCTCCTTGTAAAGTGACAATCGCTCTGCGGATTCACGAAGATCTCCGTACTATACCATCTTTTCGTTCTCCGCGGCAGAAGTACCGGCGACGAAGCCGGTCGTCCAGCAAAGCTGGAGGCTGTAGCCGCCGGAAGGACGATCGATGTCGAGTATGTCCCCGACAAGATAGAGGTTCGGATAGAGCCGCGACCGCATGTATTTGAAATCCACCTCCGAAAGCGCGACGCCACCGCTCGTCACGATCGCTTTATCGGCCCCCAGAAGCCCCTCCACGGTCATCGGTAGGTCTTTCAGTACATGTATCAATCCAAGCCGTTCCTCGCGTGTCACGACGTTTATCTGTTTGTCCGGGTCGATATCCGTGATTTCGAGCAGAACAGGAACAAGCGACGGCACAACGAAGCCATCCAGACCGTTTCGTATCTGTTTGTTCTTCCGGGAATCGAAGAGGGCTTGCAGATCCTTATCGAGCCCACCGATATCCTGGGAGGGAAACAGATCAACCGAAACGGTCACGGTTCCCTGCTTCAAAAGCTCGTCGATACCGCGACTCATGTTGAGTGCCAAAGGACCGGAAAGCCCGAAATGTGTGAAGAGGAGCTTTCCTCTCCGGCTTTCCTTTTTTTTACCATCCTGAAAGATCGTGAGTTTGGCATCCGAAAAACTGACGCCGGAAAGTCCGTGTACCCACCGCTCGCGTACGCACAGCGGCACGAGTGACGGGCGCGGATCGATGACAGTGTGTCCTATCTTCCCAAGCCACCGGAACCCGTCACCGGTCGATCCGGTCTCCGGATGCGATTTCCCGCCGGTCGCAAGAACATAGGAACGCGCCGTCACTATATCACCGCTCTTGAGGCGGACGCCGGAAACCGTTCCATCCGAAATATCCAGTCCAGTCACCCCCACTCCCGGAAGCACCGTCACGCCGCCCTGGTCCATATACCGTTTGAGCGCGTCGAAGACGGACTGTGATCGGTCGCTCATCGGGAATACGCGTTTCTCGGCTTCGACCTTGGTCGGTACGCCGAGCGCGCTGAAAAAATCCATCGTATCCTGCACACCGAACTGCGCAAGCGGAGAGAAGAGAAACTTCGCGGCACATCCGAATTTCCCAAGAAAGATGTTCCGGTCGAATTCCGCATTCGTCATGTTGCACCGGCCGCCACCGGTGATGAGCAGTTTCTCGCCGGGCGAAGCGTTCTTCTCGAGCAGCACGACGCGCGCGCCGAGCTCTGCCGCGCGTCCCGCCGTCATCATTCCGGCGGGTCCGCCACCGATGACCGCCACATCGTAGTTCATAGAAAATGATAAACGGATATAACACCACAAAAGAATAAATGCTCTTTTCGAGAAAAATCGCCATACCCGAGAAAGATATGGCGATCGGCACCCTCCAATTTCTAAAGCATCCCTATATGACGCACGGCAGCCCGACCATCGATGCACTCAAGCCTCATGCGATCGGAGGAGAATGTTTCCTGCTTTGCAAGTTCCGTGAGTTCACGAGCAAGTATCCCGAGAAAATCAGCCTCACGATCAGGAAAGATACGGATCCTGAAAAGGACACCCTTACCGAAAATGGGGTTGATTTCTCCGTGTGCGGTCGTCAGAAAATAGCAAGCGCCGATATCGATTCCATCCGCTATAGAATGAAGGAAGCCGAATAGGATCTCGCCGATATCGTCTCGTACGTTTTCGATCGAAACACCATCCACAAACGAGTACGGTATGGTTTCGAGTAATTCCTTAGAAGGAATAAAGCAAGACCATGGTTTCATCTGACTACTCCTCTGGAAATGAACAGCAGCGCAATACTAGGCATATTCAGGAAAAAAGTCAATCATGATTCACTATTAGCGAAACATGAAAGAAGTGGAATCTTACCCGGCATACTTTCCAAGATCGAGTTCCTCGTCCATACGGATACGTGCGACGAAGTCCGGCACGTGCGAGACGAGAATCATCGCGCCTTTATATGCGTCAAGTGCCTCGGCGATGACGGGGATATGACGGAAATTGATATGGTTCGTCGGTTCATCGAGGATGAGCAGATTCGGTTCCTCCACAACGAGCCGAGCGAAAAGGAGCAGCCCCTTCTGTCCTTCGGAAAGGCTCGCGACCTTGTTCTGCAGGAGATTCGCCGGAAGAAGGAACCGCGCGGCGACCTTGTATACATCCTCTTTCTCTCCCTTTTCCATGACTTCCTCTATCGCTTCGAAGGCGGTACGATCGAAATCGAGCGTCGAGAAATCCTGACGATAATAGCCGACCTTGGTGCCGGGTGCGAGTTCGACCCGCTCGGAGTCCCCCTGGGCGAGCGACTCGAGGAAGGTGCTCTTTCCGATGCCGTTCGGACCAGAAATGAGCAGATGCGTATTCTTGCGAAGCTCGATATTCACCGGAACGATGCTCGGACCGAAATGTCCCATGACGGAAACGGTCTTGATCGTGACGATCGGTCCGACCGTCTCGGGGCAGGGGATGGCGAACGCGGGGAGCGTCTTGTCCTCGCGGCGCACGTCCACTTTGTTCTCCTCGAGCTCATCCGCCAGATCGCGCATCCGCTTGGCGACTGCGCGGAGCTTCCCGCCCTTGTTCGCGAAGACGTTCGCCTGATCTTTCTTCTCGCGGATTGTCCGCTCGAGACGGACGTTTTCGCTCTCCGCCTTTTCGATGCGCCGCTCTATTTCCGCGACCACGTCATAGTAATCGCCGGCATACTGTTCGATTTTGTGCGTATGAATGTCGAGATAGAGGACCCCTTCGGTGAACGCGTTCAGGAAGTCCGCATCGTGCGAAATGACGAGTACGGTCTTGTCGTACATCATGAGAAACGACGTGAGGTGCGCGACACCGTCCGCATCCAGGTTGTTCGTGGGCTCGTCGAGAAGGAGGATATCCGGATCCTGGATGAGCGCGGAAGCGAGGAGTATCCGTGCCTGCTGACCGCCGGAAAATTCCCGGATCTTCTTGTCGAGCGGGGGAAGCGGAAGGTTGACCGCCTCGAGCACCTCCGCTATGTGTTTCGGAAGATCCCACTCCTTCCCATGATAGTACCGAGCGAAAAAGTCTGAAACTGAAAGATCGAGCTCGTCGCGGGGAATGGTCTGCCGACCGATGGCAACCGTTGCACCCTTGTCGATGGAGATGCGCCCCTCCTGCGGACGTGCCTCTCCGGTTATGAGCGTGAAGAGCGAACTTTTTCCGGCGCCGTTCTGCCCCATGAGCGTGAACTTGGATCCGGCGCGCATCGAGAAACTGACCCCGTCGAGGATCGGCTTGTCATGGACGTATTCGAAGGAGACGTTGTCGAACCGGAGAACGACCTGATCTTTTGCCATATTTTTCTGATAGAAGGTTTATTCTTGCTCCGTTTTTACCGGAGACCGAGCGTGGAGAGGAATTCCTCCTTTTCCGTACCGGTTATCGCGCGGAACTCCCCGGGAGAAAGACTGCCGAGCCCGATATTCATGACCCGGATCCGCTCGAGCGCCGTCACGGTTCCGCCGACCGCCGAGAGCATGCGACGCACCTGATGCTTGCGCCCCTCGGTGAGGATGACCGTCAGGCGGTGCGCTCCGCGGGAGAATGCCTGGCACGGCTTACTCGGACCATCCTCGAGCATCGGTCCGGCCGCAAGTTTCGCGATCATATCCGGCCGCACCCGCTCCTGTATCGTCACGACGTATTCCTTTTCATGGTCGAACCGCGGGGAGAGCAACCGATCCGTCACGCGGCCATCATCGGTCAGGATGAGTAGGCCTTCGGAATCCTTGTCGAGCCGGCCGATCGGGAAAATACCCTGTATGTTGACGACATCGGCTATCGCGCGCTCCGTCTTCGATTGCGGGGAGTGCGTCAGTATCCCGCGCGGCTTGTGGTAGGCGAAATAGCGGTAGGCGCGTTTCGGGATGGATTTCACGGTCACGATATCGTCCTTGCCGACGCGGTCGGTGAGCACCGCTTTCCTGCCGTTGATGATCACTTTCCCTTCCTCGATGAACTTCTCGGCGGCACGACGGGTCGCGATACCCTTGAGCGCAAGGTATCGATTGATACGGACAGGAAAAGGGATGGCTTCGCGCTCCGGTTTGTTCTCCATGATTCTCGTTTACGAAGCTCCATTCTGCCACAAAAGTCACCGTTTGGCAAGCCAACCTTGCGAAAATCATATTTTCCTGGTACAGATATCCTATTCTTTCACAACCGAAGGAGGAAACAAATGAACTATTCGTTCCCACGCGCATGCGAAGCTTGCGGACAGGAAAACGGCGTCGGTTTCAAGGATGGGCAATGGCGCTGCGATGCCTGCCTGGGAAATCCTGACGGGCCGGAAGAACCGGAAAAATCACCGCGTTCAAGACGCATCTTCGTGGTGCAGGCGATATCTCCTTCTCCTCCGCACGCCGACGTCACGAACCGCTCACCGCCTCTGGGAGAACGGGCGGCGGAAGCGGTCATGAGGGATCGGAAACGGTCGGGAGGGGAGTCCGACATAGGAAAACACGGAGGCAAGACAGCCGGCAGTCAGCCTCTCCCGTTGAAGAAAATGGGAGGAGGGAAAAAGCAGACATCGCGATCGCAACGTTTTTCGAACAGGAGGAAGCCATGAAGGGGATATGTCAGGTGTGCGGCCGAAAAGTGGAGCTCATCATGCGGATCCGGGAACCGGACGCCGCCATCGATGGTGCCGCCATCCATACGGGCAACATAAGCAACGGACATCTGGTCACCGAGGAGCATACCGACCCGCGTGGCGAATATTGCAACGGCAGTCTTGCTATGCCGGAAAAAATCATCTCTTGACCAGAAAGCCTGCCGCCGGCACGAACGTGTCCCGGCGGCTTTTCATTCCTCCCGATGTTTTCGAAAAAGGAAATAGGTGATACCCTGAGGACAGAGGGTTTTTTGACATTTTTACATTCAGCGGAAAGGAGCTGACATGAAAGGCGTGGAATCACGATTGAAATATTCGGTGCTCATAACGGACGACGAACACCTCGCCAGAGAAACGGTCCTGAGAGAAATCCATTCGCTCTCGATATTCGTTCCGGAAGGTGAAGGCGATATCGCGGAACGGATATTCTGCTCTGACAGGACGCTGGTCGATATGCTTTCCGACCGAAGCGGATTCTCCCTCGATCGCAGGATGGGAGAACTCATGGTTTTTTCGACCGACATCTCGGACTCGCTCGCGCTTCAGGAACTCGAGATGATCCTGCCTCCGTTCGAGACGACACGACGGTTTCTCTACGTCGGCATACCGGATCAGGACGACGAGGAGTCGTACGGCTATGGAATCGGCATGGTATGAAAAAAGATGTCCGAAACAGCGCAATGCACTGTTTCGGATTTTTTATTGGGCGGATTCCTCCTCGTCGAGAAATGACCCTTTCTTCACCGAAAGCGACACGCTTTCCTTGTCGAGCACGCGCGCTTCTTCGATCTCCTTTTTCGCGGACAGGGGAAGCTCGCCCGAGACTTTCTTGAGCGCGATGCCGTCGATCTTCATGACGTCGTCGAGCCGACCAAGCGGCTCAAGGATCTCCTTGAGACGCGCATCGTCATATTTATATGTCCTGCGGACGGATTTCCCGACGATGCCTCGTTCGCCGAATACCCGATCGACTCCCTCATTTTCCATGTAGGCGAAAATCCGCTCCTGAAGTCCGGCGAGTTTCCGCTTCACGTTACCCGCCTCCTCCTTGGCGGCGATATAGTCGTCGATGACGGAACGTGCCTCTTCCGAATCCATCTTCCGCTCCTCGGCGAACTTGTGTTTCCAGAGCGGGCAGATCCGCTGGTAGCCGCACCAGTCGCAGAGCGGGGAGAGTACGGGATCGAATTTCCCCGCCTCGATCGACGCTATCACCTCGAGGAATATCCGATCGAGTTCGGCAAGTTGTTCCTCGGTGCGTTTCGCCGAAAGCTTGGCGCCATGCTTGAGAAAATAGAGTGAAACGGTGATATCGTCGAGACGCTCACGCTCCTTCGGATACCGGTCGAGAAACGCCTTGAGATAGATCGAGAGCTGGAGATTGGTATTCACGGTCTCCTGGGACGGCATCTTCTTCGCGGTCTTGTAATCGATGATCTCGTACCCGTCCGCGGTCTTGTCGATCCGATCGATGACACCCGCGATGATATGCGTGCCGCTTTTCTCGTCACCGATCTCTATCGAGAATCGGCTCTCGAGATCGACGATTGTACAATCCTTCGGGTCATTCTTCGCATAATAATCCTGGATGATCTTCACTCCCTGAGAAAAAGCGGAACGCTCCTCGAGCTCGCTCTCCCAAATATCGGCATTCCAGTTCTGCGAAAAAAAATCCAAAGCCTCTTCGAGCGTCGGCTGGACGAGGGCAGGGGAATGGACGTAGTGCATGACCGAATGGATGAGCGTTCCGAAGACCGCCTCCTTGGATTTCGGCTCCTTGATACGGTCGATTTCCCGATATTTGTATTTGAGCGGACACGTCTGGTACGTATCGAGCGCGGAATAGGAGATACGCATAGGACAAAAATGAACATTGAAAAATCAAAACGAAAAAATTTCTGAATGGTTTTTTCAGTGTATCAGAATCACACCGAAACGGTACCATTGACATAGATTCTTTTTTATGCTAGAATATATTGGAGTATTTTGACAATTTTTCCACCTGCTTTACAGCAAAAGGAGCTTCAGATGGGCACTATCGTAATTTGCGACGACCAGGGAAACATTTCAGAAAAGGAGAGGAAAATGCCGACAGCAAGAAGTCTTAGTGAACGGTTGTATGACCTGTTCCTCCGCATCTTCTGCGGAGGCGACCGCGCCGAACTCGAGCGACAGCTCGCCGAAGCGAAGCAACGCGCGAGGAGCCACGCCCGCTCGCAAAGGGAAACCTACCAGAGCGGCAAAGAGGCGATTCTTCGTCTCCAGAACGAACTGCGTCTGCGCGAGCAGGCGGCCTCCGTGTTCGAGAAGCGGGTTACCGAGCTCGAACGCCAGCTCGCCGAAGCGAATGAGCGGTCGCTCACCGACCCGCTCACCGGACTCCTCAACCGCCGGGGCGCATCGGAACAGCTCATCGGCATGGCCAGCAGCTTCTGGCACAGCGCCGGATCGACGGAGCAGCCGATCAACAAGCGGTTCCCGTGTTCCATTGTATATGTCGACCTGGACAACTTCAAGCCCGTCAATGACCAATTCGGTCATAAGACCGGTGACGAAGTTCTCCGCACGATCGCGGAACTCCTCCGCAAGAGCTTCCCGAGACGCGGCGACATCATCGCCCGTGTCGGCGGTGACGAGTTCGTCATCATCATGACCGGCGCCGACATCGGCGCCGCAGGAAGACGCTCCGACGAGCTGCTTCATCGTATGGCAAAGAGCCCCGGACTCACGTTCGGCGGCCTACGCGTCGGGGCAAGTATCGGAGTATCCTTCATGATCCTTTCGTCGCCCTTACGCGGCGAAGGCGGAATGAAACCCGAGGCGGTCATGAGCAAGCTGGATGCCGCCGTCATCGCGGCGGATAGCGCTATGTACTCTTCCAAGAGAGACGGGAAGGGGAAGGTGACGGTTCAGCGATAAAACTGACTCGGCATCCGTGTGCCGGAAACGATTTCAATGATTTCGTTTCCGGTTTTTTTTATTCCTCGGATTCTTTCCAGGGGTCGGGGGGTGGGGGATGCCGCATCACATAGATCGATTCCTGTTATTTTCTTTTTCCTTTTCCCAAGCGCCTCGCCATGCATACTACGTCGCACTATGTAACTTATGCGACATAACATGGTTTGAAAACGGATACCGATAAGCATCCAAGAAAAAATGATTCCGCCTCCCCCTCCGCATTTTTTTTGATTTTTTGAGCGGGAGCCGGAACAGGTCTTATACGAGTACCGATACCGGTCCCCATCATATAGCATCCTCATGCCACCCTCTCTACGACTCCTTTGCCATACGACGAGTGTTTTTCGTGTTGCCATTTTCGTTGTTATTTTTCCGGTTTTCATTCCCGACCTCTCCCCCGTTTTTCATAAAAATGACCGGGGGAGTTTTGTTTCATCATTCGGTCATCCTGAACGCAGTGAGGGATCTAGGTTTTTCTTTCTTCCATAGCTTCCTTTCAAGACTGGATTCTTCGCTACGCTCAGAATGACGGAGAAGGAATGACCATACCCGAGGGTACATGCATGTACCTTTCATGACGTTCAAATCGCTTTCCGGTAAAAACGAATGTGTCTTAGGGTACATGGATGTACCCCCGACTCCACTCAAAACGCTCCTGCGTGAAAATAGAGGGCATAAAAAAGAAGCTTCCGATTTCCGAAAGCCTCCTGCATGTCATCCCGAGCGAAGCCGAGGGATCCCGCGTTTTCTTTTCGAGATTTCTCGACTCAATTCACCACTGAACGATCCGGGCATATCGACGGATCGACCACCATGAGGATTTTTTTGATCTCGGAACGCGCCTCGGGACACTCGGTCGCCGCGTATATCCCTTCGAGGATCTGGATCACCAACCCACGCTCCTCGGGAAGGAACTGAAACAGCACCGTTCCCGCCTGCACGCCGCGAAGACCATAGTCGCCATCCATCGGAAGAAGTCTGACATCCATGACACTCCCCTCCTTTCCCCTTGAAAAAAGAACAGGGGAATCGTATGACGAACACGGATGAGAGTCAAGTCCCGCTCAGGAGAACTTCAAGCTCATTCCGATTCCTGGATTGCCACGTTCGAAGACTCACTTGCGATGACAAGAAATAGCGACGTCTAAAGCAGCGACTAACGACCCAGCTGATAGAGCGCGGCGACTTCGGCCGCGGAGAGCACGCGGTTGTAGATACGGACTTCGTCGATGAGGCCATTGAAATAATCTATATCCGCCTGAATATACCCAGATATTCTTGTATTAGATGCGCTTGTATTAAAAGGTGTTGTCATCGTTCCCGTCTTGTCGAGTTGTCCGTTCACATAGATGAGGACGTTGTCGGATCCACTCGTAGAAACCGTCACTACGACATGATACCAACTGGTCGCACTCAATGCGGAGACACCCTGCACATCGGAATACGACGACCATCTTCGAAAAGATACTCTTTGGGTAGGGAGGATTTCGATTTGCCAATCATATCCTCGACCGATGATCGTATAGTTATGCCCGGATACCGGCGCCGTCGGAAACCGCACCCATGACGATATCGTCATCGGCGCGTTGAGTGTTTGCAACACCGCCGGTTGCCCGAGATTCACCGATGCGCTTGTTCCATCAAACGAAAGCGCTTGCCCCACCTTTCCAGGATAGACGGAGGGGCCGTTCACGAGAGTGCCGTTGTTCCCCTGTCCGCTGCGGTCATAGGCGGTCGTGCCGGAGAGGTCGGGACCATTGAATGACCAGAGCCCAACAAGGCCGTCGGTGAGCTGGTTGTTCTGGCTTGTGTTCACGGTCGTTTTCCCCATGTTCCCCTGCGCGTAGAGACCGGCGATTTCGGAAGCGGTGAGAGCACGGTCGTAGAGACGGACGTCGTCAAGGGATCCCTCAAACGTACTCGCTCCCGTATTCGCCCCTCCGATAGAAAAATTCTGCGTATTCGTAGTCAAAGAAACAGGAAAAGTCGTCGAGTCTGTCTTATCCAGAACGCCGTTTCGATACATTTTCACGATGCCAGAAGAATAGGTTACTACCCAATTTTCCCATGAATCGATAGTCACCGATGATGTCGATGTCACACCGCGCCATGATCCGTCGTATGTCCAGATCTCCACCTTATTATTGTAGAGTTCGACGTTATAATTATCAGGCGATCCCCCACCGCTTCGTTTGGCAAATATGTAATCTCGACCGGAATTCGCAGAAGGCTTTATCCAAAAAGACACCGAAAGAGAGCCTGACATATCGAGCAGCGAAGAATTTCCTCCGAGGACATACTGATTCACTCCATCGAAGGAAAGCGCCTTGCCGATTTTTCCATCCACCCATGTCGGGCCGTTGGTGAGGGTTCCGGTATTGGTGCTGGTCGGCGAGAAATCCTCCGCCCTGGTGCCACTCCCATCTTCGAAAGACCAGTATCCGACGAGTCCGGTATTGCTTGGAACATTCGCGATCGTCGTTTCCTTGACCGCCGATGTCGCGATCCCTTCCGTCGTACTTGTCATGTTCTGGAGCTCGGTATCGGAGAGTGCTTTCTTCCAAATTCGGACGTTTTTTACCGTGCCATAATCCGATGATCCCGCAGATCCATACGATCCGATATGAACGACTCCCGTTTGCATCGATCCATCAAATGAGCCGGATGTTCCGGAACCGTTCTTGTATACCGAATAACTCGACCCACTCCATTTCGAGGCGATTCGTTGCGGCGTCGCAAACGTGCCGCCGCTCGTATGCTGGATCGATGCCGTTCCGTCATAAGCATATACACGCGAAGGGCTGCCGGAAAAAGTCGCTCCGAGCAGCCGTCCGGTATTCCCACCGATTGCTACAACAGCTGTATTCACATTCGGCGTTGAAAGCCTACCGATTTCGCTCTGCGCCTCCGCATAAGCGCTTCCGACCGCAGAATTGGCATTTTCACTCGGATAACTCAATAAGTCCATCGATCGTGTCACGGAAGCCGTCGTCGTCGGGATATACGAGGAGGCGAAAGCGGCCTGCTCGAGCTGCGCGCCCCAAACCGCGATACCATTCCCGACAGTTCCAGTATAGGATCGGGCTGAGCTCGAACTTGTCGGACCAAAATAAAAATTAAGTCCGGTCGTACTCGCTGTCGTCGTCAATGTGACGGAGAGACGACGCCATCCGTTCGCCATCGGAACGGAATCGGTAGACACATTGGTAAAGCCATTGTTAAACTCGACAACCGAAGCACCGGTCGAAAGATTAAAAATCTCAGCTATCGCGACCGACGAATCCTGATTGTTGACCTGTATATATCCATAGTTCTCCCCGCTCGCCTTGACATATACCGACACGACATACGCCGTAGAAGCAGCCACCGTCGTATCTCCACCAGAATGGATCGCTCTGACCGCGCTCGACGTATCCGATGCGAACACCGTAGCCGCGGTCGTCAATCCGCTTGGTGCTGCCACCGCATTGCTTGTGATTGTCGCGTTGACCGGTATCCACCATGAACCAAATTCCGAACGAATCTGAAGATTCGTCCGGCTGCCTTCCGCCAGGTATCCCTTGAGCGTCGAGGAGGCGATCTTCGCGCCGGTCGCTTCGGTGACGACATTGCTTGCGACGGTATTGCCGTTCTGCGTATCGAAATATTTCACGCCGTCCACGCCCGCGCCATGATATGGGAAGGCTGTCTTCACGTTCGTCGAGACATATTCGGAAGGGTTCTGGTTGGCTTGGCCGGTCACTTCTTCGACTTGCGCACCCCAGGCATATGCCTGATAAATGGTGCTTCCTCCTTTGTATCCGGTATAAACCACCAGCCCGACGGACGCCGCTGAAACAGTCGGGATTGTCACGCTGTATCGTTTCCATGTCGTATCAATCGTAACCGGATTATCAACAAAGGTATTGTCTGCATTCCGATATCGAAGATTCCAGGTTCCGGAGCCGGAAACCGAACGAAGATATATGGAATATTTCCACACTCGATTGATATCCGTCGAACCTGCAATGGGGTCGCGCCCGGTACGCGGGGTGCCGGACGCAGCAGAGATATCGATGAGGTCTGCTGTCGTCATTCCATCAGGAGCCACCGCCTGATTAGCAGTCACGGTCGCCGCATCAAGCTTGAAATAATACGCGTTATCAAGTTCTTGAGTATAGGAAAGCAGGTTCTCCACCCGCCGCGCCCCCTCGAATCGCGCTTCGTTCTGCTTGACCGGGATGATGCGTCCCTCGAAGTCGGTCACGGTCGCGCGACGGTCTGCGCCGTCGGCACGGGAGTAGGTGGCGATACCCTGCCCTTTCGAGAGGTTGAGGTCATGGGTGAGCGGTGCCTCGAAGGAAGGGGTGTCGCTTTCGACGGTCTGCGCCGCCTGCGAGACTTTCCAGTACCAGTACCCGCCGCCGATCGCGGAAAAGATAAGGGTAATCCCCAGGTACTGGAAGGTGCGATGCAAGGTGAAACTCATAACAAGAGAACGGGTAGCGATCAGAATGGAAAAATCGAGGTCGGCTTCTTCTTGGGCGGCTCGGCTCCGGCTTCCGGCACATCGAACCGTTTCTCGCCTTTGTAGCTCGAAGGGATGAGTTTCTCGGCGAGCTTGCGTGCCTCGATCCGGTCGATTGTTCCGCCTTTTTCGGAACGGAGCGTACCGAGCACCTTGCGCATATCGTCGACCGTGAGTCCGCGGGTGTCGCGACCGTATTTCTCCATCTCCTTGAAGAACGCCTGCTGTTCCTCCGGTCGGTTCAGCATCTCCTTCACCGTCTTGTCCTGCATGAGCTGTTCCATCGCGTCGCTCGTCCGAAAACTATGATCGCCGCTTCCGCGGAACTTGTCACGAGGAATGATCGTCTTGTCTCCCCTGTTGCCGAGACCGAATAGTGAACTGAGCATGGATTTTTTATCATGATTACGATTCTCCTTATGAGTATTTTATCCCAAATCAGTAAACAGTTCCACTCCCTGAAGACTGTGGAATATTCCGGCGGGAAGGAGATGAATCGGCTCGTCGTTCTGCAGAACGCGTTCCCACGCGGCGCGCTTCTCCTCGCCCGAAAGGAACACGAACGCCTGATCGACGTTCTTTTCAAGGAATGAAAGCGTCGCGGTAATGCGCTCCGGGCAAATCGCATATTCCGGCGCACGGTACCCGACGACGAGGCGGTCGCCCTCGAAACGATCATGGAATTCTTGCGCGTCGTCTGACGGAAATATCCCCGCGGTGTGTCCATCCGGACCCATGCCGAGGATGGCGATGATTTTTCCGTGGGGATGCGGACAAGATTCCTCGACTACGCTCGGAATGACAAGGTAGGAAGATTCGGTCGGAGTAACGAAATCTGCCATCCATTTTCGGAGCGTGGTTTCGAATCCGTTCGCAAGATCGCCCATCCCCTGCCCTTCCTTCACGCGGGTGTCGATAAACCGCGCGCCGGCAACTTCGGCTTTTCCGTAAAAACTCGTCGCCATGAACGCGGAGAAGTTACTCGCCTCTCCGGTCGGATCGAACCGTTCGTCGACCGGCGCGAGCGTGAGGTGTTCTCCGAGACAGGAGAAGTCGATCATGTCGAGCACGGACAAAGCGGAACCGCCGGAAAAAAGAAAGAGAACGGGAACATCCTTCTTCTTCAGTTCAAGCAGACTCATCGAAATACTTTCTGCCGCAGCGTACTTCGCTTCCTCGGATAACGGGAACGAGTTGATTTTCATATCGCATTTTTTCTCCTGGATTCTTCGCTACGCTCAGAATGACAGAAAATTTACCAATCGAAATGCTCCGGCTCCCCGCCAAGCTCACGCTGGAACGTATGTGCGCCGAAAAAATCACGCTGTGCCTGGATGATATTCGCCGACCCTTGTGCCGTACGCATGGTATCGAAGTATGACAGACTCGAGAGCAGACCGGGAGCAGGAACGCCCGCCGCTATCACCGCCGCCGAAATCTTCCGGAGAGCGCCGATATTTTCCTTGATCGAATCTTGCGCGAACGAGGAAAGCAGCAAGTGTCCGAGGTCAGGGACTTCCGTATACACCCGCGTCAATTCCCGGAGAAACCGGGCGCGAATGATGCATCCGCCCTGCCAGATGCGGGAGATTTCCCGGAAGTCGAGATTCCAGCCATACTCCTTCGCCGCAAGCGACAGGAGCTCGTACCCCTGTGCATACGAGAGGAGCTTCGCGGCATAGAGCGCACCTTCGATATCGTCAAGCGTGAGACCGGAAGCCGTCGATACGTCCGATTTTCCGAAAGCTTCGGAGAGTCGGATGCGCATCTCCTTGTCGGCCGACGCGGAACGGGCGAACACTGCCGCCGCGATGGAAAACGATGGGGCTCCGAGCGCGAGCGCCTCATCGGTCGTCCATTTTCCCGTGCCTTTGGATCCGGCCGTGTCGAGAATCCGATCGACGATATGACCGCCGTCCGGTTCTTTCGCACAGAGAACGCTCGCGGTGATCTCGATCAGGTAGGACTGGAGCCGGCCGCCGTTCCACTTCCCGAACGCATCGGCTATTTCATCGTTCGAAAGCCCGAGGCCATGCTTCATGACCGAATAGGCTTCGGCGATAAGCTGCATGTCGGCATATTCGATACCGTTGTGCACCATCTTCACGAAATGTCCCGCGCCACCCCCACCGATCGGAGCCACGCACGGACTCCCCTCGAAGTCCTTGGCCGCGATCGCTTCGAGCATCGGCCGAAGTTCGGCCCACAGATCGCCGGTCGCGCCGGGCATCATAGAAGGACCACGACGCGCGCCCTCCTCGCCGCCGGAGATTCCCATTCCGACGAAGCGGATCCCTTTCTCCCGGAGCGATTCCGCGCGGCGGATCGTATCCCGGAAAAAGGAGTTTCCCCCGTCGATGAGGATATCGCCCGGCTCGAGAAGCCGCGCAAACTGTTCGATGACCGCATCCGTCGCCTCGCCAGCCTTCACCATGAGGATGATCTTCCGCGGATGCTCAAGCGACGCGACGAACGCTTCGGGTGTGTAGGTCGGATCGAGACCCTTCCCGCTTCCGTATTCCGCGATCACCACTTCCGTCCGTTCCGGGGATCGGTTATACACCGCCGTGCGGAATCCGTAATCCGCGAAGTTCATCGCGAGATTGGATCCCATGGCCGCCAAACCGACAACACCTATCCGGTTTTTTTTATCATTCATAATTCATGGTTCATGATTCATGATTTCCCGCCCGCCTCCTACGGAAGGTACTTCATCGGATTCACGTGCGCGCCGATCGGGACGGAAATACCGGACACTTTGCTCGACGGAACGACCTCGAACGAATCGGAGGAAAATACGGAAAAATGGAGGTGCGGTCCGGTCGAGTATCCGGTATTCCCGGACAAACCGATCTGTTCACCCTCATCCACCTTCTCGCCCTTCTTCACGCTCTGCTTCGAAAGATGCCCGTACAGCGTCAGAAGACCGTTTCCGTGGTCGATCGCGATCCAGCGGCCATACCCATACCACTTCCCATTCTTCGTCATGCTTCCGATCGCGACGACCTTTCCTTTCATGGCGGCGTACACCGATGTTCCCGTGCTCGCACCGAAATCGACACCGTTGTGCGGACCGCCTCCATAGGCACCGCTCTTGGCGTACGAAGTCATACCGTACCCCTGGGTGATGACGATCTTTTTCACCGGGTAGGAGAGCAGTCCCTTCTGATATTTCGGGATCTTCCCGAGATCGAGCACGCCGATTTTCCCGGATTCGAGGTTGTTGATTTCGTTCTCGATATCCTTCTGCTCCTCCTGCAGCGTCCGAACGAGCGTCGAATACTTCTGCTTTTCCGCCTCGGTCTTCGCAAGCAGCGTCGCCTTGCTTTGCCTCGATCCGATAAGATACTCGTTCCGTCTATCGAGCTGCTCCTGAACAGTGTCGGCTTCGAGTTTTTTCCTGTCAAGCGTCTCCTTACCGGAAAGAAGCGCTTGCTTCGTCTCTTCCAGACTCCGCAGCATGGCACCGATCCGTCCGCTCGTCTCGGTAACCCAGTCCTGGCGCTTCATCAGTATTCCATTGCCGTCACCGAGCGCAAAAAGCACGTCGGCGCCGTCGACGGTCGCCGCATGATATTCGCGGATCAGTCCGGAAAGCACCTGCTTCTCCCGGACGATGAACCGCTCTTTTTCGGAGATACCCGCTTCCGTCTCACGGAGCTCGCGGCCGAGATCGGAAAGCTCCTGTTCGTTCTCGCGTATCTCACGCTCGAGCTTCTGTGCCTGCGTCTCGAGCGTCGACAGCTGGCTTTCGAGCGTATCACTCTGTTTTTCCTTGAGATCGACGATCTGCTTATATGCCTTGATCTTGGCGTTGATTTCCTTGAGGTCGTCCTTGAGGTCGTCCGTATACTCTTCCGTCGTGTCCGCACCGTACACCGAAGACGCGAACAAACCGCCGGAAATGACAGTTCCGAGGACAAAAAACAGGAGGAAATATTTTTTTCCGTTTTTTATAGTCATTGACCCCAGTATAGCACGAATTCGCGCTCTTTACTTTGAAGTTCAACCTCCGAGTACATCCGAAGCGGACTTGATGCGGGAGAGAGTCGATCCCCTTCCGATGATCCAGGCGATATCCGAGGGCGGTGGGGATTTCTCTTTTCCTGAAAGCGCCACCCGAAGCGGCCAGAGAAATCCTCCGCGGTCGTCGCCTGCGGCTTCGAGCAGGATTTCGCCGAGTCTTTCACGGCTCCAATCGGCATCAGCGACGCTCAAAAGGATGTCGAGTGCACGCCCGAGCGCCTCCTTCGCGCCCGCTTCCGTGCTCTTCTTCCAGGGAAGCATGGCCTTCTCAACCGTCGGTCCGACGAAGAAGAACGGATTCTCGTCACCGACATCCGCGAGTTTCACAAGGCGATCCTGTTCCACGGTCAATACTCTCTTCACGAATACGTCGACATCCGCGTCACTCTCCGCCTGCTTCGCCACGCGAAGCGTTTCGGGCAGGCATTCTCCATTCTCCATTCTCCATTCCTTGAAAAACTTTTTCTCCGAAAGAAACGGCAGCGCGCGTTCATAGAGCTCGTCCACCGAAAGCCTCTTGATATACTCCGCGTTCATCCAGTCGAGCTTCTTCTGGTCGAAGACCGCGCCGGACTTGTTCACGCCCGAAAGATCGAACCGGTTGACCAACTCTTCGAGGGAGAAGATTTCCTGCGTGCTCCCCTGCCCAGGATTCCAGCCGAGAAGCGCGACGAAATTGATGATCGCTTCGGGAAGATATCCCTTGGCGAGGTAATCTTCCACCGCCACGTCGCCCTGCCGCTTGGAGAGTTTCGACCGGTCGGGATTGAGCAGAAGCGGCAGATGGGCGAACTCCGGAGCCTCCCATCCGAACGCCTCGTAGAGCAGGACGTGCTTCGGCGTCGACGAGAGCCACTCTTCTCCACGGATCACATGGGTGATGCCCATGAGATGATCGTCCACGACGTTCGCGAGATGGTAGGTCGGAAATCCGTCGGATTTCATGAGCACCTGATCGTCGACATCGCGGGAATGAAACCGCACCTCGCCACGGACGAGATCCGTGAATGCGATGTCGCGATCGTCCGGAACGATCATACGTATCACGTGCCGCTGTCCGGCTTCCATATTCTTCCGAACCTCCTCTTCCGAAAGATGCAGGCAGTGCCGATCGTATTTCGGCGCCTGTCCGTTTTTCGTCTGTTCCGCGCGGACATCCTCGAGTCGTTCCGGGGAGCAGAAACATCGGTAGGCCTTTCCATCGGCAACGAGTTCATCGACGTATCGCCGGTAAAGGTCAAGCCGTTTCGATTGGACATACGGACCCGATGATCCCTTTTCCGTCACCCCGTCGTTTTCCCACATCACCCCTTCATCCGGACGGATACCGAACGATGAAAGTATTTTGACGAGACTTTCGACCGCTCCGTCCACGAAGCGTTTCCGATCGGTATCCTCGATACGCAGGACGAACACTCCTCCGTGCTTTTTCGCGAACAGATAGTCATAGAGCGCGGAGCGGAAATTCCCGACGTGCATATACCCCGTCGGCGAAGGCGCGAACCGAACCCTCACTTCATCTCTGGATTGTTTCATTGCTTCTTTGTTACGGAAGAATAGCCTTATATTCGCATCTTTCGGAGTATGAGGCAATTGACATCGCATGACTTTCACAGTATAGTATACGGAATCAGTTCTTTCCAACCCGACCAAGGAGTGCTCCATGCCCAAGTATCTGCTTGCCCTGCTGTTCGTTTCCCTATGCATCCCTTCGGCATACGCCGCTCCGGGGAATTCGTCCGCCGGACGGTATTTCACCCTCCGGGACCACGTCGAGAAATCTACGCCGATCGAAAAGCATTTCCGCCATCCGGGAACCGGTATGACCGTGCGGCTCTCGACCGTTTTCTGGAACGATTCCGAAAACGAGAACTGGTCCGCATACCGCGAATTCACGTACTTCGAAGTACAGCTCCGGAAACGTGGGTTCGTGCGGGATCATCGACCGGCCTGCGAATGGGCGGAAACGAACCGGTCAAGCCCGACGCACTGCTCCATCGAGGGCCAGGTATACGACGAAGCGGAACGGAAAACCGTCACCGTCGTCGAATGCAACGGCCGCGACGGAAGACGATTCGACGCGAACTGGGAAGGCAGTCCCGGAAGCGCCGTTCATTTCTTCGACAACGAACGTCGCGGCATCATGGGAAGATGAATGCTGCCGAAAGAACTCCCGACTGATACGTCAGCGGGAGTTTTTCTTTTTTTCCAGGAGGATTTTCCAGAGAAATACCGCGGTCGCGTTCCAGATACGTCCGGCGCGGCGCGGTTCGCGTATGAGGCGCCACAGCCATTCGAGACCGACCGCGCGCAGCCATCCCGGCGCGCGCTTCCTTTTCCCTGTGAGGAAATCGAACGCGCCGCCGACGCCCATCCCCAACCGCGATGGAATTCCCTCTTTTCTCAGTCCTTCCAAAAAATATTCCTGTTCTGGAGCACCGAAATTACACAGGAGGATGCATGATGCATGATGCATGATGAACGAGGCTCCTTCGCATGATTCCCATCCTCCGTTCTTCATTCTCCATTCGTTCCCACCGACGATAAGCCCCGGAAATATTTTCAAAAGCACGTTCCTGATTTCCGAAAACGAGCTCAAGCCGTCTTCCCTGACCGCGAGAAAAACCGGAAGCCGCCTCCGCTCCGCTTTGGCGAGGATATATCCCAGAAGATCCGCCCCTGGATACCGCGTGATTCGCCGACCCGAAAGAAGACTCACGAGCACGACACCGGACCCGTCCGCGACACGCAGATCGGCCGATCGCAGGGATCGTCGGAATTCCGGGTTCCGATCCGCCTCGACGAGAAATTCCGGATTCACCGTCGCGACACGATGAAAAGCATCTTCCCGCAAAAAATAATCCACTCTTTCATGGATTTCATCACGTGAAGATTCATCGATATCGATGCCGAGAATGTTCATGCCGCGTAAAGACTGGATTCTTCGCTTCGCTCAGAATGACAGATTCTATAGCTTTCAATCAATGATTCCCAGTGGGAATTCCTCCATCGGGAGATACTGCCGGTTCACGCCGGATGAAACGCTCTCGAAGAGTACGACCGACGACACCGGCTCCGAAAACGCTACTGGCGTCGGGAATGCCGGCTTCGACTCGGGCGGCAGCGCGTTCCACAGATTCCGACGGATACGGGCGAGTGTCACATGCGGACGGAAACTCTTGTTCTCGGCGAGTTTTTCGGAGAACGCGCGCTCGAACGCCGTGCGAAGGAGACGGAGCTCCTCGCAGGGCTCACCGGACAGCCAGATCATCTTCGGGTCATCGCTTTCCGGCGCAAGCTCGATTCCGGAAAACAGCATATCGAAAGGTTCGACGCCGGCGCACGCTTCGCGGGCCGCTTCGGAAATATCGGCGATCGCCTCCGGCTTCACAAATCCGAGAAAGAGCACGGTCACATGCAGGTTGTCCGGACGCGTCAGGAAAAGCGGGTATTTCTCCCACTCCTTGGCATCCTGCGCGAGGCGCTTCCGAAGCCTACCGGAAAGCGGTATGCCGAAAAAAAGCTTGTGTTCATTCATATGGAAATCGTTCACATCGAGTGTAGCAAAGGAGAGGAAAAAGGCAACAAAAAACCGGCCTCCATTCGAAAGCCGGCAATCACGCATCCTCATGGTTGATGCCGTGAATGTATTCGCTTGTCTCTTCCCGGAAAAAATCCGCGTACCCCTCGATGTCGTTTTCCTGTCCGAACAGACTGAGCCGATAATACATCTCATCGGAATACGGGAACAGGTCGCCGTCGTTCCCCCACGGATACGCTCCCTTCCTGAGAGGTATCCCGTGTTCCGTGTACGCCGAGGCGTCCTCCGAGAATTCGTACGGATCCCTCGGATCGTCCGTCTCATCCGATATATCGGTGGGATCGAATATCCGGATACGGAGCACGGACAGTTTCCGATGTCGAACCGTGACCAGGATATAGTCGAACATCATGACAAGTCTCCTTTTCCGAAAGAACCGGATTCACTTTCCCACCGGTTTCCGATTTTGTCAAAAAAAACCGAGGAATCACATGATCCCCCGGTGGACATCGAAGCGGGCTAGGCGAGCTGATGATACGCCGTGGCGCCGAGAACACCCGGACGCTGAACCCTCCTCGTGTTCACGACAGAAGAAACGAGCCACTCCGGAACCGGTCGGCCGATAGCCGCATAGAACTTCGCGACGGCGTCATCCCCGACGAGGATGCCGTTGAGCTCCGCGAACCGCTCCGGAGAAAACTCGAAGAAGAAGGTCGAGTCCACCGCCCGTTCGGACGAACGATGACCGACGACGATCCGCTCCTCATGCGGGACGAGCGCGCCATACGGAGTCACCTCGACCGAGAAGTACGTGTCAGCGCTTTTATCACCGACTTCTTCCAGAACGACCTTGCCGGCCGTGAAGAGCATCACCGAAATGTGCGGTTTCGGCTCGTCGATAGCCTTGACCAGGATATATTGTTGCCCCTGGCAGACGGCTCCGGCCGCGGTGTAATTGAGCGGTTGAAACAGATCTTGCTTCATGCATTTTCCCCTTTCAAGGTACGAAAAACGTTTTCCACCATGGAAAACGACTCGTTACATGATAGCATAAAAATGAGATATTGTCAATATATCGCCCGATCGATCCGGTTGCTAGAATGGAGGCATGAAAAAAGCGAAAAAGACATCATCCTTTCTCTGCGATATCGCACCGCTCGTCCCGCTGCCCTTCGGTCGGCGGGATACGTATTCGTATCTCTCGACAGAAGCGGTTCCGGCGGGGTCGCTCGTGTCCATTCCCTTCGGACCGAGGGAGATCCGCGGAGTCGTCCTGTCCTGCGACGAGATCCTTCCGAAACAGGAAAGAAGCGGCTGTCTCAAGAAGATCGTCGGCATCATCGAATCGTCGTTCCTCACGGAAGAACAGATCCTGCTTGCACGAGCGATATCCGAAGAGTGTCTCACTCCGCTCGGAAAAACCCTCCGGCATTTTCTCCCGATCCGTACGAAAGAGCGGGCGACCAATATCCCGAAAGCAGAAAAGTCTTCCTTTCGGCTCGATAAGGATGAAAAGATCGCGGTCGAGGACATAACGAAATGCACGAAACCCGTTTTTCTCGAAGCCTCCCGAGAGAAAACGCTTCGGATCCTCGCCGGAATGATGCGAAAGCTTCCGAAGACCTCGCAGATCCTGATACTCGTTCCGGAACGGATCGCACTCCCGGGAGCGGAACGATTCTTCTCGTCCGTCTTCGGCGCAGATCAAGTCGCCGTCCTTTCAAGCTCGGTTTCTCAAGGCGCGTTTTTCACCTCCTGGGAAAGGATCCGTTCGGGAGATGCGCGCGTCGTCGTCGGCACACGGCAGACTCTCTTCGCTCCGTTCCGGAAACTCGGTCTCGTCGCCGTGCTCGAAGAGAGCGAAACGCTCGGATACAAGCAATGGGACATGAGCCCCCGGTACGATGCGCGGAAAGTGGTGGAAACGCTCGCATCCCTTCATGGCGCCCGGCTGATCCTTTCCGGCGAAACCGAGAGTGAAACGACGCGATTCAGGGAAGAACGGAAGGAAATCCGACATGTCATCGCGAAGCGAAAGACCACGATACTCCCCTCATCCCCGAGAATCGACCTCGTGAACATGCGCGAGGAGCGTTTCAGAAAAAACTACTCCCTTCTCTCCGCGGAGGTGAAAACGGCCATCGGCACCATGAAAGCGGGAGGATTCCGGACGATGCTCATCGTGAGCCGCTCCGGTCTCGACCGGTTTTCCGTCTGCGAAGAATGCAAGACCGTCCCACGATGCCCGGACTGCGACCGCGCGCTCCGCTCCACCCGCGAGGGCCACTTCCGATGCGGAACCTGCTCCTTCAAAACGACCACCTTCCCCCGCTGCGTTTCCTGCGGATCGCTCTCATTCAAAAATATCGGCGGCGGGACGGAGAAGATCGAGCAGGAGCTGCGACGGCATTCCCCGGGACTGAAGATCGCACGCATCGACGAACGCGCATTGCGGAACCCGCGATCGGAGACGCCGCTCTTCGAAGCCGCATGTGCCGCGGACGTCATCGTCGGAACACCGTCCGTGCTGAACATCGGAACATTGCCGAAAATCGGTCTCGTCGCTATACTGGATACGGACAATATCCTCTCCTTCCCGGATTTCCAGGCGGATGAACGGTTCGTGCGCATGGTGCGACGCGGCGCGCTCCTGGTCGCCGGGATCGGAAAAGGATCGGTCATCATACAGACTTTCCGACCGGAGCAGGAACTCCTTCGCAATCTCCGGGATGGCACGGAACGGGCAACGCTTGACCGTGCGCTCGAGGATCGGAAAATCCTTCGGTATCCGCCGTTTTTCTCGCTCTTCCGCATCGGATTCCGCGCGCGGGAGGAGAAGGCCGCATGCATGTCCGCCGAAGAAACCCGGGCACTTTTCCTGGAAAAGGAACTTGCGATCGGAGATATCCGCATCTCTCCCGTACGGAAACCGCTCTCGCCGAAGACGCGGGGGAAATACGAACGATTCATCGTCGTCTCGCTACCGGCCGGAATGCCGTTTCCCGCGATGCTCCGCGATGTCCTCTCGAAACGCTCCGATTGGACATTCGACCCGGATCCGCTTTCACTCATATGATTCTCAAGACCATGCTCCCCATCGTCACCGGAGAACACCAGGAAGTGCTTCACCGACACGCCGCCCGCGTGGCCTATCCCACCACGCCCGAAATGCGCGCGCTCATTCCCGAAATGATCGAAGTCATGCGGAAAGCAGACGGCGTCGGACTGGCCGCCCCGCAGATCGGGAAATCCATCAGTCTCTGCGTCATCGAGATAAACGGCATCGTATCAGCATATTTCAACCCGAAAATAGTCACCGCATCCGAAGAGAAGGTGATCTTCGAAGAAGGCTGTCTCTCTCTTCCTGGCGAATTCTTTCCGATCGAACGACACGAGAAAATAACCATCAGATATGACGACATCTCCGGAAAATCCCGGAAATTGACCGCGACCGGATTCATGGCCATCGTTCTCCAACACGAAATCGACCATCTCGAGGGAACACTCATCATCGATCGATACCGTAAGCAGGATAACAAAAACACCTATGCCCTTTGACGCCTTCAGGAAATACCTCAATTATCGTGCCACGCCCGGGATCACTCCGAAGATACGAATGGTTTTCATGGGAACACCCGAGTTCGCGGCCGTCATGCTCCGCGCGCTTCTCGAGAAGGAATACAATATCGTCGCCGTCTTCGCGCAGCCGGACCGGCCGGCCGGGCGGAAACAGGAACTCACCGCCCCACCGGTGAAAGCGATCGCCGTATCGGCAGGCATACCGGTGGAACAACCGGATCGGCTCGATGATGATGCCATAACGAAAATCCGCGCATTCAAACCGGATCTCATCGTCGTCGCGGCATACGGAAAAATCCTCCCGAAAGAGATACTCGAGATACCGGGGTTCGGATGCGTGAACGTCCACGCATCGCTTCTCCCCCGATGGCGCGGCGCCTCTCCCGTGCAGAACGCACTCATCGAAGGCGACGGGGAAACCGGAGTTTCCATCATGCTCATGGACGAAGGGATGGATACTGGAGCCATCCTCTCGCAACAATCGCTCGCGATCGCCCCGGAAGACACCTCTGAAACGCTCCTCAATCGACTCGGAGATCTGGGTTCGGCTCTCCTTCTCGAAACGCTTCCCTTGTGGATCAGGAAGAAGATCGAGCCGAGAGAGCAGGATTCCTCCCTCGCGACAATCTGCCAGCTCATCGAGCGCGAAGACGGACGCATCTTCTGGAACGAGAGCGCGGAAGCGATCTGGAACCGCTATCGCGGATTATCGCCATGGCCCGGTGTGTTCACGTTTTGGAAACGGACCGATGGCGAGTTCGTACGGCTCAAACTCGAAAAAATTTCGGCGCAGAAAACGGATCCCGCGACCAAACACCGATTTGGAGCGGTCTTCGAAACCGGCGAACATGTCGCGATACGCACCGGAAAGGGACTCATACTCATCGATGAGATCCAACCGTCAGGAAAGGAACGCATGTCCGCGCGGGATTTCGTAAACGGTCACCCGGACTTCATCGGGAGCGTTCTCGAGTAGGGCACGACATCGAAAAGTGCTATACTGGAAGTATCAATGGTCCGTAAAAACAAACCTATGACACAGCAGCCGTTTTCGCGACAGGACATGACCGCTCTTCTCGTCGGGTTCGGGCTCATGGTTTCCGTCGTCGTCTTTTTCGCGGTCAGGAACACCACTGAAGACGGCACGGAAGAGACGGCCGCGATCGGGACGGAGTCCGCGTCCGCGCTCCCGACCATCGCGCCCGATGAGGCGAGGAGGAAGCTTCTTTCGAAGACGCCGGTCAGGATCGTCGATATCCGTTCCGAAACCGAATATCAGGCGTCACACATCCCCGATTCCGTTTCCATGCCCGCCGAAAAACTTTCAGAATATTTTCCGGCTGTCGAGGGGGAAGAAATACTCGTGGTTCCCGCCCGGAACGAAGCCGTCTCCATGAAAGCCTCGGAGATTTTCTCACAGAAGAAGACCGGCCATGTCTTCATCGAGGGGGGCGTCATCGCCTGGGAACAGGCCGGCGGACAGATCGTCTCCTTCGGCAACCCGTCGTCCCCGACCGATCGATCGAAGGTCGCTCTCATCCAGGCCGAGGATTTCCGGAAAGCGGTCGAGGATCGTGAAACGATTCATGCCATCGTCGATGTCCGAAGCAGGGAAGCGTTCACGAAATCGCACATTCCCGAAGCCATGAATATTCCCCTTCCGGAACTCGAACGTCGAAGGACGGAGATACCGCCGGCAACCAACATCGCGCTCTATGCAGAAACGGAACTCGAGGCTTTTCAGGCGGCCGTACGCCTCTTCGATTTCGGTATGTTCTCGGTAAAGACGCTCGCCGTCGGATATCCGGAGTGGGAGGCGAAAGGAATGCCGACAGAAAAATCCAAATGACGGATTCCAAATGACAAAAAAATCCCCGCTTATCACGGGGATTTTTAATACTTCCATCTCCTATTTCTCGATCACCGCGAGCACATCCTTCACGCCGACGATGAGATGATCCTCTCCGTCGATCTTCACCTCGGTACCGCCGTACCGGGTATAGATGACGGTCTGACCCTTCTTCACCTTGATCTTCTCACCGTCTCCGGTCGCGATCACGCGCCCCTGGCTCGGGCGTTCCTCGCTCGCATTATCCGGAAGGTAGATTCCGGCATCGGTCTTTTTCTCGGCTTTTTCCGGACGAATAAGTATGTTTTCGCCCAAAGGCCGGACGATCGTCTTCGCCATATGCTTTTCGTTAACTGATTACCACACGTTCCAGTATAGAAAGACTGGCACTCGATGTCAACAACTGCCAGAAATCCGCGGACTCAGACCACGAACCCTTGTTCTGCCGTCTATTTTCCTCGTTCGGCTTGTCTTGTTCCCCGCTATCTGCTCCCTGATGTCAGCAGCTCCACCGACTTGTCCATCTGCGGATCACGATCGTTCGTGATGTCATCGATCGTGATGCCGACCTCCTCATCGGGGGCGATACCTTGTTCGTTGATCTGATGTCCCTCCGGCGTAAGCCACCGCGCAACGGTGATCTTGACCGACATCGTCTTTCCGACCGGAACGAGCTCCTGGACGGATCCCTTCCCATATGATTTCTTACCGACGAGCGTCACGTTGTCGCGATTCTCCCGCAACGCACCCGCAAGAATTTCTGAAGCGGAGGCGCTCCCCTCGTCGATCAGGACGACGGTCGGGATTCCGGACAGCCGATCCCCGCCACGCGTCTTCTCTTCGCGACGATCGCCCTTCCCGTTTTCCTCGATGACGACCGTCTTTCCGAAAGGAATCATGAGACTCGCCATATCCACGGCCGCGTCCAGAAGTCCGCCCGGATTGCTTCGCAGATCAAGAACGACCCCTTTCGATCCCTTGTTCGCGATTTCCGAAACCGCACTCCGGAATTCCCGTTCGGTGTCGTCTCCGAACCGGCTCACCCGGAGAACGGCGATGTCGTCGTCACGGATCGTGAGTTTCACGCTTTTCACATTGATGACATCGCGCGTGACGGAAATCTCACGGGATTCCTCCTCGCCACTCCGGTAGATGGTCAGTTTCACCTCGGTACCCTTCGGACCGCGTATCTTCGATACCGCCTCCTCCAATTTATAACCCGAAGACGGCTCACCGTCGATCTTGAGCACCTTGTCGTTCGGGCGAAGACCCGCGCGTTCGGACGGAGTTCCTTCAAGGGGAGCGATGATCGTAAGTATCTCGTCACGGATACCCATTTCAGCCCCGATGCCTTCGAATTTTCCCGATATGTCCTCGTTGAATTCCTTCTGTTCCTTCGGATCGAAGAACGTGGTATACGGATCTCCCGTCGCCGCAAGCATCCCGTCGATCGCCCCATAGAACAGCTCCTGCGCATCGAGTGACGACCGATCGACGTACTTATCCTTAAGAATATCCCATACTTTCCAGAAAAGGGAGAAGTCGATGTTCGTATCCTTGGAATCCGTGTTCGAAAACATCGCCTCACTCGGAGAAAACGGCTGTCGACCTCCGTCCGACGACAGTTCGGAACGGCCGCTGTCGACACCGAACTGGTACGAAAAATAAAGGGCGAGCGAGAAAAGGAACAGCTTGACGATTCTCCCGACGAGCCTGCGATTTTTCCGCTCGAGCGCCTCGATCGGCTCTTCCTGGACTGGTGTCTGTAGCATATCCATATTTTTATCGATGTTCCGGAGACGGCTTTCCGAGATACTTCCTGAAGTACTTCACCGCGCTCACGATATGATACCACGTGAGCCGATTCATGAGGAGCGACCTCATGAACCCGCCGCGCGCACTCCCCTTGCCATGATAATGGTAGATCGTGACCGAAGGGACGTGCATGACCTTCCATTCCTTCTCCCAAAACCTCCGGCACCAATCGACATCCTCCATATACATGAAGAATCGGGTATCCATCGGACCGACATCCGCTGTCGCCGCCCGTCGCACGAACATCGCCGATCCCATGACCCAGTCGACCTCCCGCGGGTCTTTCCGGTCGTAATCCTTCATGAGAAACCAATCGGTATGCCGTCTTCCGATCGGAAGCTTTCCGAGAAACGTCCGACGGAACAATATCGTCCATGGCCGATAGAAGCGGAAGCAGGAAATCTGTTCGGTTCCGTTGAAATTCACCTGTCTGGCGCCGATCATCCCGATATCGGTGTGCGATTCCATGAATCGGAACAACCGATCCACGGCGCCCTCGGTCAGGACGATATCGTGATTGATGAGGAAGACGTATTCGCCCCGCGCTTCTTCCAAAGACCTGTTGATGAGCCTTACGAATCCGACGTTCCGATCGGACGGAAAAAACCGGACTTCCGGAAAATCGTTGAGTACGAGACGGGTTCCCTCCTCGGTCTCGCTGTCCGCCACGAGCACCTCGAACTCGTACCCCGAACCGCCGGCATACCGGAAGACCGAATCGAGGCAGAGCCGAAGGAGCTCCGGATTCTTGTAACTGTTGATTGCGATCGATATTTTCACAGGTATTTACGGAAGATTTCGGAAAAGCTCCCGGATCCGGTCATAATTGTCGCCTACGGGCAGGATGATCGATCCGGCTCCCGGATACAGGTCCTTGTCGGGAAAATACAGGAGTCCCTCATCGGACGTGTCGAGCACCTTCTGCCTGAGTTCGGCGTCACCGATCTTCTGATACAGATCGAAGACACGCTTCATCTCCCATCCTTCCATATCCGTCCGGACGTTGTCCCCCAAGCTGTCGATGAGTCCGTTTATCTTCGAAAAATCGGTGAGCGTCCCCGCGGAAAGCATCTTCTCCTTGAGTTCCTTTATCACTTCCTGCTGACGCTTCGCACGCTCGAAATCGCTCGATGTGGCACGGGCGCGGGCATAACAGAGAGCCGTTTCCCCGTCGAGCACATTGTCACCGGCGGAAAGCTTGAAGACACCGCCGCACTCGACATCCTTGTTGTAACAGAGCGGGTATGACTTGGCGATATATTTCGTCCCATCCTTGCGGACATGGTACTTGTGTTCGTAGGTCTGCATCTTCGTCTTCGGATCGATCACCGGGACCGTGAAAACGTATGGATCGCAGACTTTCGGCTCCCGGAACTGGACGCCTTCCTCGAACGGTTGGTCGAGATGCACCGTGACGCCGCCGAGAGCATCGACAAGATCGGTGAACCCCTTGAAATTTATCGCCACGGCATAGTGCATCGGCTGACCCGTGATATCGGAAAGGACGCGCTTCATGTATTCCATCCCCTGCCCTTTCCCTTTCTGTTCGCCGTAATGATGTACCGCGTTTATCTTCTGTCTGTCGGAAGTATCCGGAACCGTCACGTACAGATCGCGTGGAATCGAAACGAGCGACGCGCGGTTCCGATCCTGTTCCCCGTTTTTCGGATGGATCGAGAGTACCATGACGGTATCCGCGAGCAATCCGCCGCCGTCGACATGCTCTCCGCGCATCCCGAGCAGCACGACGTTGATCCGTCCGTCCTCTTCGCCCTTGAGTTTCGCCTCAACACCCGGCAGGGACTTCATGACATCGCCGAAGATACTCCCGTTCCCGATGGAAATCTTTCCGATGGTCGCGCCGGCCTTCCAGAACCCGAGGCCGCCGAGCGCGACAAGCGCGACAAGGATACCGATCGCCGTATTCCGGACCCGATGATGCTTCACCTGCGTTCCGTCAGCCTCCTTGACGTGATCCATAGAAGAAAATGCTACCGTTGTTTACCCTCATGGAGCGATTCGTAGCAGGAAAATAAAACACGGGCGCTTTTTTCCCAGGAATACTCCGGAAGTCGCTCGCGCCCGAGCTGTTTCAGCCGCTCCCGCGTCGTTTCATTCGTGAGAAGAGTATACAACGATTCCGCACATCCGACAATGTCACCGGGAGCGAAAAAAAGTACCGCATCGCCGCCGACCTCGCGAAAGGGCGGAATATTCGAAGCCGAAACAGGAATGCCGGCGGAGAAGGCTTCGAGGATCGGTATGCCGAATCCCTCGTATCGCGACGGAAACACGAGTCCGGTCGCCGAGGCGTACACCGCCGGAAGATCCACCTGTTCGATGAATCCAGGAAAGACCACGGCGCTGCCGAGATGCGTCTCGTCGATCGCCGCATCGATACCGGCATCGAAATGATGCGCCAGACGGTTTCCGGTCAGCACGACCTGGAATCCCGGAATCCGGTCGCGGATCCTCGCGAACGCTCGAATGAGAAGCGGGAGGTTCTTTCTCGGCTGGAGCGTTCCGACCGAAAGCAGGAACTTTTCCGGAAGGCCGTATTTCCGCCTGACCCTCACGATCTCGATATCCGAAACACTCCGAAGGAAATCGGGCGACACCGCGTTCGGAACCACCGCGACTTTTTCCTTCGGAATCCCGTATCGCTCCACGATTTCCCGTCTGGTGAATTCCGACGGCGAAACGAGGATATCCGACCGTCGACATGTCTTCGGGATAAAGAATGAGAGGAGCAGACGATCCTTCCGTCCGATCAGGTCCGGAAATGTGCGGAAAGAAACATCGTGGATATGGGCGACTACCTTCGTCCGCTTCGGTATGAAGATCGGCAGGATATACTGCGTATGGAAGATGTCGATCTGATTCCTGAGAAGAAAGAACGGGACCGACAGGAGATTCCAGAAAAACCGGTTCGCCCCGGGTAGCGGGACGATTTCCGCGTTTCCGTTCTCCGTGATTCCGAGCGAAACGGAAAGATCCGAAAGAACATCCCGTCCGTTCCTGTCCGTGAGCAGAAGATAACGATTTTCACGGTCGATCCGGAGCAATTCGCGGGTAAGATTGAGAAATACCGCCTCATCCCCCGTACGGTTCCTTCCGATAAGACGGATATCAATCGCGATGGTTTTCATACCGGACATGTTTACTGCTTATTTTTCGAGTCGTCTGCCACGGATACCGCTACCGCAAGAAGAACCCAGAAAAAACCGAGAAGTATTCCCGAGTTAAAAAGATTGAAAACGATCAGTCCGGAAACGACGGAAAGCACGAAGATCGGAAACGCGCCTTCCGGAAAGCGGGTGCCTGGACCGGAAGAATGGAAAGACCTCGCCGCGCGCGCAAGGACGACCGCGAAGAAACCGACGATCCCGATGATTCCGAGCACGCCGCTGCCGAGCCAGACCTCGAGGAAGACATCGCTCGCATTGAGTCCGGCGCCGCGTTCGTCCGTCCCGAGTATCTGGGAAATACTCCCCCAACCGATGCCGAGTGCCGGATGTCCGCCGATTTCCGCCATGGAGATACCGTAGATGTCCTTGCGGATTCCGATGCTCGGATCCGAACGAAGCACTGTCCCGACGAAATTCCCGTCCGCCTCCTCGGAGCCGATATCCTCGAGATCGATATGTCGACAACCGTAGGATCCGAGTTCGGAGATATCCGATATCCGTTCCGGAAGTTCCACCGGAAGCGCGCTTCCGGTATCGCACGAGATCGTGATTTCCTGCAGTCCCGCGGTGCTCGTCGCTCTCCCGAGAAGATCGAACCGGGTGAGCGGGACGAGCGCGACGAGCGCGACCGCGAGTATGAACGAGACGAGGATGCTACCGGCATATGCACCAACGATTCTCGCATCGCGTCGCATAAAGGCGAATAACCCGACCGACACGACACCCGAAACGAGTGCTCCGATCCATGCGCTCCGTGCGACTGTCATGAGAAGCGTCATGAACAGGAGAATAAAGGATGCGCCCCCGATGAGGAACATCGGAAAGTACCCCGAGCGGCTTCCTGGAAATCGGCCGCGGAAAACGCCTGTGAATATCGAAAAAAATACGGCTCCCAGGAAGATGAGATACGCTCCGAGCCAGTCCGGTTCGGGAAACCCCCCGTCAGGTCGCCCCGGCATCGCTTGGAACGGATCGAATCCGGACAGGAACCGGATATTCTGAAAAAGCGCATAGCAGAGGACGATCGCTCCGGAAACGAGCACGAACGGAAGCACCTTCCGGATATCGTCGAGCGACCGCATATATATCCTTCCCAGAACATAGAGTCCGTACAGGGAAAAGAGCACCAGCGACAATTTGAATGAGGACGCGGTCGACGGCGCGTTCATAAGCGCCGGAAGCGACCCTATCGGAATAAGCAGAAGCAACGCGTCCGGCAGTTCGAATTTCGGCAGCTCCGGCAACGCGCGCTTCGAGAAAAATCGGATCAAGAGCCCGAGAAACAAAGAGGTTTCGAGAAGTTGGTACGGCCGAAGGTCGAAACCGAGGCCCGACGGGGCGAGATTCGCCGCCTCAAGCGGAAGCGCCATGACGAGCAGGAGAAACATCCATCCGGGACGATATGTCGCCCCACCGATCGCAAGCACCGAAAAGAGAACGAAGTATCCCGTCCCAAGGGGAAGCAGATCCAGATTCCGGAAACAGATGATCACGACGAAGAGGAGCGCCCCGCAGATAAGAAGCGCTTTCCCGATGACAGTCATTCTGAAGAGGTGAAACATACGGACAGAGAATAGCCTACGAAACAAATCCTGTCATTCTGAGCGTAGCGAAGAATCTCGTTTTCCTTTTCCTTTCGGAATCCTTCGCTACGCTCAGGACGACTCCTCCGCGATAAGACAATCGACCACCTTCCCAGTGAAGGCATCCCAGGAAAAATCCTGTGCGCGAACACGACCCTTTTTCGAAAGGTCTTCGCGGAGCGCGTCGTCGTCAAGCAACCGTTCCATTCCATGCAGAATCGCCTCCTCGCTTTCCGGATCGACAAGCAGCGCCGCGTCGCCCGCAAGCTCCGGAACCGAGCCCGCCCGCCCGGCAAGCACCGACGTCCCACAGGAAAACGCCTCGAGCACCGGCAGTCCGAACCCCTCGTAGAGCGACGGATATGTGAAGAACGAGGCGCCGTGATAGAGCGCCGGCAGGTCTTCGTCCGGAACGAAACCAAGCACGACGACCGACTCCTCCAGACCAAGCTTCCGCACGATTCCCCGGACATCGGTCGCGAGCGTATTGGAAGCCGGGAAAACTTTCCCCGAAATCACCAGCGGCGGCACGTTATTTTTTTGTTCTTCACTTCCCTCCGCTCCTTGCCTCTTGTCTCTTGCCTCTTGTCTCTTCGTGTGAAGCGCGGCATACGCGTGGAGCAGACGTTCGGCGTTCTTGCGTATCTCGAGTCCGCCGCCGTGGTAGATATATCCGGGTTCGAGCGCATATTTTTTCATCACACGAAGGATATCGTCGGATGTCGCCCCGACACGGAACGACGGGTCGCAATCAGGGAAAGCGACGGCGATCTTCTCTTCCGGAATGCCGAGCTCCGACACGAGATCCGCCCTCGTTTTTTCCGATACCGCGATGATCCGATCCGCACTCCGGATTCCCTTCTCCACCGCTTTCCAGTGGAGCTTTCGTGTGAACGTGCCGAGATACTTCGGAAACAGCCGCGGAATGATGTCGTGCACGACCATGACATGACGAATCGATGATTTTTGATTTTTGATTTTTGATTTTTTAAATATCACTGATGATTGGGAAAGCGAAAGAAAAACGTCACAGCCGTCCTCCTGCGCGCGCTTCGACAGCTCCCGCTCCCAGAGCGTCCTCCGCGGCACGTCGTCCCGCTTCCACCATTTCGGCAGAAACGCCTTCACCTCGAAATTCTCCGGTAGCCCAAAACGAAGCGCCGGCGCTTCTTCGCAATATAAAACATAACGGCAGTCTGTTGACTGTTGACTGTTGACTGTTGACTCAGCTAATTTTTGCAAAAAATTAGCTGTCACCTGTCCGATTCCGGTTCCAGGCTTGCGCAGAAATGACGCGTCTATTCCTATTCTCATATGAGCCTATCATAGCGCACCTTTGACAAAATAGCAATAAAATGCTATAATATACGGTTGCATCTTTGATCCGCAACATTTCCAACTAAACTGGTACTTTACCAAAGGAGACCGGCATGACCTACATCGCACTATTTTTTTTGAGCCTTTTCTCGACACTCTTCCCCTCCCTTCCCTGGGCGGCGGATGTGTCGCCGAAAACTCCCGCCGCCCGCGAGTGCGCCGCACTCGACGAGCGCGCGGCAGCCGACGGATACGCCGAGGAACGCGTTCCGCACGGAGCGCTCTGGGCGCGGCAAGCCGTCCTCCGCGACACCCCGCCGAAGGGATTCGGTCATGTCATCGGCTGGTTCAACGGCGCGACGACGTATCCGTGTACCCGTCCTGGAGTCCGTTCGACAATCGAAATCGACCAGGTCGAAATCATCGAGAGTATCGACGGAAGGGAATCCGTCATCCTCTCCGAGGACTATCTCGGCGACGGACGCCTCACCGACGCGGAAGGAACGCTCTTCGTCCGGAGTCCGAAATGGTTCGGGAACGGACAAACCGAGCCGATGACATCCGTCAGCGTCGAGAACGGCTTCCTCATCGTCGATGTCGCCAAATCCTCCGATCGGATCGCACACTGGTGGACGAAACGCGTCCCGGCAAAACAGAGTGCGCGATACTTCCTCTCGGTTCGCGCGCGGATCTCGGGCGACGCCAGGCTCCAGCTCGGCGCCGACTACTGGGTCTCCGCGGATGCACCGTATTCCGGCTATCACCCGGAATGCAAGGGTGCGAACAACTGCGAAGGATGGATCTCGCAGTGGTTCGGCGACACGAAGGGACAATGGAAGGTACTCCGCGCCCCGCTCGTCCGATAGCCGTACGGCCCGACTCCCCTCAGGAAATCCTGTGGGGAGTTTTTTACTGGATTGCCGCGCTTCGCCCACAATGACGGGATATCGAAACGCGAGCAGGCGGAGTTTGTGCTTTGAGTTCCGGGCTTTGTTTGGCAGTTTGTGTTTTGAGGTCTGAGCTTTCCGGTGTATACTGG
>JAGOTT010000018.1 GCA_018061645.1 Candidatus Moraniibacteriota bacterium
GGTTTTGAGACTGCGACCGGCAGTTTCATAAGGGATTTTCTAGCAAGAAAATCCCGACCCTGAGAAGGAAAGTCTGATGCGGAGCCGAATGAGGGCGTCACTCTTTACAAAAAACACGAAAGGTGCTATAATATAACGCAATAGAGTTCTTTCAGGAGATAGAAATGGAAATTCGTACCCTTGTTTCCGCCATATTTGAGGAAATCGGTATGGCGGAACGCATGTTCGACGATGCGTTCCAGCGGCTCGCACCGAAGGAATGGGAGAGAGAGACCCGCGCCTATCACAGGCGGAAGGCGCGGGAAAGTTACAAGGCGAAGATCCGGAGAGAGCGCGACAAGCTTTCCGGGACAGGGCGTATCCACGGCCTCGGAAAAAGACTCCTTACGATGAACGGACCCGGATGGGTACCGAAAATCGAGCAGGATCTCCCAGCGGGAGATCGCGAATGACACCGGCGAATATTTTGGCGGGCAGGAATCGTTCCTTGCCCGTTTTCTTTTTTCTTTTCGAAAAAAAGAAGGGACCTGAGCATTATGCCCAAGTCCCGCTACCGATCAGTAAAGATCCCTCGAAGGAATCTCGAGCAGCCGGAGAAGATTCCGGAGTTCGGCCAGGATGACCACTACCTGACGCTTCATCTGACGCGCGTCCAAACCGAGCGATCTGAGAGCCTCGCCATCCTTCCAAAAACAGGCTCGCAGTATCGCCCGGTTCCGCTCATCAGGGAGGCCGTCGATAAAACTGTTGCACAGCCTCACCAATTCCTCCTGTTGCACGATACGCCTGGGATCGCACTCGCATCCCGCCACGAATGACCTATCCAATGATTCGTTCCCTTCATCGAACCGTAGATCCGCCGTCTGGAAAATCTCCCGGAGACCGCCCGGTGCGACTGCCAGAGGAGTATTGATACCCAACCTGGCATTGTCCGCACCGGCAAACAGTTGATATTCGACATGCAACGGGTCATTGAACAGCCCCATGATTCCACACTCACCCGGATGCCCATTCCCAAAACCGACATCAGACGCCGTCATGACATTCCCCTTTCGTCTGTAAAACAACAAAAAAACAGCGATGCGATACATCATGAGTACCACGAACGACGCCTCCCGTCAATCGAAGCTATATATCCTCGTTGATCTCGAGCCGGTCGATGCCGTGCTCGGAAAATTCCTTGCGATATTTGCGGTGATACCAGACGACCCGTTCAGGGTATTTCCCCGTCTTTTCCGCTTCGGCGAATTCGGCATCCGACGCATAGATATCGAAATCCCGCTCCCCGAGTCGTCCTTCGAGCTCGATCCAGAACGTGTCCTCGTCGTACTCGCGGAGGATGCTCTCGACGAGATCGTCGAACGCATCCGTCGGCTCAGGATTTTTCTTTTTTTCGATGATCCAATCGTCGATGCCCGCTTCCTTCGCCGATTGGAGCAGCGCCGCCCGAGCGTCACGCATCGGCCCCATGTCGGCTCCCATCGCTTCCGCGACCGCTTCGCGCACGCGGAACCCCACCTCGGCGGAGAGGAGGATTTCGCGGAGTTGTGCTTCGGTGAACGTATTTTTCATATATGTACTTACTAGCGTATCGTGTTTCGGTATGCCGGGCAAGAAAAAAGGCGGACGAGATCTCGTCCGCCTCGGAGACACTCACAGGAAATGCTCGGCTCGCAGCCCCTGTCGTTTCATCCGGATACGCAATTTCTGTCTGATGCCGCCTACACGCATGCCGGCGTCTTTCGGCGACATGCCGCGTTCCGCACCCAGTTCGGATTGAATCTTCCGTTCTGCGAAGATTCCGACGAAATCGAAAAACATCATCCGATCGTCGTCCGAGAGGCATCCGGACGCTTTTTCGAGCGCCAGGATCGCTTCCGACCAGAGGACGCGCTCGTCCAGGGAAATATCGTCGAACGGAAGTGTATCGATCATCGAAAGATCGCCCTCCGAACCGTCGATAGGGGCATCCAATGATAATGACCCGGAAGACAGCTGCTCGAGCCTCCGAGTATCATCCGGAGAAATTCCGAGCTTCGCGGACACCTCCGAAACGGTCGGATCCCGACCGAGTTCGCTCCGAAGAGCGGAAACGGCGGTCACATAGTCGCCGATACGATCCTCGAGATACATCGGAAGGCGGACGGTCCGATCCTCGTACTTGAGCACGCGCCAGATCCGATTATTGATATGCCATGCCGCATATGTCGATAACCGGACATCGAAATTTCCGATATCGAAACGGTCGATCGCTTCCATGAGACCGATATTCCCCGCCTGGATGAGATCTTCGCGCGATACCGAATGCGGCTTCCATCGGCGCATGATCCGGGTCACGAACATCACCACCAACCGGAGATTCCGAGTCACGAGGTCATGCCGCGCCCGAGCATCGCCCTGATTGGCGAGTATGAGCAGTTCCCGCTCCTCCTTCGCCGTCGGAACCCGATATTTCCCGATCTGCGCCATATACGAGGTCAGCGCATCGGATGACGGATCGTCGTCCGAAAAAACGGAATTCTCCTGAATCGGATTCGAAACATCATCGGACAGTTCATCGAAAAGCGATATATCCATCATGAAGCCCCCTTTCTTCCCCTGTTGAAAGAACGAAAAAACCGCATATCGCGGCGATTCATCATGGCACGAAAACGGGATCCCGTCAATATCGATCGATCAGACCCGCTTCATCCGCTTCCGTATATCACGATGATCAGGAACCGCGCGTCCGACTTCTCCCCAGAAAGCGACGGAGTGATTGAAACATGAAAGATGGCAAAGCTCGTGCACGACCACGTAGTCCGCCATTTCAGCCGGGAGAAGCATGAGACGCCAGTTGAAGGAGAGATTCCCTTTTTTCGAACAGCTTCCCCACCGCGTTTTCTGGTTCCGGACCGATATCTTTTCATACGAGAATCCGTAGAGGCGGTTCCAATGCTCGACCCGGTTCCTGACGAACGCGAGCGCATCCGCCTTGTTCCGTTCATAGTCCCGTTTTCCCGTTTTCGAAAGAAGCGACGCTTCCCTTCCGGACAATTCGGAGAGTTTCCGGAAAATCCACTCCGCCTTCGCGCGGACGAACCGCTCGGCGATGATGTCCGGCACGAACCATGGACACGTGACCGAAACTCCCGCCGAACAGGAAACCGAAAGTCGGACGCTCCGTGCATTGCGGCTCCGTCTCATCCGATAGGATATCGTTTTCCCCGATACGCTCAGCGTCTTTTCCATGGAACCATTCTACCCCGCCATGGAAAAAGAAGAAACCGCCCCTTTTCAGGAAACGGCTTTCAAAGAGACGACTCCGGCTGATTTTCGATGCCTCAGAACGACGGTCGTCTCGTGGACGAGAAAATTCCTCATCGGGACGAAACATTCCTCTTTTCCGTCCGGGTGCTGACGATAATATACCATCCCATCATCCCGGATCCTTTCTATCCGGATGACACGGACCTGGAGAGAAAAGTCCACGCGCGGATCGAGCGGCTGACGGAGATCGGCTACGAATATTTCCGAACCCGGAAAAAAATCCTTCACGCCGGCAAACTCATAGAAAAGATTGTTTTCCCTGAGCCAGCCGGATAACTCCAGTCTGCTGAGCATTTCCGGCTCCTTTCGAAAAGAACTGACGAATGTGCATTATACACCGAAAATAGAAAAAAGTCAATCATTCGCGGCGAGTCCGGAGAGCCGGAGACGCTCCTCGGCGTTATGCTCCTCACGGATAGCGGCATCATACGCTTCCTGAAGTCCACGATACTCCGAATGATGCAGAAGCCGATCAAGAAAAGACCGTTCGCCGAACACGCCGATCAGATGCGCTATCCGATCGATTTCCCGCTTCGCTTCCTCGATGTCGCGCACGACTTTCAACCGATATGCGGCGCTATCCGGATCGCCGGACGGATCGGCATGGTCACGTTTCCGTATGATATCTTCAATCTTTCCGAGGCGAGCCCGGTCTTCCTCTTCCTCTTTGTTCATCCCGTCGATGATCCCCCGGCGTATCTCGTATGCCGCGGACGGATCGGATGGAATCCTTTCCTCCGGTGTCAACGGTCGAACGCCGGGCATCTCATGGTCTCCCGTAGCTCTCATTCCGTTCATACGTTCCGGTCGTTATCGTTATTGCCCCCCCATCATCTTTTTCACGTCGTCCGGAAGTTCCGGCATCCGGTTCATATCTGGAAGCGACGGAAGATTCTTCTTCATCTCTTCCATCGCCTGAAGCTGCGTCTTCATGAGCGCACATTGGTCCGCGAACACGATATCGTCCGGAACGGAAATATCGATCGGACCGGACTCCGAACAGGAAATATCCGGCTTCTCGCCGAGCGCCTCTTCCGGAGAAGCCGCATACTCCGGCGCCGGACCACCTTCTTCCGGTATCGTCGAACGGATATCATCCATACAGGAAAATTCCATCTTCATGCCCTGCTTCTCCCCTTCGACCCAGGTCCACATCGTCTTCCCGTCGGAGACCGAAAGATGCCTCTTCCCGTCGATTTCGGTTTCCGTCCGATAATTCTTTCCCTCGGCATACATTTTCGTCGCCATCCCGCCGCCGGGAACCGAACATTCGACCGCCTTTCCCTTGCCGAGAAGACTCATCCAGTCATTCTCCGACAGTTCCTCTTCCGCGGGAGCGGACTCGCTCTCCGATCCGTCCGGCTGCGCTACGGGCTGTTTCCCGGAACACCCGGCGAGCATCACGGCCGCGAGAACGAACACCGGAACCGCAAGCAGATTTTTCATAGTATCGTGCTACAAAATTACGCACTTCCAGTATACTCCTTTTTCGATATTCCGTGGATACCGCTTTACCGGAACCGGAAGAGCCGATATACTGTCCCCGTCATGAAAACACGCACCGAGAAAACGGAACGACCGAGAAAACGGACGGACAACCTGGAACGCATCGCGCTTGCGGCGCCGGGATATATCGGATCCGTCACGTCGCTCGCTCTCCACACGATAGGATTCGTGGGGATTTTCGCCTTGCAATGGTTCGGATTTTCCTTCGACCAGATACTCCTCATACTCACGACCGTCGTCTCGCTCGAAGCGATCTACCTCGCCATATTCATTCAGATGACCGTGAACCGCCAGGCGGCGCAGATCGAGGAAGTGAGCGAGGAGGTCGAGGAACTTTCGGAAAATGTCGAGGACATTTCCGAGGATGTGGAGGAGATTTCCAAGGACATCGACACCATCCAGGAGGGTGTGAAGGAAATCGGCGAGGAAGTCGAGGATATTTCCGAGGATGTGGAGGAGCTCGGCGAAGAGATCGAGAAGGACGACAAGGAGGACGCCGCCGAACGCAGCCAGGACATGAAACGCGTCGAACGACTCGAGACCGTCCTCGAAGAACTCCTCACGGAAGTCCGCGGGATGAAGAAATAGTCTTCAATGACAAGAAAAAACAGTGGTTGAACCGCTGTTTTTATTTCCGGAGCGCGCGCTTGAGGTATTGTCCGGTGTAGGATCGGTCGTTGTGCGCGACTTCCTCGGGTGTGCCGTATGCCACGACCCGGCCTCCGCCCTTGCCGCCTTCGGGACCGATGTCGATGACATAGTCGGCGGACTTTATGAAATCCATGTTGTGCTCGATGACGAGGACGGTATTCCCCTTGTCGACGAGTCGGTTCAGGATCTCGAGGAGCTTCTTCATGTCCTCGTAGTGGAGCCCGATCGTCGGTTCGTCGAGGAGATAGATGGTCCGCTCCGTCTGCTGACGGTAGAGCTCGCTCGCGATCTTGACGCGCTGCGCCTCGCCACCCGAGAGCGTCGTCGCCGACTGCCCGAGCTCCAGATATCCGAGTCCGACCTCGACGAGCGTCTTGAGTCGATCGGCGATCGCAGGGATATCCTTGAAAAACATGTACGCCTCCTCGATCGTCATCGCGAGCACTTCCGCGACATTTTTCCCCTTGTACGTGATTTCGAGCGTTTCCTTGGTGAACCGCTTGCCGAGGCACGCATCGCACGGTACATAGACCGTCGGCAGAAAATGCATCTCGACTGAGATGAATCCGTTCCCTTCGCACGTCTCGCACCGTCCGCCGGGCCGGTTGAACGAGAACCGCCCCGCCTTCCACCCGCGAACCCGCGCCTCCTCGCTCGATGCGAACAGATCGCGGACATGCGTCCATGCGCCGGTATAGGTCGCCGGATTCGAGCGCGGTGTGCGCCCGATAGGACTCTGGTCGATCATGACCGCGCGGGAGAGATATTCGGATCCGGAAAACGATTCGCAATTGAAGACCTCGTTCGAACGGTACCGCCGGTCGAACCGCGCCTGCAGGTTCTTGTGGATGATCTCGTAGAGGAGCGACGATTTCCCGGAACCGGAAACCCCGGTGATCACGTCGAATCGTCCGAGCGGAACCTCGACGTTCATGTCCTTGATATTGAAGACGCGTCCGCCGCGGATCCGGAGCTCGCCTTTGTCCTTGGAGCGGCGCTTCGGCACGCCGATTTTTTCCTCGCCGCGCAGGTACGAGAGCGTGAGCGACTTGGACGTATTTTTTTCCGCGGTGAGCAATTCTTCGAGCCACCCCGACACGACGATCTCGCCACCATGCACGCCGGCGCGCGGACCGATATCGACGAGGTAATCGGACGCGAAAATCGTGTCCTCGTCATGCTCAACGACGATGATCGTGTTCCCGAGATCGCGAAGCTCCTGAAGCGTATGTATGAGTCGGTCGTTGTCGCGACTATGAAGCCCGATCGTCGGCTCGTCGAGAACATAGAGTGCTCCGACCAACTGGCTCCCCAGCTGGGAAGCGAGCCGGATACGCTGCGCCTCGCCGCCGGAAAGCGTATTCGCACGACGGTCGAGCGTGAGGTAGTCGAGGCCGACATTGAGGAGGAATGCGAGCCTGCTTCCGATTTCGCGGAGCACGACCGCGGCGATCTGCTTCTCGCGCGGAGTGAGCCGCACCGCATCGAAGAATATCTTCGCGTCCGCGGTCGAAAGCGACGTGAGCTCGACGATATTTTTTCCGCCGATCTTCACATGGAGCGCCTCTTCGCGAAGCCGTGAGCCGTGACACGTCGGGCAGGGTTCGTTGCCGAAGAAATGTTTCGTACCGAGTCCGTTGCACGCATCGCATGCGCCGTAGGGCGAGTTGAACGAGAAGAGCCGCGGCTCGATTTCCGGATACGAGAATCCGTCATACGGACAGGAGTATTTCGAGGAAAGAATCCGACTCTCGCCGGGAAGCGCTATCCGAAGCAATCCTTCACCCTCCTCAAGCGCCCGGTCGACCGCCTCGCGGAGCCGATCCGCGGACACCTGCGGGAATTTTTCGAATTCGTGGAGCGGTATCTCGTCGACGACGAGGTCGATATCATGTTTCTTGTTCTTGGAAAGGAGGATCTGCTCGCGGAGACTCTTCCGTACCCCGTCGACGACCGCTTCCGCATATCCCCGGCCAAGCGCATCGTAGAGAAGCTGATAATATTCGCCCTTGCGGCCACGAACGATCGGCGCCGCGATGATCAGAGAATCATTCTTCCCGGGCTTTTTCTTCGTCGCCGCCTTCACCGCGGAAGCGACAAGCGCGAGGATTTCGTCCGGCGCGAGTTTCTCAATCGGCCGGTCACAGAGAAGACAGTGGGGTTTCCCGAGCCGCGCGAAAAGCACGCGGAGGTAATCGTAGATTTCCGTCACCGTCGCGACCGTCGAACGCGGATTGCGACCGGCTGATTTCTGGTCGATCGAGATGGCGGGAGAAAGCCCGACGATCTCATCCACATCCGGCTTCTGCATCGTGTTGAGGAACTGCCGCGCGTACGCGGAGAGGCTCTCGACATACCGCCGCTGCCCCTCGGCAAAGATCGTATCGAACGCGAGCGACGACTTCCCAGAGCCGGAAAGTCCCGTGAAGACGATCATCTTGTCCCGCGGCATCGAGACGGAGACGTTCTTCAGATTATGCGTCCGCGCGCCAAAAACCGAAATCCACTCGTGTGGATCCGCGTGTTTCGGGGGCTTGGGATATTCCTGTTCGGTCTTTTTCATATCGGATAACGATACCCCGAAACCGCCCCCACGTCAAAAGTACTTAATACAGAAAAAATAAAGGACCGTCCTTTTATAAAGGACGGTCCTTTATTGAATTGTAGGTCATCCAATATTCGTGGAATTTTTTGAAACTGCCCCGATCTGAAAAATAATCAGGGAATTCACCTCGGTTCAGGATAGCTGACTCCAAAGTATCCGCATTAAGATAACTCTCATAACTCGAATATGGGTATCCGCCAAGATATTCCGCCGCCTCGGAAAGCGGTTTCGATTTCCGATTCTGCCAGTCGGGATCGATGAGCTTGAGCGGATTGAGATGGATATAGGAATAGAGATACTTGAAGTAATTATCCGTGAAGACATGCTCGGATTTGAAGCGCCCCTGAAACAGCACTCCGGAACGCTCATGCCGCTTGTTCATATACATCGCGTACGCCGTAAGGAGCTTCTTCATGAAAAGACTTATTCCGCCCTCTTTTACTTCCTTCACGAGCAGATGGAAATGATTCGGCATAAGACAATACGCGCCGATAGCGACAAGCGGCTCGCCGCGATCAAGAGAGAATATCTCCTGATATGATACATCTTCCATTTTAAGTCTTTGCATGTTCACGATCTCAACCCCATTACAAAGGTAGAGCAGCGCGAGAAATCGGCGATAATCATGCTCGTCCAAAAATATATCGCGCTTTTCAACGCCGCGATTATAGAGATGGTAATACTCTCCAATTTCAAGAGGGATTCTTCGTCGCATGGTTGCATTATAGCAAAGGACCGTCCTTTATTAAAGGACGGTCCTTTTTGAATTTTGAGGGATATCAGCGGCCGGCGTTGTAGAGGGCGGTGACTTCGGCCTGGGTAAGTGCGCGATTGTATATTCGGACTTCGTCGATGATACCGTTGAAGTAATCATCGCTATTACGCTGTCCAATGTTAAATTGATAACTGTTTCCGGAGATGTTTCCGGTAGAAGCGACTGTTTTGTCCCATGAACCGTTTATGTACATCTTCTTGTTCGTTCCGTCATACGTGGCAACTATGTGGTACCAATTCCCCGCAACAAGGCTCGTGTCCGAAGCGAAGTTCCGCCCCCAAGAATTTCCGAGAAGAAAATTGACTTTCCCACCCGAATCAAGATCCAGTTTATAATCAAGCTCTTTCCCAACGAGAGTCTGATAGCTGACATTGGTTACATTAGGCTTGATCCATGCGGACATACTCAAACTCTGCGTGCCGCTGAAACTTAAAACATACCCCATCGTCACATAATTACTACTTCCGTTAAAATTCAAAGCCTGCCCCGACTTGCCTTCGGTGACGGTCGGGCCGTTGGTGAGGGTGCCGTTGTTGCCTTTACCGGAGCGGTCGAAGGCGGTCGTGCCAGAGAGATCCGGGCCGTTGAAGGACCAGTACCCGACGAGACCGGTATCGGGATCGTCCGGCGCGGTGGTCTTGTACAACTTCGCAACCTCGTCCGCCGACAATGCACGGTTATAGACACGGACTTCGTCGATGGAACCGTTAAAAAAACTAGTGATCCCCGAAGTATCTTGTAATGCCCCTATAGCAAATATTTGATTCGATGCAGCTCCTCCAACAACGCTCGCTGAAGATGAATGCAATTTCCCATCAACATAGAAAGACGCTTGGCCAGATGCAGATGCTTGGTTTGAGAAAACATAATGATGCCAATTCCCATTAGTAACAGCAGCATTAGCAGTGCTGCTCCAATCAAGTACGTTGTAATAAGTGAACCCAATAATTCCGCTTGGTTTGAGTTCGAATCGAAACCCTGTACCTCCGCTACTACCTCGACTACCTAATATTACCTGATTACTAGAGATATTCGTCTTTGCCCATACAGATACACTTACCGGCCCTGTCGGTCTTGGCCCAGTTCCCGCATCAATATAATCGTTCGTCCCATCGAAGCTCGTCGCGCCGCCGATCTGGCCGGTCGTCCAGGTGGGGCCGTTCGTGAGGGTGCCGGTGTTGCCGTTGCCGCTGCTATCCGTCGCGCTCGTGCCCGACGCGTCGTCGAGCTTCCAGTATCCGACCATGCCTTTCTCGAGACTGTCTCCCTGGCTGTCCGCGGAATTCACATGGTCCGGATTCCCCATCTGGTACAAGTCCCATATCTCGCTCGCCGATAACGCTCGGTTATAGATACGGGGCTCGTCGATGGAACCATTAAAATGCCCGTAGCTGATATACGCTCCGATTCTGGCATTACCACTCTCAAGACCAGGAAAAACACTTGCTTTCGGACTCGTTAAACCAGTTCGTTTCAAGATTCCGTTTACATACAGTTTCGGTTGTTTCGATTCATAGACGACCGTCACATGAGTCCATTCCGTATACGTCGATTGATCGACAAGGAGTGGTGGCATATATGCGTCCCCATGCTCATAGACACTGATACCATTCGTTCCCATAGAAACACCAGCCCCGGCATTCGATCCACCATGAGCAGGTCCGATTACGTATTTCTGACCGGAGACACCAGTTGTGCTGGAGGTGGATTCGGCATCAATCTCATGCGTCGATCTCGGATATGCCCAAAATGAAATGGTAAAGTTATTCGTTACCGATGAATAGCCATTCGTCACTGGCACACTCGTATTGCTCCCATTGAAAGAAAGCGCCTGTCCGGAGCGGCCCTCGGTGATGGTCAGGCCGTTCGTGAGGGTGCCGTTGTTCCCCTGCCCCGAACGGTCGTAGGCGGTCGTGCCGGAGATATCTTTTCCATTGAACGGCCAATACCCGACGAGTCCGCTGGTCAGATCGCTTGACTGCGTCTTCTGGAGTTTCGCCGCGCCGAGCGCATAGAGATTCGCGATTTCCGTCGCCTCGAGCGCACGGTTGTAGATACGGACTTCGTCGATGGAGCCAGAAAAATATCCATTAGATCCGTTGGTAAGTCCATTGAGCTGATAGGAACCTATCCGCCAGTAGCTTGATGAAAAAGAGGCATACACCGTACCAATGCCTGTCGTTTGTTGGAGAACTCCATCTATATAAAGTTTTATGCTAGTACTGTCTCCAGAACACACTCCAACCACATGGTGCCAATTCCCATCAGTATATGAATTAGTAGACACAGCATACTTGTTGCCAGTAGCGTAGGTATGGAAATAAACTTTGCCATCGGTTCCTATGTAGATATTCGGACTGTAATCAAGAGAAGCAGTCCCCGTCTGGTTCGTTTCCAAACCGACAATCGCATGACCAGAAGCCGTAGATGTTTTGAACCACCCAGCGATGGTAACCGTCTTCAAAGCAGAACCGCTTCCGTTGTTCGTAGCGGTTGAAACATAATCGTCCGTCCCATCAAAATTGAGCGCCTTGCCGAGCTTGCCGTCCACCCATGTCGGACCGTTCGTGAGAGTGCCGGCATTGCCGTTTCCAGAGGCATCCCCCGCCTGCGTACCGCTCCCCTCGTCGAAACTCCAATACCCGACGAGTCCCTGGTTGTTCGCGGTCTTCTGCGTCACGCCCGCCTGCGCCTGCTTCCAATACCAGTATCCGCCGCCCATAGCGGCCACAATCAAAACAATGGTCGCATATTGGAACGCCCTATGAAGAAGCAGATTGTGGTTTTTCGTCGGCATGATGGGAATAATTTTCAATTTTCAATTTCTCATTTCCAAACAATTTCTCATGATTCAATGTTCACATTTGAAAATTGGGAAATTCAGTCATTGTTTAAAAATTGAAAATGAAAAATTGGAAATTCCGTCTGTGGGTATTGTATCAAAAAATCCTGGAGTTGTCGGCTTGATTTCCGAGGCGAAAGGGTCTACAGTCGAAGCGTCGTTCTTTTCAGGGAAGGAACCATCATGAAAGCGGAACCTTATGTCGTCGCGGCGACCGCCACGAGACGAAACGGGTACGTGCTCGAGCGCGGATTGTTCCTCAATTTCCTCATGGCGTCGTCGAAGGAAGAAGCCGAATTCGGATCGAAACGGCTGTTCCTCGAGAGTACGTTCAAATCCGACGAATGGCTCCGCCCGGCATTCGGCGTCGATTGCATCCCCGAACCGCGTATCCGCCACTACCGCGACGCGTTCACCAGGGAATACGACGGGGTCCGCCGGCTGACGTTTCTCTGGGGATATGCCGTGTTCGTCCCGGACCGGAACGGACTCCGACTCGGTACCATCATCGCGCGGACGAAACAGGATGCGGCACGGGAAATCGCCTCGCTCTTCGTGATGCGGGGACACGGCCACCGCCAGCCGATTGACTGTTCGATCCTGAAAGTCCCGCGGGAAGTCGTCCTTCCCAAACCGCCGAACCCGGAAGACGCGGCCGAACTGTTCCGTCGCCGGCTCGAAGCGTATTGGCGCTCGAGAAAAAACCCGCGGGATCCTCCGGATCGCGCATAACGAAGACAGGCAAGGGAATCCTTGCCTGTCTTTTTTTTGTGTCTGTCATTCCGAGCTTGTCGAGAAATCTTCGTTCTAGGAAGGAGATCCCTCCACTCGAAGACTCGGTTGGGATGACAAAGGTCTACTCCGCAGTTGTGCCGAACGTGGCCCGCAATTTCGTCTGTGCGGCATCCGCTGCGGTCTTGAACGCTTCCATCGCCGCCTTGATCGCGGCGTTCTTGGTCTCAGCGAGCGCCTTCACTTCTTCGCCGACCTTCTCGAGCGACTGCCGGGAAGCCTGGAACGCGTCACGTGCCGCCTTCATGTCGGACTGGAATTCGGACCGGACCGTCTTCGGATCGGTTCCCGCATCGCAGGCGGACTTCGCCTCGGCGATCGCCGACTCATACGCGGACTTGAACGCCTCCGCCGCGCTATCGACACCGGACTTCCTTTCCTTGATGGCGTTATCCACGCCGGAACGGAACGCTTCGATCGCGGCATCCACCGCCGACCGGCGTGCCGCGACAGCGGCTTCCATCTCGGATTTGAACGTTTCGACCGCCGCCTTCTCGACATCGGTGTCCGCCTTTTCTTTCAATTTCTCATACCACTCGGCGCGCTTCGCGTCCTGCTCATCACGGTTCCCGTCAAGTTTGGCATCGCGTCCGTCGCGCCGCTCGTCCATCTTGCCATATCGATCGGACCGTTTCTCCATCGTATTCCGATACCGCTCACCGAGGCGGCTCTTCTGCGCCTCGATCCCCTCGACGAACCGCGTGCAGAACTGTTCCTGACGGTTTGTCTGCATCTCCTCGCGCTTCTCCTCCATCGCGGCTTTCCGCTCTTCCATCCTCGCCTGCATCCCGGCACGCTTCTCCTCCATCACGGCCTTCCGCTCATCGGCCTTCGTCTTCCATTCCTCCTGCGTCATCGCCGAAGCCGGAGCCGCAACGATACCGATGAGTGCGACCAGGGAGAGGAACGACAACGCCTGTCTAGTATGCATTCTCATCATAGGTTTCATTAAGCTCGTTAAGCGAGGAAAGTTCCCCTTCGATATCCGCGGTCTCCGCCGCTATTTCGGCATCGAGCGCCGCCGCGTCCTCCGCAAGCTGCGCATCGATCGCCGCGGTGACATCTTCCACCGTTTCCGGGTTCGCGACCGCCTGCGGTGCCGCCGCCCCTTTTTCCGATCCCTTCTGCTGCGCCGACGGTACCGCCGGTGCCATCGCGTCCCGTGTCGCGAACTGCGAATAGACGACCGCGAACAGTATGGCGACCGCCGCCAGACCGATCGCGACCGCTACGATTTTCTTATGCTCCATAGTATTTCTTTTTCATGTTTATCGTGGTTACCGAAGGAACGCCGACCCTCCGTTCCTTCTTTGTTTTCATTATATCACACCGCGCGATAAACATTCGGAATCGGGTCACTGCGAGGACGTTTGCGTCCGTGACAATCCAAGAAGGTTGACTTGCGCACTGGATTGCCGCGTTTGGCTCGCAATGACGGTCGCGCTTTGACAAAAACCCGCTTTCCGTGCTTTCCTGGCGACGGGAGAGGGACACCTCTCTTTTTGTTATACGTCCCTTCACAACCGAAGTTTTCACCGAATAGGAGTCAGATATGGATCTTTCCGATCTCATCCATGTTACACACGAGCTGCCGAACGGCGGCATGGTGCTGGTCCTCAACACCGGCGCCGTCATCACTCCCGAAGCGGAAGCGATGATCCAAGCGCTTCACTCCCGCTCGGTCGACGGCATTCTCGGACACCTCGAGATTCTCAAGAAAAAAGGCCCGGAGAAATTCATGTCGAACTTCTACGTCGGATACGGCCACAAGTCGATCGGCGACTGCGGATCGGCGACCGTCTTCGTCGAGGGCGTCTCCATGCTCACCGCCAAGGCGATCCAGGATTGGCGCCTCTACAACGGGCAGGAATCCTCGACCCGCTACATCCCGTTCGGCGAACGGACATTCCTCAACCCTGCGAATTCGAAAGCGGGTGAGGATATCCAGGAACGGTGGCGGTCGTTCTATGTCGACAACATGGAGACGGTCGTCGCATCGCTCTTCAAGCGTTTCCCGAAAGGAGCCGACGAAAAGGACAGCGACTACGAGAAGGCGATCCGGGCACGGGCATTCGACATCATGCGAGGGTTTCTCCCGGCCGGCGCGACGACCAACGTCGCCTGGCGGATGGAGCTCCGACAGTTCGCCGATGAACTCATGGTTCTGAGACATCATCCGATCGACGAAGTACGGCTCACCGCGCTCGAAACCGAAGCAACCCTTCAGGAGGCGTACCCGAGTTCGTTCGGTCACAAGCACTACGATGCGACCGAGACCTACAACCGCGAATGGATGTCCAGGAGCTACTATTTCAACCCGGACCATATCGATGATTTCGGACTCACCTGGAACGGCATCGACCCGCGACACATCGACGAATATCGTGAAGTTCTGGAAAATCGTCCGCCGAAGACGGAGCTTCCTCAATTCGTTGCGGGAGCCGGAACGGTCGGGTTCGAGTTCCTTCTTGACTTCGGGTCGTTCCGGGATCTTCAGCGGCACCGATCCATCGTGCAACGGATGCCCCTCCTCTCGACGCGGTTCGGGTTCGGATCCTGGTATCTCGAAGAGCTCCCTCCCGATATCCGTGAAAAGGCTCTCGATTTCCTTCCGAAACAGCAGGCGATGATCAACCTCATCGGGTTGCCGAAGGAATTCCGACAGTACTACATCGCAATGGGCTACCAGGTTCCCTGTTCCCTCTCCGGCGATCTCCGCGCACTCACGTACATCATAGAGCTTCGCGGAACCCGGTTCGTCCACCCGACACTCCGCAAACGGGTCTTCCAGATGAAATCCGCGCTCGAACGGATCCTTCCGTCCGGCTGCGCCGTCTTCCACATGGATCCCGATCCGGACCGCTTCGACGCAAAGCGCGGTACGCACGATATCATCCGGAAAGACTGACCCACCTCCTCCCCTGCCGAACGGCAGCGGGAGGTTTTTTTTCATTCATCTTGCATCATGCATCCTCTTTTCGAGCGCACGGATCTCGTCGCGGAGAATGGCAGCGGTCTCGAAGTCAAGGATCTTCACCGCGTCCTTCATCTCCTTTTCCTTCCGATGGATGACCTTTTCCGGGTTCTCGGCGAATCCGGCGGCATCGAGCGCGAGACTCACCTGCACCGCCTTGTCGTGCTCACTCGTAAGATGCTCGGTGATGTCGTGGATGGTCTTGTGGATCGTCTCGGGCGTGATACCGTGCGCCTCGTTGTACGCGATCTGCCGTGCACGACGCCGGTTCGTCTCGTCCATCGCCCGCTGCATCGAGTCCGTCACGGTGTCGGCGTAGAGCGTCACGCGTCCGGCGGCGTTGCGCGCCGCGCGACCGATTATCTGGATGAGCGATGTTTCCGAGCGGAGAAACCCTTCCTTGTCGGCATCGAGCACGCCTATGAAGGACACCTCCGGCAGATCGAGTCCTTCGCGGAGAAGATTCACTCCGACGATACAGTGGAACTCGCCCTTGCGGAACGAGGTAAGGATCCTGATGCGATCGATCGTCTTGATATCGCTGTGGAGATATTCCGCCTTGATATCCTTTTCCTTGAGATACCGCGAGAGGTCTTCCGCCATCTGTTTCGTGAGCGTGGTCGCGATGACCCGGCCGCCCCGACCGATCTCGAGTTCCGCTTCGCGGATGAAATCCTGTATCTGCCCTCCGTATATCCCCGCTTCACGGATCGGACGTACGGAGATTTCCGGGTCGAGGAGTCCGGTCGGACGGATGACCTGCTCGACGATGTTCCCGCTCGTTTCCCGCTCGTATCCGGAAGGCGTCGCCGAGGTGAAGATAACCGGACCGACACGCCCGTCGAACTCCTCGAATCGGAGCGGCCTATTGTCGAGCGCGGACGGTAGCCGGAAGCCATACTCGACGAGATTCTTCTTCCGCGCCTGGTCGCCCGCATACATCCCGCGGATCTGCGGCACGGTCACGTGCGATTCGTCGATGACCGTCAGGAAATCCGGAGTACCGTCCGGAAGATGCGGGAAGTAGTCGAGGAGCGTCTCCGGCGGCACGCCGGCCTCGCGAAACGAGAGCTGCCGCGAATAGTTCTCGATGCCGTTACAGTACCCGATTTCCGCCATCATCGCGAGATCATAATTCGTCCGCCGCTTGAGCCGTTCTGCCTCGAGCGGTTTCTTTTCCTGTTCGAATTTCCTGAGCTGCTCCGCAAGTTCAAGCCGGATGTTTTCGATCGCCCTCTCCTGCTTCGCCTTGTCCATGACGAAATGTTTCGCCGGAAAGAGGAACAACGACTTCGGCGTATCGAGGATCTTCTGCGTGACCGGGTCTATCATGGTGATGGACGACAATTTCCCGCCGGACAATTCGAGAAGATACGTATATTTCTCGGAGACCGGCATGATTTCGATTCGGTTTCCGAGCGCGCGGAAACTCGCCGGCGTCATATCCGCGTTCGTCCGCGTGAAATGGATCGACACGAGCCGGTGCAGAAGCTCCGTCCGGGAACAGTCGTCACCGAGGGACAGGAGCAGGTGCTCCTTCGCGTATTCTTCCGGGCTCCCGAGACCGTAGATGGCGGAGACGGACGCGACGATGATCACGTCCTTACGGGTAAGGAGCGACGCGGTCGACGCATGCCGCAGCCGGTCGATCTCGGCGTTTATCTGCGCGTCCTTCTCTATATAGGTATCGGAAATGGGAAGATACGCCTCCGGCTGGTAGTAGTCGTAGTACGAGACGAAATAATGCACGGCGTTCTCCGGGAAGAACGCCTGGTATTCCTGCGCGAGCTGCGCCGCAAGCGTCTTGTTGTGCGCGAGCACCAGAGTCGGTTTCCCGTACCCCTGGATCACGTTCGCCATCGTGAAGGTCTTACCGCTTCCGGTCACGCCGAGAAGTGTCTGACGCCGGATCCCATTTCTCAGCCCACCCAAAAGCCCGTCGATCGCAGTCGGCTGATCGCCGGACGGCTGCCAGGGAGAATGAAGATTGAAAATCATAGGAAAGTAAAATGGAAATATTAAAATGAAAAATGATGGAGCCCGCCTCCGGCGGACACGAGATCTTTTATTTTTGACCTTTCAATTTTGATTTTTGGCAGAATGCCACGCATTTCTGCCACAGCCATACTCCCTTTCTCCGATGATACCAGAGCAGGAAGAGCAGGATGACGAATCCGAAGAAAATGGCGATATCCACGTAGTATCTGATCTCGGTCGCACGATGGAACAGTTCCCGGATGGCGGCAAGTCCCATATACCCGATAAGGAGATAGAAAAAATCCTTAACGAAGTTTCCCGCGAACGTCGCAACAACGAAGGTCCGCAGAGGCATTCGGATGATGCCGCAGGCGAGTGATACCGGCGTCGTCGGCATAAACGGGAGGAGACGAAGGAAGAAGAGGGTGATTCCGTCCCGCCAAGCCCCTGAAAACCGATTCCCGAGTCCTTCGACCTGTCCATGCGTCACGCCGAGATATTTTCCGAATTTCCGGACGACGACGTCCTCGAGCTTGTCGCCGAGCGTGTAGTAGAAGACGCTGCCGATGATCTTCCCTGCGTTCCCGATGAGCGACAGCCAGAACAGGAACACGACCGCATGTTCGGAGGCGTTCGCAACCGATCCGGCGGTTCCCATGATGAGCGTCGACGGGATCGGGCTCACGAGCTCCTCGATGAGGGATCCGATGAACACGAACATCTCGAGCGGCACGGATACCGAGAGCGCGCGGAAAAACGATTCGACGGATGAAAAGATATGACCCATGAGGCTCAGTATATCACGCCGCCCTTCCTGAGCGGGACGAATCATGGTATCATGCGGGTGAAAAGAGGTCAAAACACATATGAACAGGGAACATCGATATTCCGGACTTTTCGTTTTCGAACGGGAGAAGAAAATTGCGCTCCTCTACCATCTCGGCACCGGAAGGACCGCCGCTCTCGGTTTGGCCGAAAGCGACGACGGAATGAATTTCATCTCGACGCGGAAAGCCGTCGCATTCGTCTCCAAAACCGGCGGGAAGCGTTCCGTCGAAGAAGCATCTTCATTCCGTGTAAGGCGCATCGGCAAAGAATCGATCCTTTCGTTCCTCACCGGCGACGGGATACTCGGCATCGCCAAATCTTCGGGCGGACTCGAGTGGAAGATCATCGGAACAGAGAAGGATTTCTCCCATCCGACCGTG
>JAGOTT010000006.1 GCA_018061645.1 Candidatus Moraniibacteriota bacterium
CTGGTGCGCTTATGCTTCAAATCATCCAGAAAAGGAAATATTCGTACTGGTTCTCCGGGATCCTGATCGTCCTTTCGGCGGCTGCGCTCTTCACCTGGGGGCTGCGGCTCGGTATCGACTTCAAGGGCGGCACGCTCGTCGAGGTGCAGTTCGCGAAGGATCCGGTTCCGGCGGTCGCGGAGGTCCGTGCGCCGCTTGAGGAACTCGGGCTCCAGAGTCTCATGGTGCAGGCGACGGACGAGGGCGGCGCCATCATCCGTTATTTTGCCTCCGACGACGCCATGAACGAAACGGTCATCGGCAAGCTCCGGGAGATCGATCCGAGCCTCACGCTTCTCCGGACGGATTTCATCGGCGCGTCGGTGTCGGGGCAGATCAAGGAGAACGCGTTCTGGGGCATCCTGCTTTCGGTACTCGGTATCGCCGCGTATATCGCGCTCGCGTTCCGCAGGGTCTCGCGACCGATCAGCTCCTGGGAGTATGGGTGGGGCGCGGTCATCGCGCTGTCGCACGACCTTTTCATCGTGACCGGGGCGTTCGCGGTTTTCGGTCGGTTCATGGATGTCGAGGTCGGGGTTCCTTTCGTGGCAGCGCTCCTCACGATTCTCGGCTATTCCGTGAACGATACCATCGTCGTCTATGACCGTGTCCGCGAAAATCTTCTCCGCGCCAAGGCGAAGGCGGACTTCGAGGGGATCGTGAACCGATCCGTGAACGAAACGATGTCGCGCTCTATCAACACGTCCATGACGGTCATCATCGTGCTCGCGGCGATATCGATGTTCGGCGGCGAGGGTGTCCGCTGGTTCAGTAACGCGCTCCTGCTCGGTGTCGTCTTCGGGACGTACTCGTCGATCTTCGTCGCTTCCGCGCTTCTGGTCACCCGATATAAGATGAAATTTGAGAAATAGTATGAAATGGAATCCGTTTTCGAAAAAGGCATCCGACGATAAGCAAGACGGGAAATCCGTCGAGGAGAAGCTTGCGGCGATGCCGGGCGTGCCCAAGCTCGAGGATATGGGTATGATGGAACGCTTCGCGATGAAGCGGTTCATGAAGATGAGCCCGGAGGAGCAGAAGAAGATGGTCGAGAAGGCGATGACCCCGAAGAACATCGAGAAGCATAAGGACGAGATCATCAAGTCGATCGAGGAGATGAAGAAGAACCGCATGATCTCCGACGACCAGTACCGCCTCATGAAACGGAAATTCGGAATCAAATGATCCCGCCGCGTTGGGTCATCCCGAGCGGAGTCGAGGGATCCCGTTGCATGAACTCTTGCCTAAGGTAAGGAAGAAAAATTATGACTGAACAAGAACAAAAAATAGACGAGCTTCTTTCGCGAGGAACGATCGTTGAGATTCTCCCGGATAAGGAAAGTTTCCGACGGAAACTCGTGAGCGGTGAGCGGCTTCGGTTTTATATCGGGTTCGACGCGACAGCACCGACACTCCATCTGAGCCATGCCAAGAATCTCATGCTTTTGGAGGAGTTTCGGAAGCTTGGGCATGAAACAATCATCTTATTCGGTGACTTCACGGCAAGAATCGGTGATCCGACGGGAGGGTCTTCCTCGAGGAAGCAGCTTTCACGTGAAGATGTGCTTTCGAATATCGAACAATGGAAAAAACAGATAGCCCCCATCGTTGATTTCGATGATCCGAAGAATCCACCGAAGATCCGTTTTAACCATGACTGGCTGTCAAAGCTGACTTTTGAGGATGCCATTGAATTGGCGTCGAATTTTACTGTACAACAGATGCTTGAGCGGGACATGTTTGAGCGAAGGATGGACGCCGGTGAGCCGATTCGCCTTCATGAGTTTCTTTATCCGCTTATGCAGGGATACGATAGCGTAGCTCTTGATGTCGATGTGGAACTCTGTGGAACGGATCAGATTTTTAATGCGTTGGTGGGGAGGACGCTTTTGAAACGATTGAAAGAGAAGGAAAAGTTCGTCGTGGCGGTGACGCTCATGGAGAATCCGAAAACGGGGGAGCTCATGTCGAAAAGCAGGGGAACAGGTATATTTCTCAATACGACAGCGAATGAGATGTTCGGACAGGCCATGTCGCAGCCGGATGAGATGATTGAAATCTTGCTTACGCACTGTACGCACCTTCAGCTCGGGGAGGTCGCGGAAATCATGAAAGCCGAGAATCCCCGTGATGCGAAAGTCCGTCTCGCGAAAGAGATCGTCGCGCTCTACCACGGCGCCGCCGAGGCGGCAAAGGCGGAGGAATATTTCGTGAATACGTTCTCGAAGAAAGAAATCCCGGAGGATATCCGCGAGATGAAATCCACTGCTGGAGTGAACATTACCGACGTGATCGTCGAGGCGGGATTCGCCGAGAGCAAGAGCGATGCACGGCGCAAGATCGAACAGGGCGGCGTATCCATCGACGGCGAAAAAATTTCTCTCGACGCGCTCGCACTTGATAAAGCCGCACATGATGGAAAGGTCATGAAAGTCGGCAAGAAGGATTTCGTGAAAATCATTTTCTGATACTATCTTCGTGGTGTCGAGTACGTACCCTGTTACGTAACAGGGTACGTACTTTTTTTCCGGGAAAACGAAAACCCCCAATGCGGGGGCACATATGGATCCCGTGAAAATGATTTGCGGAAAAATAATATTTTCCCTGAAAATCCAGGTGGGTTCCATGCGATCTCCTTGCGGAGCCTTGTTCAGCGCCTCGTTCTGGAGGTTTTCGAATACAGTATACCTGCTTCCTCTCGCATAAGGCAAGATGGTTATTTCTTCGCATTTTTTTGACCCAACTTTCCTTTTCTTGTACACTGAATCCGTCATTGAAACGATTTTTATGCTGAAGAAACGGATCGAGGCTATCGTGAAAAAGGGTACTGACGCGTTCTCCGAGGTGGGGGACGAGGCGGCTTTGTTTTCGCTTGAGACGGAATATACGGGTCGGAAAAGTGAACTCTCGGAGATTCTCAAGGGGCTCAAGGACCTGACTCCGGAGGAGAAGAAGGAAGTCGGGCCACTTGCGAACGAGGCACGGAAGTCCTTGGAGGCCGCCGCTACCGAGGCGAAGGCGCGTATCGAGGCGAAGGCGCTCGCGGAGGATGATCGTCTCGACGTCACGCTTCCCGGGGTTGCCGAGACGGTCGGGCATCTTCACCCCATCACGCGGCTCTCGCATGAGATCGAGGACATCTTCGCCGGGATGGGGTTTTCCGTCGCCGATGGACCGGAATCGGAAACCGAATTCTACAATTTCGATGCGCTCAACGTCCCGAAGAATCATCCGGCGAGAGATATGCAGGACACATTTTGGATCAAGTCAGGGAACAGGGAGCAGGGAACAGGGAGCAAGGAACAGGGAGCGGAGAGCGGGGAGGCGGGAAGATATCTGTTGCGAACGCATACGTCCTCGGTACAGGTACGGTATATGGAGACGCACACGCCACCCTTCCGGATCATCATTCCAGGCCGTATCTTCCGCAACGAGGCGACCGACGCCTCGCACGAGCACACCTTCCATCAGTTCGAGTGCCTCATGGTAGATGTTGCCGGGGAAGTGACCGTCGCGCATTTCAAGCATGTCGCAGAGACGTTTTTTCGTGCGTTTTTCGGTCGGGAAGTGGACGTCCGCCTTCGCCCGAGTTTCTTCCCGTTCACCGAACCGTCGTTCGAATTCGATATCTCCTGCATCCTCTGCGATGCGAAGGGATGCCCTGTGTGCAAGCAGACCGGGTGGCTTGAGATCGGCGGCGCCGGAATGGTGCATCAGAATGTCCTCGTGGCGGCCGGATATGAGGAAGGAAAATACCAGGGATTCGCCTGGGGGTTCGGATTGACCCGTCTCGCGATGATGAAGTATAAGATTCCCGATATCCGTCTCTTCATGGGCGGTGACGTGCGGTTTATCCGGCAGTTTTGAACATATGAAATTTTCCTACAACTGGTTGAAGGAATTGTCCGGAACGGAGAAATCTCCCGAGGAACTCGCGGCGCTTCTCTTAGCGCGTTCGTTCGAGGTGGAAGAAGTGAAGAAATTCGAGCAGGGGCTCGGGAGCGTCGTGATCGGAGAAGTGTTGGAAACGATGCCGCATCCGGACGCGAACCGGCTCAAGGTGACGCAGGTACGGGTCGCTCCCACCCCTCAGTCTCGAGGACTCGACAGCTCCCCTCGGGCAGGGGAGCAGGAAAAATCCATTTTTCAGATCGTCTGCGGCGCGCCGAACGTCGCGGCGGGACAGAAAGTGGCGGTCGCATTGCCGGGAGCCAAGCTTCCCAATGGAGCCGAGATACAGGAAGCGGAAATCCGTGGCGTGAAATCGTCGGGGATGATCTGCGCGCTCGACGAGCTCGGATTCGGAACCGACCATGAGGGCATCTGGGTGTTGCCGGACGATTCCACGGTCGGTATGCCGCTTGCCGAGGCGATGGGTCTTGATGATTCGATTATCGACGTGAAGATTCTCCCGAACCGCGGGACGGATGCGCTCTCGCACTACGGACTCGCGCGGGAACTGTCCGCGCTCGAGGGTCGTCCGTTTCCGTCGGAAGGGATGTTCGTGAAGGAGTGTCCCGAGCGGATGGGCGATGGAGGCATGGCGGTGACTGTCGAAAACGAGGAGATATGTGCCGCGTATACCGGTCTGTCGTTCCGTCTTGCGGAAGAGAGAACCGGTCTTCCTCTTCCGATGCTCGGGCGGATGGTCGCCCTCGGAGTCTATATTATTCATCCCGCGGCGGATATCGCGAATTTCCTTTCGCTTCTCTATGGTCAGCCGATGCACGCGTTCGACGCGGCGAAGCTTTTCGGGAAAAAGATAGTCGTCCGGTTCGCGAAGGAGGGGGAGAAGCTGCTTCTTCTCGACGGCCGCGAAATCACGCTTACCAAAGAAGATCTCGTCATCGCGGATGCGAATGGCCTGGTCGCGCTTGCCGGCATCATGGGCGGGAAGGAATCCGCGGTGTCAGCCGGAACGGAGGATGTTTTCTTCGAGATCGCCAACTTCGATCCGAAGACGATCCGGAAGTCGCGTGTCAGGCATGGTATGGCGACCAATGCGTCGTACCTTTTCGAACACGGAGTCGATCGTTCTTGGCCGGAGAAGCTTTCCGGCGAAGTCGTTTCGCGTTTTTCGGAATGGCTCGGTGCCGAATACCGGGGTGATGTTTCCATCCGCGGAGCGGAAGCCGCGGGCGATCGGAAAGTCGTGCTTTCCTTCGCGCGGATCGAAGGGATACTCGGTGTCGCCGTTCCGGGAGAAGACACGCTTTCCATTCTTCGTCTGCTTTCGATCGGAGTGGATATCCGCGGCGAAGAACTCCATCTCACCATACCGTCGTTCCGTCCCGATCTCGTGAATGAGGCGGATATCGTCGAGGAAATCGGCCGTGTGTACGGCTACGAACATATCCTCCCGGTCGCGCCGATGCTGCCGCTCGTTTCACGCGAACAAAACAGAGAGCGTGCCCTGGAGCGGAGCCTCATGGAATACCTCGCCCATGCCGGTTGGGATGAGATCATGACCTACTCCTTCTACGGGAAGGATCTGCTTGCATGGAGCGGCGTTCCGGAGGAAGCGCATCTTGCGCTCGAAAATCCGATGAATCCAAGTCAGGCGTATCTTCGCGCGAAACTGCTTCCGACCGTGTTTGAAAAGGCTCTCGAGAATATGGCACGGACGGATCGGTTCAAGATATTCGAATCCGGTAGAATTCATTTCATCGAGGAAGAATCCGTTCGCGAGGAGAAGCGGATCGCGTTCGCGCTTTCCCTCCGGGAGTCGGTTTCCGGTGGAGCGTTCTTCTCCCTGAAGGGGGAGACAAAACGATTATTCGATGTTCTCGGCATGAGCGGACGGATCTCGTTTGAGCCGACGGGAGAGGTGCCGCCGCTTTTCCACCCCGGGCGTACGGCACGCGTTATGGTGGATGGCGAACCGATCGGCGTGATCGGTGAGGCGCATCCGTCTTTCACAAAGAAATTCGGATTGCGCCGTATCGCGATCGCGGAGCTTTCGTTTCCGATCCTGTTCCGGTTGTCCGGTACTCCGATCGTCATGAGTCCGATCCCGAAGTTCCCGTATGTTTCGCGGGATATCTCGCTCGTCGTCCCGTCCGAAGTCTCGTTTACCGATCTCGAAAAAACCATCGTCACTGCCGGAGGCGATCTGCTTCGTGAGTGCACCTTCTTCGACCTCTATGAGAAGGGGAAGGAGAAGAACATCGCGTTCCACCTCTCGTTCGGGGCGGACGATCGGACGATCGGAAGCAATGAGGCGGATGAGGCGTTTCAGTCGATCGTCTCCGCTGCGGAGAAGGGGTTCGGAGCCAAGCTTTCCTTATGATGGCACTTGCGTCGGATAATTGACATAAAAAGAAAAATATGCTATAATATAAATCCGTACGTGGTATGATGCGTCCGGATGGTTGTGTGTGTTCTTTGCATTTTTCCGTTCCCGAAACAGGCCGAGCTATCGCCATCACGCGGACTTATGCGGACTGAAGCGGACTTATGCAGACAATTTTTGTCAGTGTGAGTCGGTGTTGAGTCTGTGTAAGTCCGTGTGGTGGAGGAAAGTCCGGACTCCCGCACGGCGAAAGCCGGTGCAGCAGGTAACAGGTAACTCCTGTACGGAGCGATCCGCGAGGTGCGAACAGAGACGCCTTGTCCCGAAAGAGGCAGGGCAACCCGCAAGGGTTGAATCTTCGTATAAGCGCGGGGCTGTAAAGTCCTGAGCGAAGTCGAAGGGTGAAACGGCTAAATCCTTACCTGGGTGCAAGGTCGTGCCACTACACGGACCTATGCTGACTGAAACGGACCTATGCGGGCGGACAGAATCAGGTGATCCTTTCTTCCGTATGAGTCTGCGTTGAGTCCGTATGAGTCCGTGTAGTGGAGAACCGCAAGAACCGTGTGGCGACATACGGTCCAGATAAATGATAGCTTCCTGATGCTTTGCGTCGGGGGGAAACAGAATCCGGCTTATGAACCTGTTTCGGGAGCGAAAGAATGCAAAAAAATGATAGAAAAACGAAAATGACAGTGTCCGCATGGGTCGGTGTCGAGTCCGTATAAGTCAGCGCAATGAAACGATCCGAAGTCTATTTCAGTGTCGCGCAGGTGCCGATGGACTACCTTATGGTGGTTCTCGCGGCTCTTTCGGTATTCTTTCTCCGTGATCTTCTGCCGGCGGTTTCGGACATCATCGCACCGAAATTGTATGATATATCGTTCGACCGCTTCTTCGAGCTTTCGCTTGTGGCAGCGGCCTTGTTCGTGCTCGTGTACGCCATCGAGGGACTCTATGTGATCCGTGCCACGCGCCGGTTCCTCAGTGAGGCGTTTGCCGTCTGGAAAGCGACGACACTTGCCATCATCGTCATCATCATCGCGGTCTTCCTCGAACGGGAATGGTTCTCGTCGCGCTTCGTCATCCTTGCCGGATGGGTCGCGGCGGCCTTCTATGTCACGCTTGCACGGTATGGGATGCGCTGGCTCCAACGGTACTATCTCGTGAAGAAGGGTGTCGGAGTACACCGCGTGCTTCTCCTCGGGCGGAACGGTCGCGTGCGACGGTTCGCGAAACTGTTTTCCAAGGATCCCGGACTCGGATATCGGGCGGTCGATGTCGCCGAGACGGCGAGCCTGCACCGTATCGAGGAAATCCGCCTGGAGAGAGGCATCGATGAGATCATCGTCTGCGACCCGACTATTCCCGACGACGAGCAGGAGAAAATACTTGATTACTGTCAGATCCACAATATTGCCTACAAATTCTTCCCGACGATGCTTCAGACGTCGCGGTTTTCGCTTCATATCGTGAACGGCGAGCCGCTCATCGAGTTTCAGAACACGCCGCTTGAAGGATGGGGACGCGTGCTGAAACGCATATTCGATATCCTGGCGGCGTTTTTCGCGATCGTCGTCTTTTCTCCCGTAATGCTCGCGATAGCTGCTCTTATCAAGCTCGAGGATCGTGGCGGACCGATCATCTATCGGAATCGGCGCATCGGTGAGAACGGGGAGGAGATTTTCGTCTACAAGTTCCGCTACATGCAGTGGAAATACTGCGTGACGAAGGAGAACCCGGATTTCGAGGAGGCGATCGCCTTCGAGCAGAAGCTCATCGCGGAGAAGAGCATCCGCAAGGGCCCGCTCTACAAGATCAAGGACGATCCGCGGAAGACGCGGGTCGGCGCCTTCGTCGAGAAGTACTCGCTTGACGAATTGCCTCAATTTTTCAACGCGCTCCGGGGCGATATGTCGATCGTCGGTCCGCGTCCGCATCAGAAGCGCGAAGTGGAGAAGTACCGCGAATATCACCGGAGGCTGCTCACCATCAAGCCCGGCATCACGGGCATGGCGCAGGTTTCGGGTCGCTCGGATCTTCCGTTCGAGGACGAGTATCGGCTCGATGTATATTACATCGAGAATTGGACGCTCTGGCTCGATATCATCATCTGTCTCAAGACCGTCGGCGCGATGGTCAGGAGACGGAAAAGCTGATTTCCAATCCCGATACTTTATGAAAACGGAAGAGTCAGGAATATACCTTGACTTTTTTGTTTGACCGAAGCATGCAGGAAGGATTATCATAAGAGCATGAAATTAACATGAAAACGATGAAATTTTCTCTCCCTGCTGTTGCCTCGCGAGGATTTTTCCTTTCTCTCGTCTCCATCATATTCCTCCTCTCCCTCCCCGTTCCCGCCTCCGCCGATCTCATCACCTGCGGCAGGGGAGCGGACATCGCCTCCGCCTGCCGCCTCTGCGACCTCGTCGAAGGCGTCGCTGACCTTGTCAAATATATCCGGAACATCATGGTGTTCATCGCCCTCGCCGTCATCACCGCGATGGGCATCCTGTATATCGTCTCCTCCGGCAACCAGGGCACCATGGAGACCGCGAAGAAGGGCATCTTCGCCTCCCTCATCGGTATCGCCGTCATCCTTTCCGCCTGGCTCATCGTGAACACGGTCATGTTCACCGTCTTCCAGGCCAAAGGCGATCTCGGTGTCGGAGCGAGCTTCTCCGTCGCGACCGGATTCTCCTTCGACTGCGACGCTTCCGGCGCCGCCGCGACGAGCGGATCCGTCGCCGTTCCCGCCTCCGGTACCGTCACCGTCCCGCAGGGGAGTTCCGTCTCCCTGCCCGCCGGAACGACCTTCTCCCTGCCCGCCGGAACGCAGATCCTCCAGGATGGGACGCTCATCACCGTTCCCGCCTCCGGCATCGTCACCGTTCCCGCCTCCGGCGCCTCATACTCGTTCCCGTCCGGAGCGACGACGATTTCCCTGCCGAAGGGAGGGACCGCGACCATCTCCGACCAGAAGCCGGAGAACTGCGTCATCACCGCTTCTCCCGTCACGCCGTCCGTCGGAGGCGGGGTCTCCCTCACCGCGAGCTGTTCCAAGGGGACGGTTCCCTTCTCCTTCTCCTGGACGGGAGACTGCACCCCGATCGGGGAGCGATGCGTGAAGAACGGCATCACCTCCGGAACGCATCCGTATTCCGTCGCCGTCTCCAATGCCGCCGGATCCTCGGACGCCTCCATCGGCATCACGCCCGGCGCCTCTTCCCTGAACACGTTCCCCCTCACCGTCACCACGGACGGCCCGGGATCCGTCTCCGTTCCGTCCGATACCGGGAATGACGGCATCTCCTGCGGTTCCGACTGCTCCGGGACATACCGGGAAGGAGGATCCGTCCTCCTCACGGCGACCCCGCAGAGCGGATACACGGTGCTCTGGAGCGGCTCCTGCGTCGGAACCGGAACCACCTGTTCCCTCGTCATGGACCGCATCCGCGCCGCCAAGGCATCCTTCCTTCCCGCGCCGCCCGCCGGAACCTTCCGGCTCACCGTCTCGAAGGAAGGTATGGGCACCGTCATGGGTACCGGCATCGCCTGCGGCGCCGACTGTTCGGAGGATCTCTCCGGAAATCCGTCCGTCTCCCTCATCGCCACCCCCGATCCGAAATGGACATTCGACGGATGGTCCGGTTCGGGCTGTTCCGGAACGGGAGCCTGCGTCGTTTCCGTGAACGCGGCGAAGAACGTCGTCGCGAGCTTCTCTCCGACCGTCTACACCGTCTCCGTCTCGGTTTCCGGGACAGGCACGGTCACCGCTCCCGGCATCGACTGCCCCGGCACCTGTTCCGCCGAGTTCCCGGTCGGGACTCCGGCCACGCTCACCGCTTCCAAGGCATCCGTATCCTGGAGCGGGGACTGTTCGGGAAGCGGCGCGACCTGCGTCGTTTCGAGCGCGAATCCCGGCTCGACGCATTCCGTCTCCGCGTCGTTTTCCGGAGCGACGGGGGGAGGATCGACGGGGGGCGGTTCGACGGGAGCGACAGGATGGTATCCCGGGGATCCCGGACATGGGAATTGGTTTTTTGCGGCGAATAATGCGCAGGTGGTCGATCCGGGGGCGAACAGTAGCGTCATGCATATCCCTGCCTGCGTGAATGGCGTCCATATCGGTGCGATCGGAGATTCGAACAGCTGTTATTGGGGGGGTAACAATCAGGCCAACGGGTTCTCGTTCGGTGGAACCAATGTATTGAGCATCCGCATGAGAGGCGTTTCCGCGCCGTCAAAATTCAACTTTATCCGGATTGAGGCGAGCGATGGAGGGAATGCACTCGGGAATTCAAAAGTCTCCATCTCGTCCATGCCCGGGGACTACTCCGTTGATGTGGGATGTCTGCATGACGGTTTTGCGACTGCTACCAGGCCTCTCTATGCGAACAGTCAAGCGGATGTCGATGCGGTATTCGGCGTTGGAAAGTCTCCGCCTGGCGCTAATTTCTGTTGGATCGATCCAGGTGCGTATTACTACCTCAATATCATGCTTCCGGATGCGGTTTCAGGACAACAGTATTATCTCAAGGTGGCTAAGCCGCTGCAGTAAGACGACTCATGAGGTGAAGACGGCCGTATGGCCGTTTTTGCTTTTCTTTCGGTTTTCTCCCAGTTGATTTATAATGGAAGAAATCAGTAATCGAAAAATTATGGGACTCATTTTCAGGTGGTTTGCGGTGGCGGTCGGATTCATGGCGGCGGCGCACTTCGTTCCGGGGATAACCCTTACGGGCGGATTTTCGACCGCGATCCTGCTTGCGGCGGTATGGGGCATCGTCGGGGTACTTGTGAAGCCGATTCTGCTTATCCTGACGCTTCCGGTGACGATACTCACGCTCGGGCTGTTCATCTTTGTCATCAATGCGGGACTGTTCTGGTGGCTCGGGGATATCCTCGCCGACTTCCATGTCGATGGGTTCGTGGCGGCACTCCTCGGTTCCATCGTCCTCTCGCTCGTCTCCTCCGTCATCAATTGGATTCTCGGCAGATTCCGGGATGACGACTGATTATGAAGATCGCGCTCGTCCACGACTATCTGGTGCAATACGGAGGCGCCGAGCGGGTACTTTCCGCTTTGACGGAGGTATTTCCGGAGGCGCCGATTTATACGCTCCTCTATGACCGCCAGGCGGTGCATGGTTTGTTCGATCGATCCCGCGTGCACACATCGTTCCTGCAGAAAATTCCCGGGGTGCGTCGTGCTCACAGGCTCTTTCCGCCCCTCATGCCACCGGCGATCGAGCAGTTCGATTTTACCGGATATGATGTCGTGTTGTCGGATTCATCGAGCTACGCGAAAGGAGTGCTCACCGGTCCCGAGACTCTGCATATCTCCTACATCCATACGCCGATGCGCTACGCGTGGGATGACTGCCAGAAATATACCGAGGATTTCGGGTTCCCGCGTTTCGTGAAGAAGCTCGTGCCGTTCTTCATGAGTCCGATACGGCTCTGGGACAAGGTGAGCGCCGACCGCGTGGATCGGTATCTTGCGAATTCCGATTTCGTCGCGGCGCGCATCCGGAAATATTACGGCAAGGATGCGACGGTCATCCATCCGCCGGTCGATACGGGAAAGTTCTTCATCGCGAAACCGGAAGAGCGGAAAGGGTATTTCCTCATGGTCGGACGCCTCATCGCATACAAGCGGTTCGACATCGCGATCGAGGCGTTCAATAGGCTCGGACTTCCGCTCCGGATCATCGGTCGCGGCCCCGAAGAGAAACGGCTCCGGAAGATCGCCGGACCGACGATAGAATTCCTTGGGCGGGTTCCGGACGAGGAACTGCCAAGACAATACGCGGAGTGTCGCGCGTTCGTTTTCCCACAGGAAGAGGATTTCGGTATCGTGGCGGTCGAGGCGATGGCTTCCGGGCGACCGGTGATCGCCTTCCGCGGCGGTGATATCGAGGAGCGTGTCGAGGAGGAGGTTTCGGGCGTGTTCTTCGACGAGCAGTCGAGTGATGCCATCGAGGCGGCCGTCTTGCGGTTCGAGAAATATTCCTTCGATCCGGAAGCGATCCGCGAAAAGGCACTCCCGTTTGACAAAGCCGTATTTACGCGCAAAATAGGAGAATACGTCGACAATGCTCTCCGAGAGCATCGTCGGAATGTCAAAATCGAAATGCCAAATTTCAAATCAGGCTCAAATGGTTAAAATCCAAAAATACCGTCATTGCGAGCGGAGCGCGGCAATCCAGAGATCCCTTTTGAAATTAAGATTTAGGATTTGGTTTGGCATTTGATATTTGAGCTTTGGCATTTACCGATATGGAACTTCGGGAATTCGTGAACATATTCGTCGATCGGAAGAAGCTTTTTTTCGGAGTCTTTCTCGGGTTCATTCTGGTCGGTCTCGCCATGTACCGGTTCCAGCCGGAGCGGTACGAAGCGGCGCTCCTTCTCAATGTCTCGCGGACGGGATACGAAAAGACGGAGGCGTATCGTTATGATCAGTTCTACCGGTTACAGGCGGACGAACGGTTCGCGGATACGGTCGTGCGGTGGATGGCGGCGCCGTCGATACGCGCGGAGATGGTTTCGCTCGGCGCGCCGGAATCCGTGGTCGGGACGCTCTCGGCGAAGCGGCTTTCGTCACAGATGATCGACGTCCGGTATGCTGCTCCGAACAGGAAAGGATTCGGAGGTGCGAAACCCGCTATCGTTTCCGCGTTGAACAAGGAAACGGAGAAACTCAACGCGGAGGCGAAGGATCCGAATTGGTTCACGGTCGTCGCGGGCGAACCGGTCGTGTCGGACGCCCGGGTGCCGCTTCGTATCGCTTCCGGTGTCGGTGTCGCCGCGGGACTCTTCTTCGCGTTCTGGACGGTGCTTCTGGCGAGATATTTCAAGAGATAATCATTGGGCAAGGCTTCGGGAGGGGTGGCTGTAACGGATGTATGAAGATAGGAATCGATGTGCGGTGTCTGGCCGATGGTCGGCGAAGCGGGGTCGAGGAGTACGTGATAGCGCTTCTTTCGGAGTTGTTCCGTATCGATCGGAAGAACGAGTATATCCTGTTTTTCAACGCATGGGGGAGCGTGGAACCGGATTTTTCTTTCGCGGATGGATTCGAGAATGTCTCGGTGCGGCGTTTCCGTATCCCGAACAAGCTGCTGAACCTGTCGCTCTGGTATCTCAATTGGCCGAAGCTCGACTCACTCATCGGCGGGACGGATGTCTTTTTCCTTCCGAATATCAACTTCTGTGCCGTTTCGGAAGGGACGAAGCTCTTCGTGACCGCGCATGATCTTTCCTTTGAGGCGTATCCGGAGACCTTCTCCTGGAAGCAGCGCATCTGGCACTATCTCGTGAATCCGAGGCGACTCTTCCGTCGAGCGGATCGGATTTTCTCCGTGTCGCGTTCGACCAAGGACGATCTCGAGACCCGCTACGGTATCCGTCCGTCGAAGATCGAGGTGATTCCGAGCGGTGTCGATACACGGTTCCATGAATACGACCGGAACGACCCGAAGCTTGTCGAGATCAAGGACAAGTACGCGCTTCCATACCGGTTCATCCTCTATCTCGGCGCCTTCGAGCCCCGGAAAAACATCGTTTCGATCGTTCGCGCCTTTTCCGCACTCAGGAAAGCCCGGCATCCGGAACTCGAGAAGCTGTCGCTCGTACTCGCCGGCGTGTCGGGCTGGAAGGAAGACGAGATCCGTGAGGAGATCGAACGCTCGCCGTTCCGCGGGAATATCATTCTCCCGGGATTCGTGGAGGACGAGGACAAGCCCGCGCTTTATAATCTCGCATCGCTCTTCGCGTACCCGTCCTTTTACGAAGGATTCGGGTTCCCGCCGCTCGAGGCGCTTGCCTGCGGTGTGCCCGTGGTGACATCGAATTCGTCGTCGCTTCCGGAAATCGTCGGCGACGCCGGCGTGCTCGTCGATCCGCACCGACCGGACGAACTCCTCCGCGCGTTCGAGGAGATACTGCTCGACAAGAAGCTCCGCGCGACGCTCCACGAGCGCGGACTTTCTCGCGCGAAAGGATTTCTCTGGGGCGAAACCGCCCGCCGCACCCTCGCCGAATTCGAGAAGGAAGCCCTCTGATTTTTCTGGTATACTGGATCCGCTACATGTAATCGATAAGAAAAGAGTCATGATATACGCGAAAAATGTCGGGGGAGCGGATCGGATCATCCGTATCGTACTCGGGATCGCGATCATCGGCGCCGGCGCCTACTACGGGTCGCTCTGGGGCGTGCTCGGGCTCGTCGTGCTCGGGACGGGCGTCTTCAGCTGGTGCGGACTCTATACGCTTCTCGGTGTCTCCACCTGCAAGGTGTCGTCGGTCTCGGGCAAGGGGAACACCAGCGCGCCATCTCAGGAGTAGATTGTTCCCAATGCATGTATCTTTGCGAGGATCCCTTCAAGAGAGGGGGTTCTCCTTTTTCTGATAGGAGATTGTCCTTGGGGATCCTGGAACCAAATGATTGATTGACTTTTTTAATAAAAAATGCTATAATAGTAATTCTTGTGGCGTAGGGTCGCAGGAAACATTCTTTACCAATTTCTGAGAAGGAGCTATCTCATGCGTCAAATGGCTGTTTGGCTGTTCTTGGGCGCGGTGGGGTTCCTTCTCTTTGGTGCTCCGTCGTGGTTTCCGTATGCGGTTGCGTCCGCGGCTTTCCTTGGACTACTCTTGTTGTGCGATGCCTTTTTCTTCGCCGAGAAAGATATCTATCTTGAAGGAGGATGGGAGCCGACAGTCGTGTCCGGGTTCATGCAACTCTTGCCATGGCTTGTCGTGCCGTGGTTCGTCGAGATTCACTTCACTGGCGTTTCAGTGATTGCCATGTGTGCTGGGTTTCTCAATATGATGTCACTCGTCCCGTATTTCCGGGCGATGAGACTCGACCAGGATGCTGTCGTGGTTTCCGTGATGTGGAATGTTGTTATCGGGACGGTTCCGATTCTAGCATTCGTCTTTCTCGAAGAAAAGCTTGCGCTCATGCAGTATGTCGGCATAGCGATGATTTTCTTCGGCGCCTCGGTCAGTATCTGGGAGAAGACATCCACACGGATGAATGTCATCGGCCTTATGGCTGTGGCGGTCGCGATATCCTCCGTACAGAGCATAATCGGGAAAGGGACGCTTGAGTCCGTTGTCGGGTGGGAGGAATTCTTCAATGTATTTCTCTTCTTCACCCTCGGTGAAGGCCTGTTTGCACTGCTTGCTCTCGGAACGGTCGCGAAGCGAGGCGAGCTATCGCATCTCGGATGGCTCGTGAAGCGGTTTTGGATGGCATTTGTCTTCATCGAAGGATGTCAGATTGCTTTTGCTGTGACATCCTGGCGCTCGATGTCGCTCGGTCCGGTGTCGCTTACGACATCAATCGATGGGTTCGCGGGGCTATTCCTTATGGCCTTCAGTATACTCATAGCCGTTTCCTTCCGAGGGACGCGGTATGCATGGAGAACCCGGAGAATCGAAGCGAAGCAGATGAAAAATCGCCGAAGAAAAATCTTCGGTATGGCGCTGGTCATAGTCGGAGCCTATTATGTGGCTGGCGGTGGCTGACATGCATGGGGCATCGAATTATCTTCGGATAATCTGATGCCCCTTTTCTTTTTCCTGAAAATATGTCATATTGTGCTTATCAACCTGGTATTGTTTTGTCGTCTTTTTTCTGATTATGGAAACAAAAATAGAGGAAGCGGCTTATCCGGCGATGGACAAGCGGTCGAAGATATTACTCGCGGTTTTTGCGGTCGCGATTTTCTTGTCCATAGGGATTTCTTTCTACAAATTCATGGTTGTGCGCGACTATATCATCGAGGCGCAGGTCGACTGCGATCCGGCCGTCGAGGTGTGCTTCGTGTGGGAGTGTGATCCGGAATCGGAAGAAGAGGGCATGATGTGCACGGGTAATCCGGAAGAGGATGCCTCGTATTACAAAGTCATTCGTAAGAATGCCATGAATATTCCTGTGTGCGATCCGCGTAGTGAGGAATGTGAGCCGATCGCTTGCATGAACGACGAGCCGGAGTGTGAATATGTCCTGTGCAAGGAGGGGAATGAGGATGGTATAGCGTGCTCGAATCCGGAGGATTTTGTTGGAGATTCGGAGGAAACGGATATCCCTACGGACGAGAATGCCTTGAGCGAAGAAGCGGTTGGAGCCAAAGAGATAATTGAGGGCGCATCGCTTGAAATGATGAACGATGTGGGTGCGGTATCGCCAGGGAGCGACTCCGAGTAGATTTCAGTGTCTTATGAGAATCCTTTTCGTTTCGCAGGAGCTTATTGCAGTCGAACTTTGTACGGTTCTCCAATTGGAGGGGCATGATTTGAAATTGTACATCGGAGAGAGGGAACTTCGGGATTGTTATGACGGAATGGCAGAGAAAATCCTTGATTGGAAGCAGGAGCTTGATTGGGTCGGGAAGGATGGACTTATCATTTTCGATGATGTCGGGTTTGGAACGGAGCAGGACAGACTTCGGAATGAGGGATATCGGGTTGTTGGAGGGAGCGCACTCGGAGATAAGCTCGAAATCGATCGGAATTATGGGCAGGAGGTTTTCGATGGGTGCGGCATGGAAAATATCCTATCGTATAACTTCCCGTCCCCGGAGGACGCGATCGAGTTTGTGAAAGCTCATCCGAAAGTCCGGTGGGTCGTGAAACAGAACGGCGGACACGTGAGCTCTCTGAACTATGTCGGGACGCTCGAAAATAACGAAGACGTGATCGGGGTGTTGTCCCATTACAACGGGATAGGTATCCGTGGAATCCATCTGCAGCAGAAGGTATCGGGGATAGAGATGGGGGTCGGTCGATATTTCAACGGGAACGATTGGGTTGGGCCGATTGAAATGAATATCGAGCACAAGAGTCTAATGCCACATGGTATCGGTCCGAAAACCCCGGAAATGGGTACGCTCATGTGGTACGATAAGGATGAAGAAAACAAGCTGTTTCGAGCTACGCTCGGGAAGATGCGATCATATCTCAAGGAAATAGCTTTTCACGGGGATATAGATATCAACTGTATTGTTTCAGGGGATTCTATATGGCCGCTCGAAGCGACTGCTCGGTTCGGGACACCATCGACTTCCTGTCATATGGAAATTCATAATTCTCCATGGGGAGAATTTCTTTCTGCGATCGCCGATGGAGTCGTTTACGATCTTGACTATAAACCTGGGTACGCCATGGTTGTGACGGTGGCGGTTCCGCCATTCCCGTTCACGGGGCTTCCGCAGGAATTTGCTTCCGAAGGCATGGCGATTCATTTCCGCGAGAAACCTGTTAAGGATGAGATGAGTCATTATTATTTCGAGGAGGTTCTTTATGGGAAGAAACATATTGACGGGATGATCAGACAGCAGTACTTTGTCGCCGGTCACAAAGGCTGTGTTGGGTATGTTGGCGGAGCTGGAGCTACGATCGAAGAGGCGAGAACTCAGGCGTACGGGAGAATGGATAATCTCGTTGTGCCGAAGATGTTTTATCGAGATGATATCGGATTGGAATTTCTTGAAAAGGATGAAAGACAGCTGAAAGAGTGGGGGTGGCTGTAAGCGTAGTTTTTATTAGAGATACAAAGGATTGTTTTTATGGAAGGAACCAAAGAATACTGGTCAATGACGGAAGGGGTTTTTAATTGTCTTATTGATAAGGAGAGAACCCATGCCTTCAAGGCGGCGATTCAGCACGCGGTAAAAGTCGGTGATGTGGTGGTAGATATGGGGACGGGTAGCGGTGTATTAGCTATGTTCGCGGCTGATTGTGGTGCGAAGAAAGTATTCGCCGTTGAATCCGACGAAAAAAATTATAAGACATTGGAGCGCACTTTCGAAATAAACGGATACCAAGATGTTATCAGTCTTATCCGCGGTGATATCAGAAGCGTCAAACTCCCTGAAAAGGTAGATGTCATAATTGGTGAAATGATTGCTACTGGGCTTATTGAAGAATTGCAGGTTCCGGCGATGAATAACATGCTGAGATTTGCGAAGAATAGCGTCGTGGTGGTGTTGAATCGTTTTAGAAGTTATGTTGATCTTGTATCCAATCCAGACGAATACTACGGGCATCGGTTTAAGATTTTGCGGTATGAATATCCGGAAATACCTGAAATAAAATCAGTGGTTTACTCCGAGAAGGAGCTTTTCTCGGATGTTGATTTTTCGCAGATAGTTGAGGATTTGGACGTGAACAAAGAATTGACTCTGACGGTGACAAAAAATGGATCAATTAATGCGATAAGAATTAGCAGTGAGACAATATTCAGCGACAAGTCCGTTTTTTCCGCTTCTTTCGCTTATAGTTATCCGATAATACTTCCCATTGAAACGCATGCGGTGTCCATCGGGGATAGATTCCGGATCAATATCTCGTATAAATTATGTCAGGGGTTTGATGGTTTCGGATATGCGTGTATAAAAATATAAATTACGTGAATGTTTTGCGAACCATTTACCGATATACAGTTTTTTATTTTTACAAGCTATGTGCCGAGCCTGCTTTATTATTCCCATATTCCTACGGCTATTGTAGCCTTGTTGCTTGGTCTCTATGTTTTTCTCAAAAAAGCAAATTTGGTCAGTAGGTTACTCTTTCTTATTACAATCCTTTTCGGTATCTGGAATGCAATCGACTTGGTCATCTGGACGAATCCTGATAGTCGGGTAATCATGATACTTTGGTCGGCACTTTATCTTCTGCAAGCGCTCATCCTGAGTTCCGCGTGGTACTTTTCTAACGTTTTTCTGGATGATAAGGATGTGGTCTTTCGGAAAAAAATGGTTATGGGGATTCTCCTATTGCCGCTCATCGTCCTGCTTCCGACGCATTGGAACCTGTCCGGATTCGACCAGCTTAATTGTGAGGCGCAACAAGGGTCACTTGTTCAGTATTTTTATTTCTTTCAGAGCGTGACGCTTCTATGGATTCTTGCCGGTCTTGCGAGAAGGTATCTGGCGACACCGATCGACGAAAGAATGGAAAGAAATAAGGTGGCCATCTTCTCTCTTGGAATATTTTTGTTCCTCCTCGCTTTCTCATGGGGGAATCTTTTCGGAAGCCTGACGCTGCAATGGGAGTTCGAGCAGTATGGGCTTTTCGGTATGCCGGTATTTATAAGTTTTCTCGCGTTTCTCATCGTGAAATACAATGTTTTCGATATCAAATTAATAGGGGCGCAGGCACTCGTATTCGCTCTTGTCGTTTTGATTGGCTCGCAATTCTTCTTCATTCATACGACCGTTAATTTCATTCTTACTGGCGTCACATTTCTGCTTGTCGCTGGGTTCGGATATTTCCTCATCCGGTCAGTGAAGGAGGAGGTGTGGCGGAAGGAGGAGCTGCAGGAAATGGCGACCAAGCTCGCCTTGACGAACGAGGAGCTGCGGAAGCTTGACAACACGAAGTCGGAATTCATCTCTATCGCATCGCATCAGCTCCGCACTCCGCTTACCGCCATAAAAGGATTCCTCTCGCTCGTGCTCGAAGGCTCCTATGGCAAGCTCTCCGCCGAAGTGGAAGATGTGCTCAACAAGGTCTACTCCGCGAACAACCATCTCGTCGAGCTTGTGGAGAACCTGCTCAATATCTCCCGCATCGAGAGCGGCCGTATCCAGTATGTGTTCGCGAAGGCGGATATCGCCGGTGTCATCCATGAACTTGCGGACGCGTTCTCCGTCATCGCGAAGGGGCGAAACCTGAAACTTGATTTCGTCTATCCGGAAACGCCGATCTCGCCCTTTCTCATGGATTCGCAGAAGATCCGCGAAGTGATATCGAACATGATCGATAATGCGCTCAAGTACACGCAACAAGGCAGCATAACGGTCCGACTGACCAATGATAGCGAGAAGGTCCGGGTGTCGGTCAAGGATACCGGGGTCGGCATCGCGCCGGAGGATCTGAATGTTCTCTTCCAGAAATTCCGTCGCGGGAAAGAGTCGGGGAAGGTGAATGTTTCCGGTACGGGGCTCGGACTCTACGTCGGGAAGAGTTTTGCCGAGGCGCATGGCGGAAGGATTTTCGTCGAATCCGATGGCGTCGGCAAGGGATCGACTTTTACGCTCGAACTCCCGTTCCGCACTGAAGATGGTCTCGGTGCGCCGGAATCGAGAAAATCCTGATCCTTGCTTCCGTCCGGCCCGTCTGATATGCTCTATCCATCATTTTGAGAAAATTTATGGCAAAGATACTGCTTGTCGAGGACGATCCGCTTATCGCCGAAATCTACCAGCGGAAATTCGAATCGTCCGGGTTCGAGGTGGTGAACGTGGTGACCGGAAAAGCGGTACTCAAGGCGGTCGAAGAGGATCCGTCATACGACCTTATCCTTCTCGATCTCGTCATTCCGGAAATGGGCGGCATGGATGTCCTCAAGGAGCTCCGGAAGAACCCTCAGTATCCCGCCGATCTCAAGATCGTCGTATTCAGCAATCTTTCCGACCCGGAGGATCGGAAACGGGCGGTCGATCTCGGTGCGAACGGATTCATGCAGAAGACTGAATATACGCCGACGAAGCTCGTCGCCGAGGTGTCCCGGTTGCTTGCGCTGTTCGCCGAACAGGCGAAGAACGCCGGAAAGCGCGGCGCGGCGATGTCCGTCGGAAACGGGAAGCGGATCCTCTTCATCGAAGACGAGCCGGTGTTCATCGATATGTTCGGCAGACGACTTTCCCAGGAGGGGTACGAGATCGTGCCGCATGGAAGCGGAACGACCGCTATCGAGGCTGCCGAACACGAACACTTCGATCTCGTCATCACCGACGCGATGCTTCCGAACATGACGGGTCAGGAAATCATCGCACGGCTCAAGGAGGGCGAAAAGACGAAACATATCCCCATCTTTCTCCTTTCCGCCTCGCTCGAGGAGGCGGAGATGGACCAGCTTTCGGAGTCTCCGGACGTGTTCAAGGCGTTTCTCAAGACGCAGATAACGCCGACCGAGCTCGTCCGCGAGGTGAACTCGGTGTTCGAGGCCAAGCCGTAATCCTATTCCGTATGCAGGGGAGAATCCTCATCGCCGCGCTGCCGGATTATGTCGGGGAGACCGTTTCCATCGCCGGATGGGTGTCCGTACGTCGCGATCACGGGAAGCTCGTTTTTCTCGATATCCGCGACGAAAGCGGGAGTGTGCAGGTGGTCGTTTTGCCGAATCATGTCGAGGCGCTTGTCGCGACCCAGCCCGTCCGTCCGGAATGGGTGGTCGAAATCGAGGGTCAGGTGAACCCGCGTCCGGAGAAGCTCGTGAACCCGGATCAGCGCAACGGAGGAATCGAGGTCGAGGCTCTGTCCGTTTCCGTCCTCAATGAGGCGGAGACGCCGGTGTTCGACACCCTGTCGGATGGGAAAGAGATCGGAGAGGAAACGCGCCTTCGGTATCGATACGCGGATCTCCGTCGGGAACGGATGCAAAAAAATATCCGCAATCGTCACCGTGTCGCGCAACATATACGGAATTTCTACACGGATGAGGGATTCGTGGAAATCGAAACCCCTTATATGACCAAATCGACCCCTGAAGGGTCAAGGGATTTCATCGTTCCTTCGCGTCTGGAGAAGGGGAAGTTCTATGCTTTGCCGCAGTCCCCACAGCAGTACAAGCAACTTCTCATGGTCGCCGGTTTCGAGAAATATTTCCAGATCGCGCGATGTTTCCGCGACGAAGATACTCGCGGTGACCGACAACCGGAATTCACGCAGGTGGATATGGAGATGAGTTTCGTTTCCCAGGAGGATCTGATGAGGATCAACGAACGACTCATCGTGGATCTCGTGAAGGCGGTGTATCCGGAAAAGAGGATCCAGGAGACCCCATTTCCGCGGATCGCGTACCGGGAAGCGATGGAAAAATACGATTCCGACAAGCCGGACATCCGTACGGATAAGAACGACCCGAACTTGCTGGCATTCTGTTGGGTAGTGGATTTCCCGTTATTCGAGAAGGATGAAAAGGGCGGATGGACATTTTCCCATAATCCGTTTTCCGCTCCGAAACCGGAATATGCCACCGACCTGTTGGAAGGGAGGAATATCGGGGATATCGTCGCGGCGCAGTATGACATGGTGCTCAACGGGTACGAGATCGGTGGTGGCGGTATCCGGAACCATGATCCGGAGGCGCTCCGAAAAGTGTTCGAAATCATGGGCTATGAGGCGGAGAGGATCGAAGAGAATTTCGGCCATATGCTGAAAGCGCTCGCTTCGGGAGCGCCGCCGCACGGAGGTCTGGCATTCGGTTTCGATCGGCTGATGATGCTTCTGCAGAATGAGCCGAATATCCGCGAAGTCATCCCGTTCGCGAAGACAGGAGAAGGACGAGATCCGATGATGGAAGCGCCCTCACGGGTTTCTTCCGACCAATTGCTTGACCTCGGTATACGTGTCGTTTCGCCGTAGGCAAAAAGGTCGTTCGTGGAACTGGATATTTTCCCGGAAGCGGGGTACAATGGAACGTACTCCGTTTTCCATTGTAAAGAGCCATAATGAAGGATTTTCTGCATACATTCAGACGTGGCGCATCCGACCGTTTTTTCGGCCGGTTTTCGCTCGATATCGGCATCGATCTCGGGACGGCGAACACGCTCGTCTACGTGAAGGGGCGCGGCATCGTCATCAACGAACCGTCCGTCGTCGCGGTGAACCAGCGCACCGGACAGATCCTCGCCATCGGCAGGGGCGCGCGGCGCATGGTCGGAAAGACCCCGGGTCACATCGTCGTGACGCGGCCGCTCGTCAACGGTGTCGTATCGGATTTCGAAGTGACCCAGCAGATGCTCCGGTATTTCATCAGCAAGGTGCACCAAGGAAATCTCATGTTCCTGCGGCGTCCGCGAGTGCTTATCGGTATCCCGTCCGGAGTGACGGAGGTCGAGAAACGCGCGGTGGTCGAAGCGGCGCAGAATGCGGGTGCGCGTGCGGCCTTTCTCATCGACGAGCCGATGGCGGCGGCGATCGGTGCGCGACTCCCGGTGACGGAGGCCGCCGGGAACATGGTGATCGACATCGGCGGCGGGACGACGGAAATCGCGGTCATATCGCTCGGGGGCGTCGTGCTTTCGCGGAGTCTGCGCGTGGCGGGCGACAAGATGAATCAGGACATCATCCGATATTGCCGTGACGAGTTCAACCTGCTCGTCGGCGAACGGACGGCGGAGGACGTGAAGATCGCGATAGGAAGCGCCTATCCGCTCCGTGAACGGTTGACGATGCCGATCCGCGGACGCGATCTCGTATCGGGTCTTCCGAAGGAGGTTATCGCGACGGACGAACACATCCGGGAGGCACTCTCGCATTCCATCCGCGTGATCATGAACGCGATGAAGACCATCGTCGAGGAAACCCCTCCGGAACTCATCGCCGATATCATGGGACGCGGCATCATTCTCGCCGGCGGTGGGAGCCTGATCCGCGGAATCGACAAATTGTTCGCGAATCAGACGGGTATCCCGGTGCGTCTCATGGAGGATCCGCTCACCGCGGTCGTCCGCGGGTGCGGGATCGTGCTTGATGACATGGAACGGTTGGAAGACGTGCTTACCGAATCCGGCGCCGCGGCGGCGCTGCATTAGCAATTGTCTATCCGGTTATGAGGGAAGGAATCGTCCCGAAATCGAAACTCATCCGGACGCTTGTCGTCCTCGGAATCCTTTTCGGTATCGCGATCGCGGATCCGGCCCCGTTTTCCGGAACGCTCCGAGGCATATTCCATACGGTGTTTTGGCCGTTCGAGAAAGCCTTCTCCACGATGGCCGTGTCCGCACGGGATGCGTCCATGTTTCTTTCTTCGATCGGTGAACTCAACCGTGAAAACGAACGGCTTTCGGAAGAGAATCTCCGTCTGATCGCGGAAAACGCGGGACTCGTTTTTCTTCGCGGAGAGAACGAAGCGCTTCGGAAGGATGTCGGACTCGAAATCCGGAAGAAATACGATCTCATGGCGACGGAAGTGATCGTATCCGGAGGGGAGGCACAGCGCGGGTCGGTCATCGTCGATCGCGGGTCGGTCCATGGAGTGAAGGCGGGGATGTCGGCGATCATCGGGGACGGATTGTTCGTCGGCGTCGTCGACGAGGTGTATCCGGTGAGCGCATCCGTCGCATTGGTTACGAATTCCAAGGTGGCGATCGGCGGAGTCACGGCGGAGAACGGATCGAAGGGTATCGTTCGTGGCGATCGCGGTCTCGGCATCTTCTATGGAATGGTTCTCCAGTCCGACGTTCTCCGTGAAGGGGATCGGGTCATGACATCCGGTACGACGGCGATGCCGTCCGGTCTGTATATCGGATCCATAGGGACGGTTCGCGATTCGACCGACCGTCTTTTCCGCGAGGCGAACGTCGTTTCTCCGGTCGATTTCGATTCGCTTCGTTTCCTTTTCCTCATACGGGACGGCGGTTGATTCGTCATATGAACGTATTCATCACAAGGATATTCTCGCTCGCGGCGATCGGGTTTCTGTCCGGATCGGTATTTTCGCTTTTGTTCCCCGGATCGACGGTCTTTCCGACATTCGTGTTCGCTTTCGCTATCGCGCTCTCGCTCTCGCGCGGATTTCTCGAAGCGTTTCCCGCGGTCGTGGCGCTCGGTCTCTTCGCCGATGCGGCGACGCTCGGTCGCGTCGGGGTATTGTCCGGGTTCGGAGTCGGGCTCGCCTATACCGCGAGTTTCTTTTCGCGGCGTTTCGCCGTCGAACATTCCGCTCTGACGACGGTATTCTCGGGCCTGCTCGCCGGTATCGCGACGATTTTTTTCTCCGTATTCTCCGGTCTGCTCCTCTATGGATCCATCGGTGCGAATCAGGTTTTTCAGGTTTTGTTTTCGTGGCATCCGATCGTTTCGATCGTTTCCGGAATCATCTTTTCCGCCTTTGCTATCGTATCGATCCGGAAATATGACGAGCTCATATCCCGCATGGATCCCGGCGCGACGTTCTTCGTTCGGAGACAGAAACGGTAAAAATGAGACAATGTTCGGAAAAATATCAAAACAGTCGATGGGTGAGATAGACGACGCGGTGCTCACCGTGACGGAAAAGGACGCCGCGAAGCTCGAGTGGGCGCTCGACCGTCGATGGGCGGGGCGCTATTTCATCGTCGCGTTTGTCGCGCTCGCCGTCCTTTTCGGACGTGCCGTGTATCTCAATGTGCTGCAGGGAGAGAAATATCGGGATATCGCCAAACGACAGAGCATCCGTATGATCCCGGTTCCCGCGTCGCGCGGAATCATCTATGATCGTTTCGGCGAACCTCTGGTCCGGAACATTCCGAGTATCGGTGCTGCGCTTATTCCGCTCGATGTCCCAAAGGATGATTCCGACCGGGCCGCGCTCCGTGACACGGTCGTTTCCGTTCTCGGTGTCGGGTCGGAGACATTCGATGCCGCGATCGCGGCCGGATCGAAGAATCCGTTGTCGCCCGTGCTTCTCAAGGAACGGCTTTCGCAGGAGGAGGTCATCCTGTTTCTTTCCAGGCAGAAAGATTTTTCCGGCGTGAGCCTCTTCAAGCTCGCGTATAGGGAATATCAGGAGAGCGTCATGTTTTCCCATATTCTCGGGTATGAGGGAAGAATTTCCGAGAGCGAGCTGTCCGACGATCCGGATTATCTGCCGACGGATATGGTCGGCAAACAGGGACTGGAGAAATCGTACGAAACGGAACTCCGTGGCGTGCGCGGATACGAACGTACGGAAGTCGACTCGCTCGGTCGTCCGAAAAAGGAGCTCGGTATCACGTCGCCGATACCGGGAAGCGATCTCTTTCTCAATATCGACGCCGAACTTCAGAAGAAATCATACGATACGCTTTCCGGATTCCTGGAAACGAGGAATCTCGAGCGTGGCGCGGTGATCGCACTCGACCCGCGTGACGGTGCGGTGCTTGCTTTGGTATCGATTCCGAGTTTCGACAACAATCTTTTCGCGGACGGAATTTCCGGGGACGCGTATCGTCTGCTTGTCGAGGATGCATCGAAGCCGCTCTTCAACCGGGCGATAGCGGGGGAATATCCTCCGGGTTCGACATTCAAACCGGTGATCGCGTCCGCGGCGCTTGCGGAAGGTGTCGTATCCGAACATACGCGGATCGAATCGAAGGGAGGCATCTCGGTCGGAAGTTTCTTCTTCGGTGACTGGAAAGCCCATGGATTCACGGATATCCGTAGAGCCATAGCGGTTTCGAGCGACGTGTTCTTCTATTCCGTCGGCGGGGGATATGGCGGTATTCCCGGACTCGGAATACGCCGGATGAAATCGTATGCGGAAAAATTCGGATACGGCTCGCCTTCCGGAATCGATATTCCCGGCGAAGGCGACGGACTGCTTCCTGATCCGGAATGGAAGGAACGGAAGTTCGATGAACGGTGGTATGTCGGTGACGACTATCACGCGGCCATCGGACAAGGATTCGTCACCGCGACACCGCTCCAAGTCGTGAATTCCATAGCGGCGATCGCGAACGGAGGGACACTTTATGTGCCGCGGGTAGTTTCCCATATCCGTAACCCGGACGGTTCCGTTTCAGTCAGGAAACCTCGTGCGATACGGGAGCATATCGTCGATTCGGACATCATACGCATCGTCCGCGAGGGTATGCGACAGACTGTCACGGAAGGGACGGCGATGCCGTTGAATGATCTCGCGTTTCCGGTTGCAGGCAAGACGGGAACCGCGCAATTCGGAACCGCGGAGAAAACGCATGGCTGGTTCGTTTCCTTTGCTCCGTTCGATGACCCGAAAATCGCGATGATCGTTCTTATCGAGGATCAGAAGACCGAAACCTATAATGCCGTACCGGTGACGAAGGAGATATATGGATGGTATTTCCGGAATCGGCTTGAGAGCGACGTTCTCGGAGAATGATTTCGTGTTTCATATAAGCCATGGATAACGGATTCTTGACAGGTGATTCCCACCTCTGTATGATTGGGGCGATTTGATCCACTGTTCGCGGCTCCTCGTCGCGAATTTTAAAACACTAATCGTTTCGGAAGAAATCATGGCACGGATTCTCACGCAGGAAGGACTCAAGAAACTGCAGGATGAACTCGATGATCGGAAGATCCGGGTACGTCAGGCGATTTCTGCTTCCATCAAGGAAGCGAAGGAACAGGGAGACCTTTCCGAAAACGCCGAGTACAGTGAGGCGAAGCACCAACAGAACGAGAACGAGACACGCATTCTCGAACTCGAGGCGATGCTCAAGGGCGCCGTGGTGGCGACCCGTTCGGAAGGATCGTCCTCGGTGCAGATCGGCTCGACGGTCGTCATGAACTGCAAGGGCAGGGAAATGCGATTCGTCATCGTCGGAACGAACGAAGTCGATCCCGCCGCCGGAAAGATTTCAGGAGAATCGCCCATCGGCAAGGCGCTTATGGGGAAGTCGAAGGGAGAGAATGTCGAAATCGATGTCCCGGCCGGAAAAATGAGTTGCACGGTCGTTTCGATCGAGTAGCGGTTTTCAGGCGAGCCCCCGGAGAGGGGGCTTTTTCTTGTCTTCCGGCTCGAAAACCGTTAGAGTATGAATATCAGTAAGAAGACCGATATGCGTGAGGACATCGTCGCGACCAAAGAGGAAAAGCTCAGGCGGCTGACCGAGTCGTGCGGCTCCGCATATCCGGAGAAGGCCGTCCGTACCCATACGGGAGCGGAAGCGCTTGCCCGATTCGACGCGCTCGCATCGGAGGCTGCCGAGGTGTCGCTTGTCGGGCGTGTCCGGTCGCTTCGGACGATGGGGAAAATAGCCTTCGCGCATGTCGAGGACGGGAGCGGGAAAATCCAATTTTTTCTTTCGGAGGGCGAGCTCGGGGCGGATGCATTTTCGCTGTTTTCGGACAACGTCGAGGTCGGAGATTTTATCGGGGCGACGGGAACGATGTTTCTTACGAAGAAGGAGGAGAAGACGCTCTCGGTGAAATCCTGGCGTATCCTTTCGAAATCGGTGCGCCCCATACCGACCGAATTCTACGGGCTGAAGGACGAGGAGGAACTGCTTCGGCGGCGCTACCTCGATCTTCTCGCGAATCCGGAGACGAGGGAACTTTTTCGGAAGAAAAATGCGTTTTGGCAGACCGTTCGGCGGTTCCTTTCGGCGAAGGACTTCCTTGAGGTGCAGACTCCGGTGCTCGAACATATTCCCGGCGGCGCCGAGGCGGAGCCGTTCATCACGCATCACAACGCGCTTGATGAGGATTTCTATCTCCGTATCTCGCTCGAACTGTCGCTCAAACGGCTTTTGGTCGGCGGGTATGAGCGTGTGTTCGAGATCGGGCGTGTTTTCCGAAATGAGGGCATCGACCGGGAGCATCTTCAGGAGTTCGACCACATGGAATTCTATGCGGCGTATACGGATCTGGAGCAGGGTATGGCGATGGTCGAGGATCTCTATCGTGATATCGTCCGTGCGGTCGCAGGAGACGCGCTCAGAACCTCGTATGAAGGACAGGAGATCGATTGGTCGAAGCCGTTTCCTCGAATCGATTACTTCACGGAATTCAAGAAGGAAACCGGTGTCGATCTCTCAGACAACGTGACGGTCGAGGAACTCAAGAAAAAGGCGGATGAACTCGGTATCAAGTACGAGAAGAGCTATGGTCTCGGTCGCATGATCGACACGCTCTACAAGAAGACTGTCCGGCAGAGGCTGATTCAACCGTGTTTTCTCGTCGGGCACCCGCTCGCGGTGTCGCCTCTGGCGAAGATCGATCCGTCGGATCCGAAAAAGGCGCTCCGGATGCAGCCGGTCGCCGTCAGGAGCGAGCTTGGCAATGGGTTTGCGGAACTCAACGACCCTGCCGACCAACGCCTACGCTTCGAGGAGCAGATGAAACTCCGTGCCGAAGGCGATACGGAAGGGATGATGCTCGATGAGGATTTCCTCGAAGCGCTCGAGTACGGCTGTCCGCCGGCCTTCGGGTTCGGTATGAGTGAGCGGCTCTTCGCGATCCTCATGGACAAATCCGTCCGTGAAACGGTCATCTTTCCGCCGATGAAAAACAGGGAGCAATGAACGAGGAACAGGGAACGGAAACATGTCTGGACAAATGATAGGTTTCGGGTAAGATGGTCTTTGTCAGCGGATGATTAGCTCAGTTTCCGCCCAAGGCGGACCAGTCTCTGGCTGGGGTTATGGAGCACGGTATTAAAAATCTGGTCGCATAGTTCAGTTGGTTAGAACGTTCGATTCACATTCGAAAGGTCCCTGGTTCGAGTCCAGGTGCGACCACAAGGCGGCTTGCCCCGCGCCTTTTGAAAAGTGCGGGGTTTTGCTTTTTTCAAAGGAAGGATATAAGCTATATCCTGTCAGTCACAAGATTTTTTCCTATGCTCGATATCAGATTCATCCGTGAAAATGTGGAAGCGGTCCGGAAGGCGGCGGCTGACAAGAATATCGCGCTCGATCTGGATGAGCTGCTCGCGGCGGATGCGGAGCGGGTCAAGTTGTCTCGGGAGCTCGAGGAGCTTCAGTCCGTGAAGAACGACATCAATAGCCTGATCCAGAATGCCAAGGACGATGCCGAACGAGCCGAGGTGATCGTGAGGGGGAAGGACGTGAAGGCGCGGATCGACACGCTTGAGCCGCATGTCCGGGAGGCGAAGAAGCTGTTCGAGACGCTCATGGCGCAGGTACCGAACGTCGTTTCGCCGGATACGCCGATCGGGAAAAGCGATACGGACAATGTCGAGGAGGGGCGATACGGCGATCTTCCCGTATTCGATTTCATTCCGAAGACGCATATCGAGCTCGGGAAATCGCTCGATATCCTCGACTTGGAACGCGGAACGAAAGTGGGCGGTTTCCGTGGGTATTATCTCAAGAACGAAGGCGCGCTTCTCGCGCTCGGAGCGATGATGTATGCGTTCCGCAAGCTTACCGACAAGGGATACGTTCCGATGATTCCGCCGACCCTCGTGAAGGCGTTTCCCCTTTTCGGGAGCGGGTATTTCAAGGGGATCGAATACGACGGGTCGGTCGACGAGATCTATCAGGTCGCGACATCCGACAAGGAATCCGATGGAAGCATCTCGAAGGAGCAGAAGTTTCTCGTCGGGACGGCCGAGCCGTCGCTCCTCGCGTACCATGCGGATGAAATCCTCGATGGGGCGTCACTCCCTCTGCGATATGCCGGGTTCAGTCAGTGCTATCGGAGCGAAATCGGCTCCTATGGCAAGGATACCAAGGGCATGTACCGCGTGCACGAATTCATGAAAGTTGAGCAGGTCGTGCTCGTTCCGGCGGATGTCGATATCGCGAACGGGATACAGGACGAGATGGTCGCACTTTCCGAGGAGATGCATCGCGAGCTCGGACTTCCGTATCGGAAACTCCGTATTTCGACCGGCGACATGAGCGCGGGGAAGTACCGCGCGTTCGACCTCGAAGCGTGGATGCCCGGACTCGGTCGGTACGGCGAAACCGGGAGCGCATCGAATTTCCTTGACTGGCAGTCGCGACGGCTCAACGTGCGATATGTCGATGCGGCAACGGGAGAGAAAAGCCATGTCTATATGCTCAACGATACCGCGCTTGCCTCCGCGCGGACCATCATCGCGATCCTCGAGAACCATCAGCAGGCGGACGGTTCGGTCATCGTTCCGGAAGTCTTGCGACTATATGTCGGGAAGGATCGGATCGAACGCAGAATGAAGAACGCAGAATGAAGAATGGAGAATATAAAAATCCGCCGAAAGGCGGATTTTTTGTGATTGGTGGGTGCGGGGGGGATCGAACCCTCGACCGTTGGCTTAAAAGGCCACTGCTCTACCGACTGAGCTACGCACCCATGCGTATCCGGAAAACAAGAGAATTCTACACTTTTTCTGCTTTCGCGTCAATGATACCTGATTGACAGATTTTATTTTTCATGATATAATACCACTCTGAAATCAGGGCTGTTTGTTTTTTGTTCTTTTCCGAGGAGGAAAGAGTCATGCTATTCGGTGTATGTCCATGCTGTGGAGAGATTCATCAGGTTATTCCCGTGAGCGAGCTTTTGCCCGATCGGCGTTGGCAGCTCATGAAGAGCGAAAGCTCGGATGCCGAACATGTAATGGCGAGGCATGAATTTGGCGAACAGGGAAGCCCTTGTGCCGCTGGAAGCCCGTTACTTCTTCCGCCGGAGTGCCTTGTCGGCACGCCGTGACGCGGATGACGATCCGTTTCGCCGGAGATCCTTCAGGGGCTCCGGCTTTTTTTGTTTTTCCCAGGCTTTTTGGTATACTTGAAAAAATGATGATCATATGAAAAAACTCCGATTCGTCGTCGTACCGCTCTTCGCATTTGCCCTTTCCGGCTGTTCGCTCGTTCCGCAGCCGAAACAGACGGTTCCGGAAGAGACGGAACTTCCGGGCGGACTCTCGGCCGCGATAGGGAGGGGCAGTATCTGGAAGAGCGACGACGGTGGCGGAACGTTCTTTTCCCAGTCGAAGCTCGATGAAACGACGAAGATAGAAAAGGCGGACATCCTTTCGATCGCCTACCATCCTTCGAAGCCGGCGTCGGTTTTCGTCGGAACCGTCGAAAACGGCATATTCAGCACCGACAACGGCGGTGACACGTGGAAGCAGATCGTTTTCCCGCCGCAGAAGATCTACAGCTTCATTCCGGACAGGAACGATCCGGACAGGCGTATGTTCGCCTCCGGTGTGCTCGGGGAACAGGGGAAGATGTTCCGGACGGACGACGGCGGCGAGAATTGGCGGGACGTCTATTCCGAACCGGGAAAAGGGACGTTCGTCTCCGCACTCTCGCAACATTTCGCAGATCGCAACGTCATCTTCGCCGGGACGAGTACCGGAACGGTCGTGAAGAGCGTCGATGGCGGGGACACATGGAAGAATATCGGGAACAAGATAGACGGAGCCGTCGCCGATATCGCCTTCGACGCGCAGAAAAAGATGGTGACGTATCTTCTTTCTGCAGGAAAAAAACTCTACTATTCGCCGGACGGCGGGGCACGATGGCTCGATTGGGAAAAAGTGAAACAAGAGGAGGTTCAAGCGATTCAGAAAGCCGCGGATAAGCTTTCCAAGAAGGGGGATGCGAAAGGCGCCGAAAAGAAGCGCAAACAGGCGAAAACTCTCTCTGAACGGAACAGAAACAACAAGATGCCCTCGGGTATCGTATCCATCGCTCCGGATCCGACTGTCTCCGGGACGATATATGCCGGGACGGGTTCGGGACTGTTCCGAAGCTCCGATTACGGGAAGTACTGGTATGAGATCAATATCATCGAAAGCGCGAAAAAATTTCCGATCCGCTCCATAGCGGTCAATCCGAAAAATCCGAAGGAGGTCGTGTTCGTGTCCGGAAGGGCATTCTACAAGTCGGTGAACGGCGGGGAGACGTGGGCGATAACCTCGCTTTCCGTCGATCGCGACGCATCGTTCGTCGCGTTCGACCCGTTCGACCCGAAATATCTCCTTATCGGCCTCCGGAAATTCCAGTAGATCGAACGGATTTATCAATCATTATCAGAAAGTATATGGACGTGAAAGGGATCATAGCCGGCAAGGAGTCCGCGTTCCGCTCGGCGATCGAGCATTTCTCCGTCGAGGCGGCGAAACTTCGGACGGGTCGGGCGAACACGTCGATCGTCGAGGATCTGCTCGTCGATTGCTACGGTTCGAAGATGCCGCTCAAACAGATGGCGAGCATCACCGTACCCGAGCCGCGTCTCATCGTCATCCAGCCATGGGACCAGGGAATGGTCGCCGCGGTCGCGGACGCGATCCGGACGTCGGATCTGGGACTGAACCCCGCGGACGACGGGCATGTGATACGGCTCGCTCTGCCGCAACCGACCGAGGAGCGGCGGAAGGAACTCGCGAAGGCGCTCAATGCGCGTGCGGAGGAGACCCGTGTCTCGATCCGGACGATCCGCGAGGATGCCTGGAAGGATATCCAGGAGCTCGAGAAGGAGGGCTCCGTGAGCGAGGATGACAAGTTCCGGGGAAAAGAGGATCTTCAGGGGGAGGTCGATCGCTGGAACGTCGAGCTCGAGACTCTGCGGAAGAAAAAGGAAGAGGAAATACTTACGGTATAAGTCCAAATAACAAATTTCAAATGCCGAATCAATAATTCAAATCAAAATTTCCAATCTCGTGTTATTGAGCATTGGGATTTGGTTTGTCATTTGGCATTTGGATGTTGACATTCAAGATTTTATGACTTTTTTCACTATCGTCCTCTTTTTTCTGCTTCTCGGCCTTCTTGTTTTCGTACACGAGCTCGGGCATTTCCTGACCGCGATACGGAACGGCATTGCGGCGGACGAGTTCGGTTTCGGTTTCCCGCCGCGGCTTGCCGGGATGTACAAGGACAAGGCGACCGGAAAATGGAAATTCGTCGCAGGAAACGCGGATGTCCATCCGGATACGACCATCTTCTCCCTGAACTGGATCCCGTTCGGCGGTTTTGTTCGCATTCGCGGCGAAGATCAGAATGCTTCGATCGAACCGGATAGTTTTGCCGGAAAATCGGCGTGGATCCGCGTCAAGGTGCTCGGTGCGGGCGTGTTCATGAACTTCGTGCTCGCCTGGGTACTGCTCTCGACCGTGCTTATGCTCGGATTTCCGCAGCCTATAACCAATGAGAACCGCGAAAGAGCCGGAAAGGCCGATATCCAGATCCTCGGAGTCGCAAAGGAATCACCGGCGGAGCGGATGGGTATCCGCCCGGGCGACCACGTGCTTTCCGTGGACGGGAAGACCGTGAGAACCCTCGAAGAGGCGAAGTCGGCGATCGATGAGAAACGCGGATCCGAAATCGCGCTCGGTATTGACCGGTTCGGCGAGGAGCTCACGCTTCGTGGGACACCGCGAAAAGCGACACCGGAAGGTGAAGGCGCGCTCGGGGTTTCCTTCGCCGAGACGGCCGTCATCAGTTATCCGTGGTACGAGGCGCCGGTCCGCGGAGCGCAGGCGACCTATAACACAACGACCGCCATCCTTTCCGCGCTCGGCGGAATCGTGAAGAACATCTTCGTCGGGGAAAAGGCAGGGGTCGATGTGACCGGTCCGGTCGGTATCGTCGTCATGACCAAACAGATGAGCGACCTCGGGATCCCGTACCTGCTTCAGTTCGCGGCCATACTCTCGATCAATCTCGGCATCTTCAATATCCTGCCGTTCCCGGGGCTCGACGGCGGCCGAATCCTCTTCATCCTCATCGAGAAGATCAAGGGGTCCCCGGTCAAGGAGACGGTGGAGCAGTGGTCGCATACGGTCGGATTTCTCCTCCTGCTTCTCCTTATGGTGCTCGTCACCATAAAGGATGTCTCGCAGTTCAAGCTGCTCGAAAAGATAGGGAACCTGTTCTAACCTTCCATAGCCGAAAGCGAATAAACGCACCCTTGACATGATGCGTTTTTTTTGCTATTATATGGGGTCTGATTGCGGTTTTGGGACGACATCGATTTCAAGGAAAATATTATGCAGAAAACCGTTATGATAAGCCTCAAACGTCATATAGGAGCGGTGATGCTCGCCGGAATCGTCTTCGCCGCGCTCTCGACCGGATTCTTTTTCTTTCTGGAAAGAGGGTTCGTGGCGCGTTCCGATTTCCTGCTTGTCCAGACGAATGCCGCGAACCAGGATTTCTACACGTCGTTCAAGTCGTCCGAGTATCTGAGCAAGGTGCTCGGTGAAGCCGTGACGAGCGAGCGGTTCATAGCCGCGGCGGTCGAAACCGGAAAGATGACCTCGGATATGCTTCCGCCGGAAAAGGACAAGTCCGCCCGGCTCAAGGCCTGGCGCGACATGGTGTCCGTGAAACAGGATGCGAATCTCGGGATGATCTCCATCGAGGCCAGAAGCGAAAACGATCGTGACGCGTATCGCGTGCTTCAGGCGTCGAGCGAAGTGCTCGTGAACCGGAATGTGCTCTTCCGCGGCGGAGACGAGAAGAGTGTCGAGGTGCGTCTCCTCTCCGGTCCGATCGTCGAAAAGACACCCGGCATGAAGGGGATAGCCGTCGCGACCGCGCTCGGTTTTCTCGCCGGTTCCTCCCTGGCGCTCCTTGCGGCATTTCTCCGTGAGAACCGTTCCGGAAGAGGATCCGAAAGGACGTTTTCGCCCTATGACGTGCAGGTCGGAGAGAATGCTTAGGCATTCTCTCTCGGGAAGAGGATTCTCCGTCATCGGAAGAATTCTCTTCCCGGGAAAGACCCGATGAGCTGAACCTTGAAAACTGAAGGAGCTACAAAATGTTGAAAATGCTGAGTGCGTTGCTCGCCGCGTTCCTCCTCGGAGGGTGCGCGTCGACGGGGTACAAGGTCGCGGACACGCAGTCCGCGCTCGAGCCCCAGGAGCCCTGGCAGTCGGTCGTGCTGTGGGATGTGGATATCCGCAAGGAGCGATCCTTCGCGGTCGTCCGCATCCCCTTGCCGAACCCGCTGCCTGCGGTGTGGCGGTGGGACATGAACGATCATCACCGGACCTATGCGGTCGGGAAGGATGAGCGTGTCCTCCGTCGTTCCGTGTGGCGGGCCGTCGTGTTCGAAGGGACGGATCCGGTTCCGACCCGCACCTACAATGCGGTATCGAATCCGGGTCGGACAGCGATGTTCGTCCTCGTTCCGGGAGGGGAGGAGAGGGTGAATGGACTGCTTCGACAGAACATGATCCTGGTCTCCGCCGATGCCTGTTTCGTCCAGACGACGAAGCGGGACATCATTCCCTTGACCGAATTCGGCACGCTTCCGGACGAGTTCTTCAGGAATCACCCATCGCCCGTCGCCCAGGACATGATACACATCATGGACGAATCGACGGAAGCGGGGAGGCGGTTCCTTGTGGATCTCAGAAACCAGTTTCCAAAACTGGTGTCCGGGATACACTCCGCGAGGAGCGATGTCGCCCTGGTCGCGCAGCTTACCGCCGAAGCCGGGTTGTCCGATCGATTCATCTCGAAAGGGTCGGCTCCGGTCGGCGCGTCGATGTTCGTCGGCGGTCCGGTCAACCCGATCACGGCGATCGGCATGCTCGTCCGAAACCGCGAAGTCTTCGCGGGCGGCGTCTGCAAGGACGCACATGAGGAGCTCGGTCTGAAGCCGGAAACGGTTTCGTGGCAGGGCGAATGAGACTCCTGGGTCGGGCGCGCGCAGGCGTTCCCGATCCCAGCTCCTTTTCCGGAGGGGTTTCGCGAGAGACTGTTTCGGAAAAGGAAAACGAAGCGAAGGAGAAGATCATGTTGGATGATTCCGTCATCACGAGGAGAGGCCGATACTCGGCTCCTCCGCCATCACCGAAGAGGGAGAATGTCATGAAAAGCTGGCGCGCCATCGGTCTTATCGCCGCGGTGCTCACGCTCGCGGCTTCTCCGTTCCTGATTCAGTTCGGGAACGATCACTTCAACAACAGCAAGGAGCAGGAGCTTGTCTCCGCTCCGGCGATCGTTCCGGTCGCGAGGACGCCCGTCGTCCCGTCGCTGCTTTCGTCCGCGAACGCAGCCGAGCCGAAGGAAGCCCCCAAGGTACCGAAACGCAAGGCGACGCTCTACACGACCGTGAAGGGCGATACCCTGAGCGGTTCGTGCGGGTCGGGCTGGCGCAAGGTCGCCGAGATGAACGAATTGGTCGCTCCGTACACGATCCGTGTCGGTCAGCTTCTGATCGTTCCCGAAGGCGTGCAGTGCAAGGCCGCTTCCCGTACGACTTCCAAGGTCGCTACCGTCGAGACCGGCTACCGGACGATCGACTGCTCGAAGACCCGCAAGGGCTACTGTGAGTGGAAGAAGCCCGGTGGTAACAAGTTTTACGGCAAGGGCGACAGTCTGTATGCGTTGACCCGTCAATTCGGTTTCACGACCGATGAGGCGATGGAAGCGCTTGCCGGCATCGAAGACGGCGAAGAAGTTCTCATCGCCATGAATCAATCCATGTACCGCCTGTCGTTCGGTAAGAACGATCTGTGGGAAGGAAAGATTGTCCTCCGTGCCATGCCTCAGAAAGCCATGAAGTACGTGACCAAGAGCGGGAAAACGATTTACCGCTTCCTGGTCTGTGGCAACTGGGCGCAACTGTCCCCGAATGACCAGAACCTCCGGCTTGTCAAAGTCGAGGTTCCGGAACCTGTAACCCCCGTGACCGTCGAAGTTACGCAGCAGCCGCAACCGCAACCCGCGCCGGTGGTCGTGATGGAAGGTCCGAAAGAGTCCGAAATCATCACCCTGCAACCGGAAGAGCCGCAGTCGGTCATCGAAGAAGACAGAACCAAGCCATATATCTGGGATTGGGACCTCTTCGTCGGCATCGGCGGTGACGCGAGCGGTACGAGGTACTCGCATGCGGAAGGCGCCCTCTACCCGTTCATCTGGGACGAGGACGGCGGCCGCAGCTATCTCGGCATCGGCGGAAAGTGGAATCGTTCCCACGGTGAAACGGACGATGGGTTCGCCTGGTCGGGCAAGTTGTCCGCCCGGGGTCCCGCGTACAAATATGCCGACTGGGACGGATGGGACATCTCGTTCAAGGCGCTCTTCGGAGAGCTGGAGGAGCGGGGTCGCATCGACAAGTACCGGAGCAGCCGCGACTTCGATATCGCCGGTTTCTCGCTCGGCTACAACAACTACCAACGCGAACAGCGTGGTGAGAAGTGGTGGCCCGAGTACGGTCTCTACGCGTCCGTCTTCTGGCCGACCTCCCGCGATGTGAAACATAGCTGGAACGGAACGCCGATCGCGGATACGAAGGATCTGAGCCGGTTCGACAATCTGATCGGCGTCGGTTACCGGCAGGACATCTATGCCGGTGAAGACGTGCGTCCGTTCTTCTCGCTCGGTTACTCCGCGGAAAACCCGACCTCCGAATCCGCGAGCCTCAGGCTCGGCGTGTCGGATGCGCGGAAGATCTTTTTCGCGAGTATCGGCATCAACCATAACCTCGATGACAGCAGCAACGTCTTCGGGTGGGATATCGGAGTGGACGTGGCCCAGGGCGTGAAGGTCGCCCGTGCGGAAGCGCGGAGAACCGAAATGCTCGCGAAGCTCGAAGAGAGCGGCCAGGTCACGATCGATGAGGACAGCGGTATCGCGTTCGTCGCGACCGACAGTCCCGCGAAGCCTAAGAGCGCGAAGCCCGTCCGGAAACCTGCGAAGGAATCCGTATGGGAATCGCCTTGGGACTTCGAGCGATGATGTAGCTCCAAGGAATATGAGCGCGTGTTTCGGAACTCCAACACGCGCTTTTCATTTGCCTTCTTTGTTGTCATTGCGGGCGAAGTCGAGGAATCCCTTCTGTACTCATCCGGCTCCTCTTCCGGATCAGGAGCCCTCTATTGACAAAAACTGAAAAAGGGTGTATACTGGGGTGTTCCTAGATTTTGGAGTTCCTCTCCAAATGAGGGGAACATCAGCACCTTTCCAACCCACCAAGTCCGAAGGAGGACACCATGAAGAAATTTTTCGCAGTACTTGCCGCGTTGTTTGCCGCTGCCCCCGCCTTCGCCGCCGATCTGGCCGGCGGATTGACGGAAATGTCCATCAAGCAGGTTAGCCCCGGTGTCGCCAACGTCACGTTTACCGGTGTCGCCGGCGTCTGGCTCATCAACGAGCCCGATACCGGCAAGAAGGTTCTGCGCCTGCCGGACGAATCCGGCAAGGGAACGGCCAAGATCGTCGCCTACGCGACCGATCCGGGCGTCTTCAAAGACCGTCTGCTGTGCCTGACCGGTGTCGGGCCCAGTTGGGCCCGTGGAAAATCGAAGTTTGATACTTCGAAGATGTCCTGCGCGCCGATGTCTGGCACCGTGACCCTTAAGGTCGAGGTTCCGAGCACTGTCTTCGGTTCCACGTTCGGTCTCGTGCCGGTCGTGGTTGGCAAGGACGGCGACCTGCTCGCATGGGGTTCGCACCCCTTCGGTCCGACTCGCTTCATGATGAAACGGCCCGACGGGACGCGCGACGTCATCACTCTTTTGAAGGCTGACAAGGATGGCAACATCGCCCCGGCCTCAAAGACCGACGCCACGGCCTACGAGGGCAATTTCTACGCCAAGATCTTCTGATCGCGGCACAACCAAAAAGGGGTTCAGAGAATTCTGAACCCCTTTTTCTTTTGTCTTTTTTTGTCATCGCGATCCCGCCCCTCTATCATCCTGAGCGAAGCGAAGAATCCAGTTTCTCTCTGTCATCCCGAGTCCGCCAAAGGCGGATAGACTCCGCGAGGGATCTTGTTTTCCATGCTCACTCGTCTCCGTCGCCGGACTTCCCTTCCCGGGGTCGGGATTTTCTTGCTAGAAAATCCCTTATAACGGGCAGCCCCGATATTACCGGCACTGCGCTCGGAAACGAAAATGAATTTTCGTTTCGCTCGCTTCGTTTGGCAATAAATCCGCCGTCGCGGATTGGAAACCCCGGAAAGGAAAGATCCGGGTCGGAGACTTCAATGCTTCATCTTCACTTGTCTCGTGTCATCCGTTCCCGTCGGAGCGCGCCGAGGGCGGCGCCGAGGAGTGCGAAGAACACCCACCAGAGCGGCGTGTTCTTGAAGATGTTGTCGGTCGTCATGGAGAGAATCATCGCGAAGAAAAGGATGCCGAGAAACCCGAAGACGGTCTTGAGTCGGGTATCCGTCGCACGGCGGTACGAAAGGGTGATGATCGAAAGGATCGAGAGGAGATAGAGGACGAAAGCGGCGAGGCCGACGTATCCGCCCTCGATGAAGAATTTCACGAAGTCGTTGTGCGCTTCGTTCGATCCGAAACGGATGCCGCGAAGGTTCTCGGAAACCTTCGGAAATGTCTCGAGACCCGTTCCGAGCCACTGTCGGCCGTCGATGTGCGCCATGCGGATAGTATCGACCCAGAGGGTCTGTCTCCAGACGATGGAGCTGTCCGGTGTCGGGTCGAATGTTTCGGCGACCCGGTCGCGGACCGGTTCGGAAAACGTGAGGAGGACGATCGGCGCGAGGAGGAGCGGCAGAAGAAGGACGCGTACGCGCCAGAGCGCGAGGAGCACGAGAAAGACGAAGAGCGCGACCCAGGCGACGCGGGAGAAGGTGAGGAGGAGCGCGAGCGATGAGCATCCGAGAAAGATCCAGCCGATAGCCCGGCTTTTCGGAAATCTGGCGTAGATCGCGAGAAACAGGATGGTAGTCGCGACGATCGAGAAGAGAAAGAGACTGTAGACGTTCGGGTGCGCGAAGGTGCCGAAGATGCGCGGAGCGGAGACGTTCTCGTCCGAAAATCCGATGCCGAGGAAGAACTGCGCGATGCCGAGGGCGACGGGGAGGATGCTCGCCGCGAAGAGCACGGTGACGACGCTCCGGAAGTTCCGGAGGTTTTCCGTCGAGATGAAGGCGAGGAATCCGACCGAAAACAGACCGAAGACACGGAGGAGGTCCTGCGCGGTCGTCTGCGGCGCTATCGAGTAGGAGAGCGAGAAAAGTCCCCAGAAGAGGATGATGCCGAAGGAGACGGCGAGCGGAAACGACCGCAGCCGCTTTCGTTCGGAAGCGATGAGCGCGGCTCCGACGAGCGCGATGGCGATGCCGAGCGCCTGCGAGAGACTGATCGTGACATCGAACAGGGAAATCGAAACGTACTGCGACGAGAAGTCGAGCGACATCCGGGCGAAGATGAGCGCGAAGAGAAGCGTGGCTTTCGGGTTCATATGTTTGCTACCGTTGCGAGTCCGCCAAAGGTGGATAAACTCCGCGTTGCAATCCAGGTATTAAGATTTCTTCCACATCACCGTGAAGGTCATCGTGAATCCGAGGAAACGGTTGCGGATGACGGTCGCATCGTGGATTCCCGCTTCCGCAAGCATCGCACGGAGATCTCCTTCGGAGAGAAGATTCATATAGTCTCCGGCCGCCCATTCCTTGCCGATGAGCCGGAGAAACCGGTCGAAGAGGGGTTTCGGGAGAAGGAGATGGAGAAGGGGGATACGGGTGTGGACTTCGATGGGGAAATGCCGGTTCGGGGTCGTCAGATACCCCCGTTTCCCGACTCGGAAAAGCTCGCGAAGGAACCGAAGCTGGTCGTCGCGAGACCCGACGTGTTCGATGACCGCGTTCGAATAGGCGATATCGAAAGAATGGTCCGGAAACGGGAGTATTCGCCCATCGCCGGAAACGACCGTGACCGACGGATAGCGTTCCTTGATAGGCGTGATATCGCCGACACCGAGGACAGTGATCCGCTCCGGATGCTCGTAGTGCCGCTCGAGAAAATTGTCCGTTTCGGAGTATTCGGTGACGTTCGCGCCGACGTCGAGGATAGTCTCGTCCGCCTGTGGCGCGACGAGATCGAGGAATTGTCCGTACTTCCGCTCGCGACTCCTGGCGGATATGGAATAGGCGGTTTTTTCGATAAGAGACATAGTTTGCGATAAGCGGTATTTTTCGCTATAATCCCATGAGAAAGGACAAAAGTCAATAAAAATACACGCGGTGGACTCAAACTTCCTCAAAAAATCCCTCCTGCTTCTCTCCCTCGCGACCCTCCCCATCTTCGCGGTGGTGTTTTTCCGCGCGCTTTCGACCGAACCCACCCTCCCCACCCTCACGGAGAAAGCAGAAAAAGCAGGGGAAGCGATGCTTTCCGACCTCCGCTCCATTCCCGCGAAAGAAATAAAAGAAGAGGAAGAATCATATATCATCGAAGAGGACGGGAAAGACGGAATCGACATCTCCTTCGCCTCCTCTTCCGTCATTGCGAGCGAGTCTTCGAGCGCGGCAATCCAGGATTCCGGATCAGAAAAGGAAAAACCGAAAACCACCCTCTCCCTCCCCAAGGACTACGGAAAACCGATCGAAGTGAGACTCGACGACCAGCGGGTCGTCCTCATCACCGACCTTGCCGGGAACGGGGATTATTCGGCGAGCATCCTCGCCGACGAATCTCCGTCATCGCGAGGGAGCGAAGCGACCGCGGCGATCCAGGAGAAAAGCATCGCAAAAGACTGGATTGCCACGCTGTTCCGTCAGAACGGAACCGCTCGCAATGACGAGGCGTCACTTGGAGGTTCGACCTCCAAATACCTCACCTACACGAGCCCCGATGAGCGCAAGACCCACCTCTACGCGTACCAGAAGGACCAGGCGTCGGGAGAGAAGCTCCTCAAATCCTGGACGCTGTACCAATACGGTCTCGGCAAGGAGACCGAAAGCTACAAGATCGAAAACGCGAAGATCAAGATCGATGAGGATGGCAACGCGGATGTCTTCTTCTTCGGGCAGTCCGATGTCCAAAGCGAGCAGGCCAAAGCCGATGTCGATCCATCCCTCATGGATCGGGCGCAACGGTTCCTGCAAGAGGAGACCGGGAATGACATCATGAACGACACGAATCGGACCCCGGACTTCACCATCCCAAGACCGACCTATTTCACCAAGGACGGTACCGAAAAGGAATCCGACTGGACCTGGGACGAGACCACGAAGACGCTTTCCGTCGCGCTCACCGAAAATCCGGACGCGTATCCCATCGCGCTCGATCCGACGCTCGCGTTCACCGCGCCGGGGTCGACTTCGGGCGGGGATACGATTACGGGGGAGGGCGGGTCGTTCGGAGGTGCGATGGTGTCGGGGGATTTTAATGCGGATGGAAGAATGGATCTTGTGGTCGGTGCCTACGGGTATTCATCCAATGCCGGCCGCGTCTATCTTTTCTACAATGATGGATTGAACTATTTGACCAGCAGTGCTTTTGCTGACACCATAGTCACCAGTGAAGCGGCGAGCAACTACTTCGGTATCTCCCTCGCCGCCGGCGACTGGAATGCGGATGGGAAAACCGACCTTGCTGTCGGCGCTCAAGGTTACTCCTCCGATACCGGTCGTGTCTATATTTTCTATAATGACGAATCCTATCCGACTGCGGCAGTCTCCGCCGACGTCATTATCACAGGCGAAGCGACGGGAGATTCCTTTGGCAATAATTCCCTCGCTGCCGGCGATTTCAACGCGGATGGAAAAATCGACCTCGCTGTCGGCGCCTACGGATATTCCACCTTCACCGGCCGCGCATATATCTTCTACAACGACGGCTCTTATCCGACCGCTGCGGGAAGCGCCGATGCGAAGATTACCGGTCAGGCATCGAATAATTATTTTGGCTATTCTCTAGCCGCCGGTGACTTCAATAGAGATGGGAAAATGGATTTAGCGACCGGAGCCGATGGTTACTCCTCCGAAGCCGGCCGCGCCTATATCTTCTACAACGACGGTTCGTACCCGACCGCCGCCGCGAGCGCCGATGTCATCGTCGACGGGGAGGGATCCGGGATACTTCCTTTCGGATATACGGTTTTCTCGGGGGATATGAACGCCGACGGGGAAACGGATCTTATTGTCGCGGCGACTTTTTACAATGCGATCGATATGGGTCGTGTCTATATTTTCTACAACGACGGCAGTTATCCGACCGCCGCCGCGAGCGCCGATGTCATCATCGGCAGCGGTGGATTGACTAATCAATTCGGATTTTCTCTCGAAGTCGGCGACTTCAACGGTGACGGTCGTGATGATCTTGCGGTAACGGATACTGATATTAGCTCCGCGGGTCGTGCGTATATTTTCTATAACGACGGCTCATACCCAACCGCTGCCGCCTCCGCCGATGTCATCATTCAGGGCGAAGCGACGAGCAACTCCTTCGGCTACTCCCTCGCCGCGGGAGATTTCAACACCGACGGGAAAACCGACCTTGTGGTCGGGGCGTCCGTCTACGCGTCGAATACGGGAAAACTTTATCTTTTCTACTCCCAGAACGGACAGATAAATACGAACAAATTCATCGCGGGGGAATCGACGAACCAGAATTTCGGCAATGCATTTGCCGCGGGCGATTTCAATGCCGACGGGAAGATTGATCTTGCGGTGGGTGCGGAGAATTATGATACCGGCCGTTCGAACGTCGGCCGCGTCTATATCTTCTACAACGATGGCTCGTATCCGACCGGAGGAGCGAGTGCTGATGTCATCATCACCGGCGAAGCTACGAATAATTACTTCGGTGCCTCTCTTGCTGCCGGCGACTTCAATGCCGACGGTAAGACCGATCTCTCGGTTGGCTCGTATGGATATTCCTTCTCTACCGGCCGCGCCTATATCTTCTACAGTGGCTCCATCATAACCGAAAACGCCTCCGGCGCGGATATCATCATCACCGGTGAGGCGGGGGGCAATTACCTTGGTATCGCTCTCACTTCCGGTGATTTCAATGCCGACGGCAAGACCGACCTGGTCGTCGCGGCATATGGCTACTCCACCAATACCGGCCGCGCCTATATCTTCTACAGTGGCTCCATCATAACCGAAAACGCCTCCGGCGCGGATATCATCATTCAGGGCGAAGCGACGAGTAATTCTTTTGGTGCTTCTTTTGTCTCCGGCGATTTCAATGCCGACGGGAAAATTGACCTCGCTATCGGCTCTACAGGCTACTCCTCTTGGTCCGGCCGCGCCTATATCTTCTACAACGGCTCCATCATCACCGAAAACGCCTCCGGCGCGGATATCATCATCACCGGTGAGGCGGGGGGCAATTACCTTGGTATCGCTCTCACTTCCGGTGATTTCAATGCCGACGGCAAGACTGACCTGGCCGTCGCGGCGCATAGCTACTCCTCTTCTACCGGCCGCACCTATATCTTCTGGAGCGGCTCCATCATAACCGAAAACGCTTCCGGAGCGGATGTCATCATCACCGGTGATACGGGCAGTTATTTCGGCCGCGCATTCACTTCCGGTGATTTCAATGCCGACGGAAAGGATGACCTCGCTATCGGCGCGGTCCTGTATTCCTCCAATACCGGTCGCGCCTATATCTTCTACAGCGGCTCCATCATCACCGAAAACGCTTCCGGAGCGGATGTCATCATTACCGGCGAAGCGACAAGCGATTTTTTCGGTGTTGCACTCGTATCCGGAGATTTCAACGCGGATGGTCGGACGGATCTCGTCGTCGGGGCGAGTGAAAATTCGACCAGCACTGGTGAAATCTATTTCTACGAGACCCGGGAGAATTTCGCGTGGGAGGTGCAGCCCGTCTCCGGTCTCCGCACGAGCCCGAACTTTTCCGGACAGGAAATGAAAATCACCGGCGAATCCGGCACGACCGGCCAATTCGGTGGCGCGTTTGCGTCCGGCGACTTCAACGCGGACGGAAAGACCGACCTCGCCGTGGGCGCGAGCGCGTACAATTCCAACACCGGCCGTGTCTATCTCTTTTATAACGACGGTAATATCACCCCCGGCGCTCCGAGCGCGGACGCGATCATTTCCGGGGAATCGTCGAGTAATTTCGGGAAGTCCTTGGTTGCCGATGACTTCAATGCGGACGGGAAGATGGATCTTGCCGTAGGGGCTTCCGGCTATTCCTCTTCCAACGGCAGAGCCTATCTTTTCTACCAGGGCGGCTCGTATTCTTCGACTGCAGCGAGCGCGGACGCCATCATCACCGGCGAATCCGGAAGTCTTTTCGGTTTCGTTCTCGCCGCAGGCGATTTCAATGCGGACGGAAAAACCGACCTCGTCACCGGTGCATATACATTCTATGGAGGCAGTGGCGATACCGGTCGAGCCTATATCTTCTACAGCGGCTCCATCATCACCGAAGCGGCGACTGGCGCGGACGTCATCATCACCGGTGACGGAACTTTCCGTCGATTTGGGTATGCGCTTGTCGCGGGAGATTTCAACCGGGACGGCAAGGCCGATCTTTCCGTGGGCGCGTATGACTATCCGGGAAACGGTCCTGGAAGAGTGTATCTCTTCTGGAATGACGGTTCATATCCGTCGGTGGCGAGCAGCGCCGACGTGATTATTTCCGGTGAATCCGACGGGAACAACCCGGTGTATTTCGGCACCGCCATCGGTTCCGGTGATTTCGATGCCGACGGGGATACCGATCTCGTCGTCGGTTCGTACAGCTATAGCTACGTGACCACCATCGGCCGCGCCTACGTCTTCTACGCCGACGGGACGAACAACTTCGGTACGGCCACCTGTTCCGGAACGCCGGCCGCGTGCTCCGCCGCGAATGCCGACATCATCATCACTGGCGAATCCGGAAGCTCCTTCGGCTACTCTCTCGCCGCCGGCGACTTCAATCAGGATGGTAGAACCGATCTTTCCGTAGGAGGACACGTTTATTCCACCAACACCGGCCGCGCGTATGTCTTCTATAACGACGGGAGTATCCCGACGACCGCGGCGACGGCGGACCTGATACTTACAGGCGAAGCGACGAGCAATTACTTCGGTTACTCCCTTGTTACAGGAGACTTCAACGCCGACGGAAAAACCGACCTCGTCGTCGGTGCCTATGGCTATGGTGGAAGCAAGGGCCGTGTCTACCTCTATACCTTCAACGACGGTGTCATCACCGGCGAAGCGAGCAGCTCTTTCGGACAGTCACTCGCTTCCGGCGATTTCAATGCTGACGGCAAAACCGACCTCGCCGTCGGCGCCTCTGGCTATTCTTCCTCCACCGGCCGCGCCTATCTTTTCTATAACGATGGACTGAATTATCCGACCACCGGCGCCTCCGCAGATGTTATCATCACCGGCGAGGCGACAAACAACTATTTCGGGAAAGCAATGATCGCGGGCGACTTCAATGCTGATGGCAAGATCGATCTTTCTGCTGGCGCGTTCGGGTACTCTTCCAATGCTGGCCGTGCTTACATCTTTTACAACGGTGCCATCATCACCGAAAACGCCTCTGGTGCGGATCTCATTATAGAGGGAGAGTCATGGTTCGGGCAGAAGATGTCAGTAGCTGATTTGAATGCCGATGGCCGAACCGACCTTATCGCGGCTGCCACTACGTATAATAGTTCGACCGGTCGAGTTTACGTTTTCTACAACGACGGCAGTATCCCGACGACTGCCGCAACCGCTGATGTTATTATTAGCGGACAAGCGGGGAGTAACTGGTTTGGTGGGAATCTTTCTTCTGGCGACTTCAATGCTGATGGCAAGATAGACCTTGCTGTCGGTGCCTACGGCTATTCCACCAACACTGGTCGCGCCTATATCTTCTATAACGGTTCCATCATCACCGAAAACGCTTCCGGTGCCGACATCATCATCCAGGGTGAAGCGACAAATAATTCCTTTGGATCCGCACTTACATCCGGCGACTTCAATACGGATGGACGGATAGATATGGCGGTGGCGGCAAGCGCCTATGATACCGGAAGTTCCGACGTTGGTCGCGTCTACCTCTTCTACAACGACGGCAGTATCCCGACGACTGCCACAACCGCTGATGTCATGATCACAGGTGAAAGTGGCTATTTTGGCGACTCCCTTGCCGCCGGTGATTTCAATACTGACGGCAAGACCGACCTCGCGATTGGTGCGTACGGCTACGCTACCAACACGGGCCGCGCCTACCTCTTCTATAACGACGGCAGTATTCCGACGACTGCTGCATCTGCCGATCTCATCCTGACCGGCGGAGCGATACCCGATACTTTCGGCGGCGCACTCACATCCGGGGACTTTAATGCGGATGGGAAAATCGACCTTGCCGCCAGTGCCGATTCCTATTCCTCCTCCACCGGCCGCGTGTACGTGTATATCACCGAAGCCCGCTCCGCCCCGACCGACCAGGCACTCAAGATCAAGGGCGGCTTCAAGACGAAGGGCGGGTTCAGAGTGCGCTAGCGCGCGGACGCAAAACACAATTTTCAAAACACAAAGACCAAACAAAACACATGCCCCAAAGCACCAAATTCGAAATTTCAAGTCCTAACTTAGAGGCTAAGCCACTAAGTTAGCGAAAGTATATGAGAAAAACAGTTTTCGCGAACGACGAATATTACCATATCTACAATAGGGGAACCGATAAACGGACCATCTTTTCCGATGATGAGGATTTGAATCGTTTCCTTCAAAGTATGGTCGAGTTCAATGCGACTGATCCGATCGGGAGTCTTTATCAAAACTCTTTCCGTAAAAAAACTCAACTTAGTGGCTTAGCCTCTAAGCACGAGCAGGAAGAGAAAGAAAACCTTGTCGCCATTGTCGCTTATTGCCTAAATCCAAATCATTATCACTTCATATTGAAACAGATTTCGGAGAGGGGAATAGAAAGGTATATGCATCGCCTTGGGACGGGGTATACGAGGTATTTTAATGAAAAAAATGAAAGAACTGGGTCATTATTCCAGGGGACTTTTAAGAGTATTCATATTGATTCTAACGAGTATCTTCTTCATGTGAGTGCATATGTGAATCTCAATGATCGGGTTCATCAGCTTGATAAACTTAGTGGCTTAGCCTCTAAGTCGAGTTGGGAAGAGTATGTCGAAAATAAGCGGAGCGGTATGCTGTGTGAGAAAGACGTTATTCTTGGACAGTTTCGGAATTCATTGGAATATCGGGAGTTCGCGAAAAATTCTTTACAAGGAACCCTTGAAAGAAGGGGGTTGCTTACTGAGGAATATCTTATTGAAAATGATTGATTAGAGGTTAAGCCTCTAAGTAAAGACGGCTGGATTCCCGCCTTCGCGGGAATGACAGGGAGAAAAAATTGGAAATTTATGAAAGTATTGCTTGTCAACAAATTCCATTATCTTCGCGGAGGGGCGGAGCGCGCGTACTTCGATACGGCGGAGATTTTGCGGTCGCGCGGGCACGAGGTCGCGTTTTTTTCGATGGAGCACCCGGAGAACGAGTCGACACCGTGGAGCCGGTTCTTCGTCTCGCCGGTCGAATACTCGGCGGATGGGCGGATGGGAATGCATGCGAAGCTCCGTGCCGCAGCGCGGATCCTCTGGAACCGGGAAGCGGAACAGAAAATCGGCGCGCTTATGGACGAATTCCGTCCGGACGTCGTGCATTTCCACAATATCTATCACCAATTGTCGCCCTCCGTCATCTTTGCCGCGGCAAAGCGGAGAATTCCGACCGTCATGACGCTCCATGACTACAAACTCATCTCACCGAACTACAGCCTCTTCGTCCGCGGGAAGATCTGGGATCATTCGTCGGGACTCCGATGCGTTCTCGACCGGTGCGTGAAGGATTCGCGCGCGAAGAGCCTCGTCTGCGCTCTCGAGCAGTGGCTTCATTCCGCACTCGGTATCTACGGGAAGATCGACGCGTTCGTCGCGCCGTCGCGGTTCCTTGCCGCGAAGTTCCGCGAGCACGGGTTCCGAAAAAAGATAGCGCTTCTGCCGCAGCCGCTCCTGCCATTCCCGGAAGCATCCATTCCGGATAAGCCGGAAGAATACATCCTTTTTTTCGGGCGGCTCTCTCCGGAGAAGAGTGTCGAGACCCTGCTCCGCGCCGTCTCCTTTCTCGGAGCGACGGAAAAACTCGTCATCGTCGGCGACGGTCCGGATCGGAACCGGCTCGAAAACCGTGCCCGGGAGATACTTCTTCCCGAATCCGTCTCGTTTCTCGGTGCGAAATACGGCGAGGAACTGGAAGAAATCAAGCGGAAAGCGAAAGCGATCGTCATCCCGTCGGAGTGGTACGAGAATATGCCCTATGTACTCCTCGAATCCCTCTCGTCCGGGGTGCCGGTCATCGCGGCGCGCATCGGCGGCATGACGGAGCGTATCGAGGACGGGAAGAACGGATTTCTCTATGAGCCGGGGAACGCGCGGGAACTTGCGGAAAAAATCCGTGCCGTCGCGAGCGTCGATCGCAAGGCGGTCGCGGATGCCGCCTCGAAAGGCGTCGCCGATCTACGTCCGGAACGATATGGGGAAACGCTTGAGGGGATCTATGCCGAGGTCATCCGCGCGAAAGGCGGATCGAAGCGTTTCGATGGATTGCCGGAGGATGAAGCCCGGGGCTATTACGAGACCGAGAAGCGGCTCGCGACGAAGCTGAAAGAAGCGTCGACGGAAGAGCGGAAGACGCTCTACTCCGAACTCTACGACGAGCTTTTTACGACCGTTCCCGCGGCACGGAGCTACAACAAATGGGAGGACGACGAGGAAACGAAAGCGCGACGGGCGGGAGAGAAGATGCGGCTCATCCGGAAGTATCTACCCCGGGGCGGCGTGTTCGTCGAAATCGGTCCGGGGGACTGTGCGACCTCGCTTTCCGCGGCGGACATCGCGGTTCGAGTCTACGCGGTCGACGTTTCACGGGAGGCGGTGGGGAAGATCGATCCGCCGGTGCATTTCTCGCTCGCGCTCTCCGACGGGACGTCCGTGCCGGTGCCGGCCGGATCGGCGGATGTCGTCTACAGTGCGCAGCTCATGGAGCATCTCCATCCGGACGATGCGAAGAAACAGCTCGGGAATATCGCTACCGCACTCAAATCAGGAGGTGCGTATATCTGCATCACTCCGAACGGCTTGTCCGGACCGCATGATATCTCCAAATATTTTTCGGACGTGGCGGAAGGATTTCATCTGCATGAATATTCCAATCGGGAACTCGCCGGGCTTTTCCGCGAGGCGGGACTCCCGAACATCCGAACCTATATCGGTGGACGGGGACTGTATCTTCGCGTGCCGTTTCCTTTTCTTGCGTCGCTCGAGGCGATAGCGGACATTCTTCCCGTGACTGTGCGACGAAAGCTCTTTGGAAATCTCTTCGGACTCGCGCTTTTCGGCGTCATCATGGTCGGGAGAAAAGGAACTTCCGCTTGACGTCCGCGTCTCCGCGGGGTATCATCTCCCTCGTCTTTTCGTGCGGGGGATCCTATCGTGAAAACAGTTCTTTCGGCAGTCGCTCTTTGCATCGTCCTTTCCTCATGCGGTTCGGAAAATCCGCCCCCGGATGAATTCTGGAAGGACGGCATATCGGTCAGGTTCGAGAAGACCGATCGCGTCTATGTGAAGCCGTTCAATTTCTTCGTCATGCGTTCCGTCAGGGTTCTCGGTATGGAAACGGTGAAGCCGGGCGGATATGAGGCGTCGTGTACGGTCATCGTTTCCGCCCTCGATCCGAACCCTCCGAAGGATATCGAGCTTTCCTGTAATGATTATCGTCTTTCCAGGGAGGGGAGATCCGGTGTCGTTTCCCGACGATTCGCGTCCGAGGACGAGTTCATCAGGGGATTTTCGGAGTTCGCTTCCGGAATCGCGAAGAAGGGGGAATGAATCCGTCGATGACCGGTTTCAACCTACAAAAGAGGCTTTCTGAAGCCTCTTTTTCTTATTGAATCTTGACACGGTTTGTCGTATGGTGTATAATCATGCTTGTACCTTAACCACAGAGACGAGGAGGTTTAAAATGAAGCAAGGTGGATGGATACGGTTTGTTTCACTGATCGTCATGATCGGTGTGGCGCTCTTTCTGGCCATCGTTTCCGGGCCGAAACCGAAGCAGGTTTCGGAAGTGACGACCCTCGCGCCTTTCTATCAGAAGGACGCGTTTCTCGTGGCGGTTGTCCGGCTTGGAGCGGAATTACGGCGAGAGGACATCGATTTGGCGCGGAAACTGGTCGCGGCGAAATATCTCCCGATCGACGAATCCGCCAGACCCGTGCCCTTCGATGCCGTCATCGGTATGGAGAAAAACGGCATCGTCGTCGCCCCCGGACCGTTCTTCTGCCGCGATGGGCGGTATGCGGAATCCGATCTGCCGCTTTTTCAGGCGAAAGACCCGGCGGATGCTCTCAGATACATCGAGGCTATCGCCGAGGTGCAAAGAAAGATATGCACTCCTCTTTCCGGATCCTCGAAAAATTACATTTGACAGGAGAGCGGATTTCGGGGATACTATAGGTAGTCATTTCACTTTTTTCAGGAGGAGGCAGTCCATGAGTGCGAAACTCAAAAACGGACTCCTTCTTCTGGGAGTCCTCGTCGGTGTCGTGCTGATGATTTTCGGTAGTGAGATCCGGTTGAATTACTTCTACTGGGATCTCCACAGACAGATCAACGATCCCGACGTGCCGTCGGTGTTTCAGGAGGACGGGGAGTTCAAGGATCTCGAGGATCGATTCCCTGTCATCACCATAACTTGAAAGCGGAGCAAGGTAACCCTTCTCCGCTTTTTTCTTTGGTTAGTTTCCTTCGTTTCCACTTGTTTTTTCCTCATTCGGCTCCGCATCAGGCTTCCCTTCTCAGGGTCGGGATTTTCCTACTGGAAAATCCCTTATAAATCCACCAGTCGCGGATTGGAAACCCCTCAAAGGAAAGTCTGATACGGAGCCTTCAGAGAAGATGATGGTCGTATACTATTCGTCGCTATGGGAGGGCGACGCGTTGAGGGTGGCTGGGTGAAAAAAATCCGAGCAGTAGAGCCCCCCTAGTTCTCGATGGCGATGCGGGCGTCGATGATGCGGAAATTTTCCTTGTCCGGGAAGACCGTGAGCGGGTTGATATCGAGCTCCTTTATTTCCGGGAAATCCTCGGCAAGTCTGGAGAGCCGCTCGAGAAGCGAGATGAGATGATCCGTATCGATACCCGTCTCGCCGCGGACGCCTTTGAGGAGATCGCGGCTTCGGAGTTCGTCGAGCATCTCTTCCGCGTCTTCCCGCACGATCGGGACGAATCGGAAGGAGGCGTCCTTGAACATTTCCGTGTAGATGCCGCCGAGTCCCACGACGATGACGGTTCCGAGTCCCGGCTCCTTCTTGAGTCCCAGAATGAGTTCCTTTCCTCCGGAGCGCGCCATCTCGATGACCATCGCGCCTTCAAGCGTCGCTTCCGGCGCCTTCATGCGTACGCGGTGAAGAAGCTCCTCGTACCCCTTTCCCGCTTCCTCCGGTTTCACGTCGAGCATGACGCCGTCGGATTCGGTCTTGTGGACGATGTCCGGCGAGACGATCTTGATCGCGACACGGGCACCGATCTCGCCCGCCGCGCGCGCCGCCTCTTCCGCATTCCTCACATAGCGGCTTTTGAGAAGCGGGAATCCGTACGCCGCCAGTACTTCGTATGCCTCGCGCTCATACAGCATGGTCCGCTCCTCGGCGTAGGCGCGGGTGATGACCTCCTTCGCTTTCCCGGTGTCGATATCATCGAATACGGATTTTGGCGAGAACGAAGATGTCTGCCATTTCGCGACCTGCGAGAGGGAGCCGAGCGCCTGTGCCGCCTCTTCTGGGTAGGAAAAGACCGAGACTCCGGCTTCACGGAGGATATCGGCCCCCTCCCTGAGGAGAGATGCTCCCGCAAAGACCGCGACGACTGGTTTTCCGGAGGCGCGTTTGGCATCGACGATGGCGCGCGCGGTTTCTCCAGCTTCGGTCATGCTTTGCGGAGTGAGAATGACGAGCATGCTGTCGACACCTTCCTCCTTGGTGATACGCTCGAGTGTCGATCGGTACCGGTCGGCTTTCGCGTCGCCGAGGACATCGATCGGATTCTCGACGCTTGCGGCCTTCGGAAGCGATTCCCGGAGCGCCGCCTTCGTCTCCGGCGAAAGTTTCGCCATCGAAAGCCCGGCCTTTACCGCGGCGTCGGCGGCGAGCACCCCCGGACCCCCGGCGTTCGTGATGATGGCGACACGGTGTCCGTCCGGGATACGGTTCTGCGAGAACAGCGCGACGGAATCAAGAAGCTCGCGGAGCGAACCCGCGCGGAGCATACGTGCCTGACGGAAGAGCGCGTCGTAGGCCGCGTCCGATCCGGCGAGCGCGCCGGTATGGGAACTCGAAGCCTTCATGCCGGAATCGGTCCGGCCGGATTTGAGCGCGATGACGGGTTTCGGTTCGGCCCGCGAGAGGATACCGCGACCGAGCGAGACGATGCCCGGGGCATCGGAGAGATTCTCCGAGTAGAATGAGATCGTTTTCGTCGCTTCGTCGGCCGCGAAATAGGCGAGGAGGTCGCGTTCATCGATCGACGCCTTGTTGCCGGTACTCACGAATTTCGAGAATCCGATCTTTCCGCGGGAGAGGTCGAGTATCGCCGTGCAGAGCGCGCCTGATTGTGAGAAGAAGGCGTTTCCGCCGCCGTCGGGGAGTGTCGGGGCGAAGGACGCATTGAGTCCGATGTTCGGATGCAGGAATCCGAGACAATTCGGTCCGAGGAGCGCGACGCCGTACTCCTTCGCTATCGCGACGAGTTCGTTCTCAAGCGAGAGTCCGTCCTCGCCTGATTCCTTGAATCCGGCGGAAATGACGATCGCCGCTCCCGTTCCCTTTTCCGCCGTCTCGCGGAGAACGCCGGGGACGATACCGGCGGGGACGATGATGATCGCGAGGTCCGGCGTTTCCGGAAGATCGCTTATCTTCGCATGGCACTTCCTGTCGAAAAGCGTATTGGTTTTCGGATTGACGAGGAAGACTTCTCCGTCGTAGGCGCTTCCGATGAGGTTTTTCGCGACGTCGTTTCCGACGCTGCCCGGTTCCGTCGAAGCGCCGACGACGGCTATGGATCGCGGCGAAAAGAGCGTATCGAGGTTTTTCTGTTCCATATCGGCGGGAAAAGAGTGATTACCCGTTCAGTATACCTGAAAAATACGGTTTCCGACAGAAAGAAATCCAGGTGCTTCGTACTCTTGACAAAGGAGCTGTTTTTTGCTATCATAATACGTTAACTATTATCGGGTGAATTATGCGTATTTTTGGCTCGAAAAAGGCTTTGTTTGGAGGAATTGTCGGGGTGCTCGCCGTGGCGGTGCTGCTCCCAGTTTTCGCGTTCGGAGATGCGAAGGTCATCTTCGTCGATGAGGATGCGTCCGGGACGCAGAACGGTTCGAAGGAGCACCCGTATAAGACGATCTCGGAAGCGCTTGATCACGCGACCAAAGGATCGGAAGTGCATATCGCTTCCGGGGAGTACAAGGAGAGCATCACGATTCCCAAGGGAGTCGAGGTGTACGGAAAGAAGGGTGATCGCGGAAAAGTGATCATCGACGGCGGCACGAGCAAGCCGACCGTGACGATGAAATATGATTCCGAATTGAATCATGTGACCGTCAAGGACGGACGCAATGGCATTTACGTGGACGACGACGCGAGGGCGAAGATCTACGATGTCGTCGTGAAGGGCGCCGAAAAGGACGGTATCCGTATCGAGAGCGCCTCGACGAACAAGAAGGAACGTGTGATCATCGATCATGTCGTTTCCGAAAAGAACGGGAAATCCGGCCTGTACACGAAGAAGCGCGACGTGGTAATCCTTTCGAGCGAATTCACCGAAAACGGGACGGATGGCGCCGTCTTCGCGCAGGGCGTGAAGGTATGGATCGAGAAGAGCGTCTTCAACGACAACAAGGGATCCGGCGCGATCATGACCGCCGACGAGTCGAGCATCTGGACGAAGAAAAACCAGTTCCGACGGAACGGCCGCGAGGGTGTCGAACTCAACGGATACGGCGCTATCGGCAGCATCGGACTCAAGACTTCGAAATTCGTTGACAATGGTCGCTATGGCGTCGCGGTCGTCGCGCGCAGCGCGGCCGGACAGAATGTCTGGAAGAGTCTGACCCGTGAGCAGAACGAAGAGTGGGGCAACAGGCTCGGCGGCGTCTCGAAAGTCGTCATCGCATACTAAGGATTCGGATAGTCGGAAGGTGTGGCAGGCAGTCATCAATCTAATCGGTCGGGGAGGCAGAGAGCGGCTTCTTTCGGCGAAAGAGACGGTTTTATGAAAATCGCACTCATCGGACAAAAGGGTATCCCGGCGAAATCGGGCGGCGTGGAGAAGCACGTCGAGAAGCTTGCGGAACGGCTCGCGTCCCAGGGGCACGAGGTGACCGCGTATACGAGGCCGCACTATACGGACCCGACGCTTTCGGAATGGCACGGCGTCCGGCTTGTGTCGCTTCCGAGCGTGAATACGAAGCATCTCGATGCGATCACGCATACGTTCATGGCGACGATGCATGCGCTCTTCCAGGACTACGACGTGATCCATTACCAGTCGATCGGGCCGTCGACGCTCGCGTTCATTCCGCGGATATTCAAGCGCGGAACGGCGGTCGTGGCGACCTTTCACAGCCGTGACTACTTCCATAAGAAGTGGGGCGCGTTCGCGAAATGGTTCCTGCACTTCGCCGAGAAGCTTACCTGTACCGTTCCCGAGAAAACCATCACGGTTTCCCGTGGCATGGCGGAGTATGCAAAGGCGACCTATGGGACGGATATCCCGTTCATACCGAACGGCGCAGAAGGCGAGCCGGTCGGAACGGTCGGATTTCTCCGCGCGTTCGGACTTAAGGAGAAACGCTATATTCTCGTCGTATCCCGTCTCGTGGAGCACAAGGGTATCCACTATCTCGCGAAGGCGTTTCAGGAGCTCGAAGATACGGGGAAGCTCCCGAACAACATGAAACTGGTCGTCGTCGGTACGCATGCCGAGACGCCGGAATACGAAGCGTACCTGAAAACGATGAATGCCGGACGGGAGAATATCCTGTTTCTCGGCGAGCAGACGGGGACGGCGCTCGCGGAACTCTTTTCGCATGCGGCGATCTTCGTGCAGCCGTCCGAAGATGAAGGACTCTCGATCGCGCTTCTCGAGGCGATGAGCTACGGTCTCCCGATCATCGCAAGCGATATTCCCGGAAACGAGGAAGCACTCGGCGGCTCCGGTGTCTATTTCGCATCGAAGGACGTCGATTCGCTCAAGCGCGAACTCGCGTCGCTCATCAACCGTCCGGAAGAGATGGAACTGTTCGGAAAACTCGCCCGCGGACGTGCGCAGAACGTATACGGCTGGGAGTCGATCGCGCGACAGACGGTGGAAGTCTACGACGAAGCCATTCATGGAAAAATAGGAAAACGATATGGTATCAGGAGCGGAAAAAGCGCCTAAGCGCATGTTCGGTTCGAAAGGGCGGTATTTCATACTTACCTCCTTTTTCGCCGCGTTCACTTCTCTGGTCATGCTCGCCGATTCGTTCCGTGCGTATGAGTCGGAAGTGTCTGTGCTTGTCCTCCCGAAAAACGAGATTTCGGCGGCATCTCTCCGGAATATCGTCGAGAATATGGAGCATATCGCCGGAACCGATGTCTTCCGGTCGGCGTTTTTCGATGCCCTTTCCGAAAGAACAGGTGCGTTCGACGACTTGTCCGCGTCCGCCCGCGACGAGGCGATGGAGGGGATGGTGAGTGTCAGTGCGGAGGAAAAAGGAAGCGTCGTTTCGATCCGCGCCGTCGCCGATGACACCGATGACGCGAAGATGATCGGGAGACAGGCGGCGATCACGCTTCTCGGATCGACCGGACAGTATTATAATCTGAAAGAGGAGGTCGATCTCCGTGTCACGAACGGGCCGACCGTTTCCGCGCGGATCATGAGTCCTATCCTGTTCGTTTTCTCCGGCATCGCGCTCGGAGCGGCGGCCGCATCCGCGTTCTTTCTCGTCCTTTTCGGGCTGCCGGGCATCATTTCCTTTTTCGAAGGGAGACGCCGGATCGTTCGCGGTGCGCTCGATACGAAGGTCTTCGAACCGGAGATGCCGGCATCGCCGTTTCTCCGCGATACGGTCGAAGCGGATCGCGAGGAGGCGGTGGCGGTCATCGCCGAGCGGGATGGGACGGTTTCCGGCGCTTCGAAACCGGTCGTTCCGACTGTCGTAACCCATGAAAGGAAATCATCCGCTCCCTCGAACCTTCCCGCGCTTTCCGAGGAAGAAGCCGCCTTTCTTCGCGAGTTCTCTTTCGAGGGTTCGCTCGAACAGGAAGAGGCTGCGGAGATGAAAACCGCGCTCGCCGCCGAAGGGGACCTCTCCATCCGTCCGGAAGCCGTGTCCTCGGAAGGATCCGTGCCGTCGTCCGATCGCGAGCCGACCGAAGAGGAATATAAACGGAGACTCAATGAATTGCTCCGAGGATAAAGCCATATGCTATCGAAACATCCCGTGCTTTTC
>JAGOTT010000007.1 GCA_018061645.1 Candidatus Moraniibacteriota bacterium
GACGGTGACGGTATAGCTCCCGCTCTGGGTGATGGTACCGGTGTAACCGGTATTGATATCGATGCCCGCGACGCTTATGTTCGCATTGATGGTGGCATTCTTGGTCGAGGTACCGTCGAAAAGAGCGGTGTCGCTACCCGTCGGAGCGGTATCGCCGGACCAGTTGGCGGCACAGCTCCAGTTGTTCGCGGTGCCCGCTCCGCCGCAGGTGCCGTCGACGCCGCCGCCGTCCCAGGTCCGCGTGACACCGTAGGCGACTTTCCAATAGAGAAGTCCGCTGCCGATAAGGATGAGCGCGAAAGCTGTTATGGCGAAGCGATATTTTTTGGGCTTGAGAAACGACATGAATACAAGTTCTAAGTTCTCATTCCTAATTTCTAATCCTGGATCCCGGATCAAGTCCGGGACGACAGAAGGCGCTGGATTTTTTTGTTGTCATTCCCGCGAAGGCGGGAATGACAGAGAAAATAGGATGGATGTGGGCGCGAATTTTCCAGCTTGACAACCAGCCTGTTTCCCCCTATACTTCCGTCAGTATTCCGATTGAAGAGCACCTCCGTGGGTTCCGTCCCTAAGCGGTGCTTTTCTTTTTCCCTTTGAATTCGAGCTTCTTTCGGAGGTTGCCGATGAAAACGATCTTTTCTCTCGCCGCTTTGCGGAGAAGAACCGAACAGGTATGCTCGTGCGGACTGATCACTCGCTCGATTTTCCTTTTTCCATAGAGATAATTTACGAGACAGGCGAAGTCGCCGTCGCTCGTGACGATAACCGCCTTTTCATATTCGGCAATATCGATCATCGCCTGGAGCACGAGTTCCGCATCGACATTCCCCTTGACTGTGCCGTCCGGCTTCTTGAGCGCGACCTTGAAAACGAGCCGATAGCCGTATTCCTGCAACCGTGTGTACAGCCACTGGTTTTCGGGAAGGAAGCCGATGAAAAGATATGCCGTTTCGACGCGATACTTTTCCTTGAGATACACCCGGAAGCGCCGGAAATCAAGCGGCCATCCGAGGCACTTGACGCCGAGATTAAGATTCTGTCCGTCGATGAACGCGAAATTTTTTCCTGTCGACATATCAGCAATCGTTTCTGATCGTTTTTTCTTCGTTTATTTCCCCATCCCGATGATGCCGACGATCACGCCGAGGAGCGCGGTGATCGAAGTGAAGATCCAGGCGCGCATGACGACTTTCGGCTCAGGCCACCCCTTCGCCTCGAAATGATGATGGAGCGGCGCCGCGAGGAAGATTTTCCGTCCGAAAAACCGCTTCGAAAGGAGCTGGATCGCGGCACTCCCCGATTCGAGAACGTAGATGAAGACGATGAGGAACAGGATGAGCGCGGAGTCGGTCAGCATCGCGACCACGCCAAGCGTCGTCCCGAGCGCCATCGCACCCGTATCCCCCATGAAAAAGCGTGCCGGATAGACATTGAACCAAAGGAAAGCGAGCAATGCTCCAGATACCGCCGCGCAGAACGCGGCGAGATCCATCCGGTTCTGGAAAAACGCGATGAGAGCGAAGGAGCCGAACGCCATGAGGAGTACGCCGCCGTTGAGCCCGTCGAGTCCGTCGGTCTCGTTCGACGATATCGCCGAAAAGATGATGACGAAGATGAACAGAGGGATATACCACCATCCGATCGTGAAGTCTCCGAGTGCCGGAACATGGATCTCGTTCCAGCCGAGCTTCACATAAAACCACCAGGCGCCGACGGAAGCGATCGTTATGAGCCACCAGAACCTTTTGGCGAATCGCATCCCACCCCCTTTGTTCGTCCCGCAGCCGCGCACACTCATCCAGTCATCGAAAAGTCCGAGCACGCCGGCCATGACGAGCACGAAGAGCGGCAGCCAGGTCTGCGATCGGCGGAGGAAGTCGAGCCGCGCGAGAAAATCCGTATCCGTCAACCGCGCCAGGAGAGGAAAAACATATTCCGAGGCGAATGCGAGGATAAGAACGGTCGCCCAGACGATGACGCCGCCCATGGTCGGGGTTCCCGCTTTGCAGGCATGCAGTTTTGAAACGAACGTCAATTTTTCGCCGTTCACGTCCGCGCTCTTGATCTTGATACCGATCCTGTGCCTGTACAGGATATGCGTCCAGAGCGGTGTCAACGCGAAGGCGAGCAGAAACGCCAAAAGACCCGTCGAGAGAACCTTGAGCGTGTTCATCACCACGGGAATATTCTGTATCTGCGCAACTTCCATGACCGGTACCGCTTCGTTCATACGCTTCGGAAAAGGATTAACGCCATTCGAAAGAATCGAATCCCCACGAGAACATATCCTGGATGCTCCGCCACCGGTACACGTCGTCGAGTACCACCGCGATCAGCCGATGCTTGCGTTCGACCGGGTCACCGGCGACCGCAAGGAGCGAATAGCCGGCTCGCGGCGTAAATCCGGTCTTCGTCCCGACGAGTGTGGGATACTGTCCCAGAAGCTCGTTCGTGTTGAATATCTCGTGCACGTACTTGCCGTCGGCGGAAGCGATATTCGTCTTCTCGAGAAGCATGATCTTCCAGAGGATATCGTACTTGAGCGCGGCCGCGGCGATCCTGGCAATGTCCCGCGCGGAAGAGTAGCACTCCTCTTCGCGTCCGTCGAGCTCAAGCCCGGAAGGCGTGCAGAAATGCGAATTCGTGAGACCGAGTTCCTTTGCCCGAACATTCATTTTTTCCGCGAACCGTTCCTGGCTTCCGGCGACATGCTTGGCAAGCGCGACCGCCGCATCGTTCGCGCTGTTCATAAGCGCGGCCTTGAGGAGCTCCTGTACGGCGATTCTTTCGCCGACATGGAGCCGCTCGCCGATACAATACCCGCTTCGCGGGCAGCCGACCTTCGTTCCTTCGGTATATACCGTTTCCTCGTCGATCGTCACAAGTTCGCCGAGATTGTCGGCTTCCTCCACGACGATCATCGCGGTAAACAGTTTCGTGATGGAAGCGATGGAACGATGTTCGTCCGCGTCCTTCTCATAGAGCGGTATCTCCGTCGCGGCATCGAGCAGGATGGCCGCATGCGCGGTCGGGGCAGCGAACCCCGTCGCCTCCGCCAGACGTATGGGACGGAATTCCGAAGCGATCGACCGTTGCTCTTCGATAAGCGGACGGTCGATTCCGACTGAGACTCCGGCGACGCGTTCCGGAAAACGCTCTTCCGGATGGGAAAAGAGGGATAACCCGGCAAAAACGGTATGCTCTCCGAGCAGGACGGCTGCGCCGACTCCGAGCAATCCGAATACGATCATACCGGCGAAAGAGAAGAGAAGGGCTATCTTGCGCATATCGTTTCCATTTTCATTTTCGCGTTCATATTATTTCGCCGCATCGTCGCCTTTCTGTTCCACAGCGGGAGATTCTTCCGGAAGATCCCCGACACGGATGTCCCGGGACAGGTCGGCATACCCGGGAAGCTCGAAAAGGGAGCCGATTCCGAGCAGTTCGAGCAGTCGGAACGACGGCGAATATTCGTATTCCCGGTTGTCGAGAGGGTTCGGATGACGGTCGACGAGTCCGCGCAACGAGAGATTCCGGAGCGCGAAGGAGCAGTTCACCCCGCGGATCGCGTCAATCTTCGCGCGCGTCACCGGACCGCGGTACGCGACGATCGCGAGCACCTCGAGCGTCGCCTTGCCGAGACTCTCCTCCCGATCCGCGACGATAAGCCGTTCGACGGAATCGGCGTTCTCCGGCTTGGTGACGATTTCCGCCTCCTCCTTTTTTCGGATCAGCATGAGTCCGGACGAAGGGTCTTCGTATCGCGATTCGAGGGCGTCAAGAGCGCCATCGGCCTCCTTTTCGGAAATTCCGAGCAGCTTGGCGATCCGGGAAACGGCAAGCGGCTCCCCGTTCATGAAGAGAAGGGATTCGATCGACGAGATTATGCCCGGTTTCGTTTCGGTCATGGCAGTATCCGATTAAAAGGCTTGGGTTCGGATCGTTTCCGATACCGAGATACGGATATCACCCCAAGCGTCGCGCTGGTCGACGACGACATATCGTTGTTTCACGAGTTCGAGCACGGCAAGAAACGAGACGATCACCTCCATGCGATCCGCAGCCGATCGTGACAGTTCATGGAAGCTGTACTCGGCGCGATCACGGAGCGATGCCTGAAGGTCGGCGATCCGCTCCTCGAGACTCATGATTTCCTCGACCGTCTCCTCAATGATCTTTTCATGGACGGGGATCTCGCCAAGCACCGACTCGAAATGCTTTCGGAGTGATTCCGGAGTGACTCCTTTCGGGGGTATGAACACATCCATGGCGCGGAGGAACTTCTCTCTCGGAAACGAGCGCCGTTTCGGATCGAGCACTCTTTCCATTTCCTGTGCCGCCTCGCGGAACCGCCGGTATTCGATGAGCCGGATTTCGAGGTCCTCCATCGCTTCCTCCTCCTCGTCGGTGAATTCGAGGACCGGGAGGAGCATCTTCGATTTGATGAGGATGAGTCGCGCGGCGATCACGAGAAAACTCGAAAGATTCTCGAGTGAAATCGCGTCCTTGTCGGCGGCGAGCCGTTCCAGATACTGATCCGCGACGGAACCGAGGCTCACTTTCGTGATATCGAGTTTCCGATCCTCGATGAGCGAGAGTAGAAGCTCGAGCGGACCTTCGAATTGGGCAAGTTTTATGTGGCAAGGCATAACGAAAAGAAACGGGAAAGTGTCGCATCTCTCCGTCCCAATATAGCATGTTTCGACGGGAAATTCCACCTGTCACGCCCCACTTGTCTCGTGTTCGCCCGGAGTGTCTTCGAGTACAAGCGCCGGAATGATGGCGAGAGCCAGCACCAGCGCCGCAAGGAAGAATATGCCCTGGATCGGAAATACTGAAAGGAACGGAATCGCGACCAGCGCAGCAAGGATATTCGCGGCCGGACGCGTGGTTCGGAAAAACGCTATGAGATCGTCGTCTCCCCCGTCGATCTGCTTGTAAAAATATGCGTCGCGCAGGACTTCGATGCCGGCTGCGCCGACACGAGTGAGAAAGAGGATGATACCGAGCAGGAGCAGGCTTACAGATGAGACGAGCCCCATGAAAAAAACGCTCACGGCTCCGATGGCGAGACTCGCGACGAGAAATTCCTTTTCACCGAAGCGCTTGTCGGCAAGGACACCGAGCGGGTATTGGAGGAACACGAACGGCAGGAGCATGACCGTGAAAAGAAGCCCGATATCTTCCCATGATATGCCGATCGACCGGAGATAGATCGGCGAGTAGATGATCATGATCACGTAGAAAAATTCGAGCGCGAAGGATATCCCGTAGATACGGAGAAGATTCTTTTCATGAATCATTTTTCGGAGCGCGTCGGTGGCGTCCATTCTTGCCGAGGAATACGCTTGTCCGTTCCGGAGGAAGAGGATGGCCGCCGCGAAGAGCACCGCGTACCCGAGCGTGATTCCGAAGAATACCCCGCCGAATCCGTATGACTCGATCACGTGCGTCGAGAGAAGCGGGGCGAGCAGGAAGCCGGCGTTCGTGATCGTCAGATGCAGTCCGCGGACCCGTCCCGTCGCCGCATCCGAGGAATGTTCTTCGAGGATCACGTCGAGTACCACCCAGGCGGCGTTGGAAACGATGAGCAGGAGCACGATACAGAGCGCTCCGGGCCATCCGACCGGGAGCGAAGAGGTCATCACCCCGAGTACGACCGCGGCGAGGATGAACAGGAAGAACGTGCGGATGCTTCCGCCGACCCTCCGGATGATCCTATGGAGCCCCCAGAGCATCCCGAAGACCACCAGAAATGCGCCAAGATAGAAACCGCCGACATTATCCGACCCGATGACCTTGGAAAAATAGGATGAGAGGATATAAACGAAAAATGCGTCGGTAAATCCGAAGATGAAGGAAAGGAGACTGATGAATTTTACCTTTCGTTCATCAAGCCGCTCCCGGTGCCGACGAGCCTCCGTTTCCGAAAGAGTCATATTTTTTATTTCAGACATCCTGGTTTATATCCTCTTGCCACGGCATCTTCCACCGATACGAAACAGACGATGTTTTCCGGCTTGATCCGCTTCGCCGAAGCGCAGGTCGGGAGATGATACAAGGTGGAATTCCTGCTTCCGACGAACGCGCAATCCTTCTTTTCTGGCGTCACGGCCGCGGCGGATTTCGGGTCGCCTGCGGGCGACGCATCCGATACGCCCGCGACCCTCCCTGGATTCGATGTGGCGACAGCCGGCTTTTCTATCACGAGCGGCAGAGCGACCGACGAGCCTCCCGCGAGGAACCCGGCCTGAAACGAAAGCACTCCGACGAGAACCAGTGCCGAAAACAGGACCAATCTTTCCCGTTCCCTCCGGAAAAAATCGAAATATCTCAAAAAAACGCCTCTCATAGGGAGCAGGTTGACATGTGCCCGGTTTTGTTCTACTCTAGTATATACTTATTCCGGATTAAAGAGAATACTATGGCGCATAGAAAAGCAGGCGGTTCTACCAGTCTCGGCCGTGACTCACGGGCACAGCGCCTCGGCGTGAAGCTTTTCGGCGGCCAGATCGCGGAACCGGGGAACATCCTCATCCGCCAGCGCGGAACCAAGTTCCATCCCGGTAAGAATGTCAAGAAGACCGGCGACGACACGCTCATCTCGCTCATCGAGGGTGCGGTTTCCTTTCAGACCAAGAAGATGCTCGCCTTCACCGGCAAGCTCGCGAAGCGCACCTTCGTCAACGTCCTTCCGATCGAGAAGAAGAAATAGCTCGGAAATTCCGAAAAGAAAAAGGCCGCTCCATTCCGGAGCGGCTTTTCATGTCCTCTTTTGCAATTATACCACAAAATTCTATTTAATGCAAGCCTTCAGGAACGCGCGAAAAAGCGGATGCGGACGCTCGAGCGATGACTGGAACTCCGGATGGAACTGCGTCGCAAGGAAAAAAGGATGAACCGATTTCGGAAGCTCGGCTATTTCCATGAGCACCCCGTCCGGCGACGTCCCGGAGAAGACGAGCCCTGCCTTGCGAAGTTTCTCCACATACTCCGGATTCACTTCGTACCGGTGGCGGTGGCGTTCGGTGATCTGATCGGTTCCATACGCCGCGGACGCAGCCGTCCTTGGTGCGAGAAGGGCGGAGTAGCTGCCGAGACGCATACTGCCACCGTAGTCTTTCCTTTTGAGCTTCTCACGCTGTTCGGGCATGATGTCGATGACCGGCGAAGCCGTTTTCGGGTCGATCTCGGTCGTGTGCGCATCCTTGATACCCGCGACGTGTCGCGCATACTCGATGACGAGGAGCTGCATACCGTAGCAGAGACCGAAGTATGGGATCTTGTTTTTCCGACAGAACTCGATCGCCTTGATCTTCCCCTCCACACCACGGGAACCGAACCCGCCCGGGATGAGCACTCCGTCGTACTGTTTCAGCTCAGCGAGCGCCTTCGAATCCTTCTCATATTCCTCGGAATCGAGCCAGGCGATTTCCGGTTTGCGCCCGACCGAAAATGAGGCGTGCTTGAGCGCCTCGAGCACGCTGATATATACGTCCGAGAGCACGAACGCGCCCGTCTTGAAGTATTTCCCAACCACGGCGATTCTGACCGGCTTCTCGGCCTTCTTGGCACGCTCGACGGTCTTTCCCCATTCACCGATCCGACTCTTCTTCGCGCGGAGCGACAGTTTCCGGAGGAGCACGTCGGAGAGCTTGTCCTTCTCGAAATTGAGCGGTACGTCGTAGATGCTCTCCACGTCCGGTGCGGACACGATGGAATCCTTCCGGAGACTGCAGAACACCGCGAGTTTCTCCTTGCGCTTCTCATCGAGCGGCATATCACTGCGCGCGATGATGATGTCCGCTTGGAGTCCTGCCGAGTTGAGTGTCCGCGAGGCATACTGCGTCGGCTTCGTCTTCATCTCGCCGATCTTGGAAGGAACCGGGAGGTAGCTCACGAGCACCACGAGCACGTCTTCCGGATGTTCGATCTTCATCATACGGGCCGCCTCGAGGAAGAGGATATTCTGGTATTCCCCGATCGTCCCACCGATCTCGATGATGACCACGTCGGCCGACGCCTTCTTTCCCGCCTTCTTGATCCGCCCGATCACTTCCTGCGGAATGTGCGGAACCACCTCGACGCACTTGCCGCCGTATTCGAGGTTGCGCTCCCGGTCGATGACGCTCTTATAGACCGACCCGGTCGTCATGTAGTTGCCGCGATCGAGCGTGATCCCGAGGAACCGCTCGTAGTTGCCCATATCCTGATCGCACTCGTATCCGTCGCCGAGCACGAACACTTCCCCGTGTTCCGTCGGGTTCATCGTTCCCGCGTCGACATTTATATACGGATCGATCTTGATCGCCGTGACGACGAGCCCTCTTGCCTGGAGGATCTTTCCGATCGAAGACGATGCGATTCCCTTGCCGACACCGCTCATCACCCCGCCGACCACGAAGATAAACTTCGTCCGCGCACCTTTCGTCTTTGCCATATGATTTTTTCCGCCCCTCCCGCGGCATGAAAAAATGTTTGATTATGAAATATGGTACCTGACACAAAAAAAGAGGGACTATTCCCCCTTCGCCATTTCTTTCTCCTCCGCCCGGATATCGACTCTGAACTCCGCCTTCGCGGAACCGAGACGGACCTTGACCGGAAATTCCCCTATCTCTCTGATCGGCTTTTCCATGATGATCGACTTTTCCGAAAGCCCCTGAATACCGGCGGCCGCACATGCCGAAACGATATCTCTTGGGTGCACCGAACCGAAGAGCTTTCCCCCGTGCGCTTTCACAAGGATAATAACACGTTTCCCGGATATCGCCGAGAGAGCAGCTCGCTCCCGGGCACGCTCAGCATCCGAGGCCTTCTTCCGATGCTCGTCTTCGTGCTTGAGCCGGTTGAGCGCATCCTTCCCCGCCGGTATGGCAAACCCTTTCGGGATGAGAAAATTCGAGGCATACCCCGGGGAAACTTCTTTCACCTCGCCCGGTTTCCCGACGTTTTTCACCGCCTTCAGAAAGACGACCTTCATACGTGTTCCCGCTCAAAAGCATCCATGGAAGTATAGATTTCCCGACATGTTTTTGCAAGAAGCCGTGACACTTGCAAAAAACCCGGAAATATGGGATTCTCTACTGTCGCACCTTTACAACCTCCGCAACCAACCGCAAGGAGCCGTCATGAACGACCGACAACGCCCGAAACCGACCATCGGAAGCGAAACGAAACCCCGTCTGAAACCGACGGAGCTCGTCACCAAACTCGTCGAGAGCCTCAAGCCATTGAAACTCATCATTCTCGATACGAACGTACTCATTCACAACCCACAGGCGCTTTTCAGTTTCAAGGAAAACCACGTCTTTATCCCGAATGGGGTTATCAGGGAACTCGACAACAACAAGAAAGGTGTTTCGGATAAGGCAAGGAACGCACGGGCTGCGTCAAACCTCATCAAGAGGATAATCTCCGGAAAAATGGAAAAACCCGAGGAAAAACTCAAAGTACTCGGCAACGCCTTTTCTCTGGGAGAAAATCTCGGGCACTTATTCGTAGAAAACCCGTTGAATAAGGATCTCTCGCGCCTGCTGGACACATACCCGAAAAAAATCGGCGATAAGGTCGACCATGAAATTCTCCTTTTGGCATACGCCATAGATGATCGTTTCGGGAAAAATCAGATCGGCAGCCCATACAGCGCGGTAATACTCGTGTCGAAAGATACGAACGTATTCATCCTCGGAAAGGCCCTCGAGCTTTCCGTCGAAGACTACGAGAGTGACATGGTAACCCGCGATACGGACTATATGCCGTCCGGAATGCAGCTTATCCCGAATGTCGGAAAACTTGCGAAACCGCTCCAAGGGAAAGAGGGAGGCGGAGAGGAAGCCATGCTTGAGATGTCACGACCGACGAGGACCGTCTTTTATCGGAATATGTTCGTTTATGACGGGAATGGCTTTCAGGCGATGGTCGTCGGTGAAGAATCGAGAATCATTACTCTCCGGAAATTACGGAATTACAAGGAGAAACACATGGTCGTAGGGATTCGTGCACGGGACGAATGGCAGAACGCCGCCATAAACGCCCTTACGAATCCTGAAATCCATTGCGTGACACTGGTAGGGAATGCCGGAACCGGAAAGACGCTGCTCGCGGTCGCGTCAGCAATACAACAGCACGTCTTCTTCGGAGGAAGGTACGAAGCAATCACGTTTACGCGATCTCCTATTCCCATCGGCGAGGACGAAGGATTTCTCCCAGGAACCGCCGAAGAGAAATTGGATCCGTGGATGGGAGCGCTCCACGACAATCTGCAGATCATCGAACGAACCAGCCAAAAGCAGAAAAGTGGCGAGCCGTTCAATCCGCCACGAGTCAAAAGAAGCGACCGGAATCCCGTCGGTCACGAAGACAGGCGGGAGAGCGATCATTCGAACTCACTGGAAGCGTTTGTCGAGATAAAGTCGATGAATTTCATGAGGGGCAGGACCCTGGAAAGTCATTTCCTCATCATCGACGAAGCACAGAACCTCACGGCAAAACAAGTGAAGACGCTCGTCTCGCGCGCCGGAAACGGAACAAAAGTGGTGCTTCTCGGAAACATGGCACAGATAGACACGCCATATCTGACTGAGTACACATCCGGTCTTCCGTTTATCGTTTCGCGATTTCTCGGGAAGGCCCGTTTCGCTCACGTAAGCCTTGAAAAAGTTCATCGTTCAGAACTGGCTGAAATGGCCGAAGAGCTCCTCTGATGGATCTGTTCGGAAAAACCGCCCTGGCGCAATGCCAGCGGCGGTCTTTTTTTACTACCCTATTCCTTCCCCTCTTTCGAAAGTTTCCGGATCATCCGCTTGATCTCCTCGAGATCCTCCTGCATGTCGCGGATTTCGGACTCGGCCTTCTTGTCGACCGCGAAATCCTGCGCCGCCTTGGCGCGGTCGCGCTCGGCGACACGGTTCTGGCTCATAAGGATGATCGGCGCCTGGAACGCGGCCATTGTCGACAGGAAGAGATTGAGCAGAATGAAGGGATACGGATCCCATTTCCCGATGATGGCGACGACGTTCGCCGCGATCCAGATCGCAAGCAGCAGAAGCAGCGTGATGATGAACGTCCAGCTTCCCGCCCATTTCGTCAGCGCATCGGCCGCTTTTTGCCCGAGTGTCGCATGATTGTTTCCGTTCGGCATAGTTTCGTCTTATGAAAGTCATTCCCCAGTCACCATCATATCATATCCACCCGAAAAACTGTCGGATCTGTTCCGGTTTGAAGCTCACGAAGATGGTGCCGACGACGATCATGACCGCTCCGAAGAGTTTCGCCCACGTGAATTCCTCCCCGAGGAACATGACCGCGAAGACCACGACAAGAAGCAGACTCAACTTATCAAGTGCATTGACCGCCGTTACCTCACCGCCCGCCTTGAGCGCCATGAATCCCCAAAGCCAGGACAACCCGCCGGCGATCGCGGCAAGAAAAATGAAGAGGAACGCCTTAGGCGGCGTCTCCATGACGGTATCCCACTTGCCGAGAAAAAGTGCCGCCGCTCCCATGAAAACGCCGATAATGAGCCCCCGCAGGCTTGTCGCGAGCGTCGAGTCGATCCCGACGATGCCGACCTTGCTGAAAATCCCGACGAGCGCCGCCGAGACCGCAGCCAAAAGCGCATAGATGACCCAGCTTGCCATAGCGTTCGTTTCCTAAAAATAACCCGCACGATAGGAATCCTATTCGTACCACTCAAGCACCTCGTCTTCGGATTCCGGCTCGCTCTGACGGATCGGGTCCGGTAGGATATCCCGTTCCTTCTCCTCATACTGCCAATCGACGATGTGCTGATCCGGGCGGATCCCGTGTTGCTCCAGAACCATTTCGGCATAACGGTCCGATCGCAGATAGGAGAGCTCTATCGTCGTGAAGCTGCCGAGCGCCGGCTCATTGACCAACGTATCCACGACGAAGTAGTGGATGCCGTTCCGCTCCTCATAGTAGTTCCGCGGGTTGTGTCCGGAGACAACCGCGACGACATTCCCCCGCTCTTCGAGGATCGAACGCAACGCCTCCTCGTTCGTGATATTGCGAACCCAGGACGTTCCAGCGATATCCGGGACGGAGAGCGGACTATGATGCGAGAAGACGATTACCGGTCGATCCGTATCCAAAGCCTGCCTGAGCCACGAGAGCTCCGCTCCGCTGACATACCCGGTGACATAGCTCTTCTCCGATCGATCCGAACCGTCTTCCTTGTTGAAATTCGTATCCAGGACAACGATCCTCCAATCTCCCATATCCGAAACGGCGTGATTGTCCGGCATCTCCAGAATCTCCCGGACTTCCGCCTTGGTGAGCGAACGCATGTCATGATTCCCGAGTGCGTAGAGTCGCGGCGCGGCAAGCGTCTTGAAGATATCGTTCACCTCCCGCAGCTGATCCTTGGCCTTCTCCTTCTTGACCGCCGAACTCTCGATATAGTCACCCCCACCGACGACGAGATCCGGCTTGAATTCATTGTTCAGGTAATCGACCGCTTTTCGAAGTTCCACCGAAGCCTGGCTCGTCAGCTTGTGATTCACGCGCTTCCGCGAACCGTATTCCCAATCGTTCACGAATCCGATTTTCAGGAATGTCGGGGGCAGCACGACCGTTTCCCTCGCGAACGGATTCCTGAATCCCTCATCCCAGACCAGCGGTCGAAGCAGAAAAAAGAGGGAGACGATCATGCCGAGGCCGAGAACCGCCACGCCCCACAAAAGAACGCACTTCCTGTTTTTCCGGATGAATTTTCGTGCAGCAACGAGGCTCTTTTTCAGCGTCGAATCCATACCGGTATTTCAGAAAATGTCATGTCTGCAAACTTTCGAAAACACGTTCCCAGTATACACCATGCCGTCCGAAGAGAAAAAAGGAGCCTTCCCTGAAGAAGGCTCCGAATCCGGAATCATTTCGCTCTACCATCGGCGAGTCGGACTTCCTGATCGATGAGATACGGCTGATATCTCGTCTCCGCCGTGTCGATACGTATCGGCAGCATCCGATGGACTATATCGCCCGACGGCGCGACGAGAACCTCAAGGAGCGCGCTGTCTTTTCCTGCTCTCCTGTTTCCGCCGAACACGAAGTTGCCGAGCGAATACGCGATCACTTTGCCCTTGTAAATCTCGACCGGCTGAAGTACGTGCGGGTGATGCCCGACGATCACATCCGCGCCGCTGTCGATCGCGATATAGGCGAGTGTGCGATCGCGTTCGGTCGGCTCGGTCGCCCGTTCGAGTCCCCAATGGAAATTGACGATCACGATATCGGCGCCGGATTCCTTGGCGAGTCGGATATCGGAAGCGACATGCTCCGGATACCGATACGCCGTTCCAGGACCGTTTTCGGTTGCCGGAGAATAGTTTCCGTATCCGAGAAAAGCCAGTCGCTTTCCCTTGATATCACGGAAAACGGGCAGTCTTGCCTCGGCAAGCGTCATACCGGCACCAACATGTTTCACGCCGGCTTCGTCGAGATAGGCAAGCGTGTCGCGCAGCTCCTCGGCGCCATAATCATAGACATGGTTGTTCGCGAGCGTCACGATCGATATGCCTCCCTTCGGAAATATCGGGACGAGGTCTGGATCCATCTTGAAATTGAACTGCTTGGATTCCCGTTTCTCCGAACGCGTGATCGCCGTCTCGCAATTGACCATCACGACATCCGCGGAGCGGAACAGCCCCTGCAGCCGTGCGAACGGCCACTCATGGTCGTAGACATCCGGAACGACTTCCCCATACCACGCGGCAAGCGTCACATCGCCGCCGAACACGAGGCGGATATCCTCTTCCGCAGCTCTCCCGAAGGAAAACGGCAGACACAAAAGCACAATCATCAAAAATCGGCTCATTTCGCTCTCCTTCAGGTGAACATGTTGTAAAAAAAACGCCGACTCCCCTTCCGGGGACCGATCCGGTTTCCCGTCTCGGTAGAGACATCCTAGTAAATTAGGCCACATTTGTCAAATAACCGCAAGAGCAAAAATCCGCCCTCGCGAGCGGATTTTCATGATGTGGACCTGGGGAGAATCGGACTCCCGACTCAGCAATGCGAATGCTGCGTAATACCACTTTACTACAGGCCCCTCTATCTATCCTGGATTCCCGTTTTCACGGGAATGACAAAAAGTCATGCCATCCGGAACTTCATTACCGTACCAAAAAAACCGGAATAAGGCAAGAATACCGTTTTCGCCAAGGACTTGACCGGAAGCCCGTTTCCCCTCATACTGCGGCGTATCGTTTTTTTCACAACCTCACGCCGAAAAGGAGTCCTGCCATGCCCAACGGACATATCGATGCCTGCCCCCACCTCACGACCGGCATCTGCACCTGCAAGAAGGAAAGCGACCGGTACCAGAGGCTCTCGCTCTTCTCCCTCTCGCTTTTCTGTATAGAACTCGCCGGCGGGCTCTTTACCAACAGCCTCGCGCTTCTCTCCGATGCGTTCCACACGCTCTTCGACGGAGCCGAGAATATCCTCTCCGCCTTCATCGCGCATCGAGCCCGATTCACCGAAAACGAAGCACACCTCCGAAAAGTGGGCGGTCTCATCAGTGCCGTCCTCATCTTCATCATCTCGTGGCTCATACTGGACGAGGCATTCACGAGGCTTCACGACGAGACGCACCTCGTCAGCGGATGGGCGATACCCTTCGCAGCTATCGCGCTCTTCATCAACTGGAAGCAGCTGTGGATACTCGAAGGCGCCCCGGCCGAACACCGCAACGTGACCCATAACTGGCAGCGGCTCCACATCGTCACCGACATCGGCGCAAGCATCGCCGCACTCCTCGGTACGGCGCTCGCCTACGCCGGCATCCCGCTCGCCGACGTGATCGTCTCGATCGGTATCGTGATCGTCATCTGGATCCGCATCACGAAATCTGTTCTCGACATCGTCTTCGGAAACCCGGACGAAGGTACGCGTCACCGTCACCACTGACAACAGCAGAACCACCCATCGCTCCGATACATCGTATCGGGGCGATTTTTTCATACACGGACATTCACAGGACCGGTACTTTCCCGTATAGTGAAGACAGTTCTTTCCCGGCAGAAAAACACATACGAAAGGAGCCGCCGATGACCGCACGAATCCTCCCCTTCCCAAAAGAAAGACCGCCACGCAAGAATCCACCGAACCCACGACTGATCGACCTTCTTTTCGGCAACGTCGACCTGTTCCGACTCTTCGGCTCCATGCCGGACGGATACGACCACAGCACCACAGGCAGACGAAAGCCAGGGCGACAAAAATAAACCCCGGAACGCATATGATACGCTCCGGGGATTTTTTTATTCTGCAGGATACGTACGCGCCCTACTTCTTCCAGTGTCGGAAGAGAAGGAGCGACGCGACACTGACGAACACTATCGCGACCGGGACATACGGCCAGTATTCACGACAGGTGTCGAACAGGTACCAGACGACGAGCGCGACGAGCGCGCTTGCGAGCTGCATCGGAATCCCCCATTTCTGAACCACGGGCTTCCGGACAACGCGCTTCAGCGTCGACGCCGCGGTATGCACGATGACGAGCAGGATCCACGCCCAGAGCGGCCATCCGCCGACGCAGTCACTGACACCCTCGACGATACCCGACTCGATTTCTTCGACCGGACCGTCCTCCGCAACCGTCTCAGCCGCTCCGGCTGCGACAGTGCCGGAAATCACGACCGGACCGGCTGCCAAGGCAGTCGCAGCGAACCCGCCGCCCGTCGTTCCATCGCGGCCATCATTGCCACCATTCCCCCCATTTCCATCCCACGGATCATCGCTCCGCTTGGTGTCCTTGTTCGTGAACGTGCAGAGAACGTCACCGCCGGCGGCGAGCTGTATCCCTGCGGTCATGCCGTTCTTGTCGACGGATACAGTCGAAACACCCGCACGATCGACACAGGTGAGCGCCGAAAGATCCCATCCGTACAGCTCCGCCTCCCGAACGCTGTAGAACCCGGGCACAAGGGAATCACTCACCTGGAACCCTCCGTTCGAAAGCAGGAAATTTCCGGAATAGCTCGGGATAAAGGAGAACAACTGATCGCTCCCGGCGTTCTTGGTTCGCTTCTCGACGGTGATTTTCCCCGTCTCCGGAACCACGACCGGCTCGTCTTTCGTATTCGTGAACGTGCAAGTGACCGTCTCTCCGTCCGAAAGATCGATATCCAGGGCGGATTCCTCACCGGTACAGACCGCGCTCGTCAACTCCCACCCTTCGGGAACGGTTTCCGAAACGGAATATTTCCCGGGGAGAAGCACCGCCTCGTATGATTGCCCGTCGGAAAGCGAGAACTCCTCATCGTTCAAGACGAAATCGAAAGCCGTCTCATCGCGATCGGGAACCGTCTCTTTTTTCACGATTATCCTTCCTTCGGCTGGATCTTCCGACCCGAGGCATTCCAAACCGACATTATCGAGGAACATGCCGAGCGAATCGGATCTGCCGGTTTCCGTGAAGCTGATCGTCGTGAAATCATCCGAAGCGGTGAACGCATACGATTCCGTGATCCAATGGATGCTTCCGCCACCGGCAATCTTGCCGCTCTCGAAAATACTGTCGCCGTCCACCTCCACCTTCAGCTTGTTATCGGCATGATTCGGACGCGCGGAATAATCCCAGGTGAGGACATACCCGTACCCCGGTACCGTCGGGATCGTCTGCTTGAGCGAAATCGAAGCCGGCTCGCCGCTTACCGACCCGTTCGGACCGTCCCAATCGGAATCGAGTTCGGCATACTGCTCCGATTCGGATGCCCACCCATACAATCCGGCCTGGATTTCGATTTTCGGCTGCGGACGATTCAGATTCTGGAACGAAGATGATCCACCATACCACTCCGCTTCCCATCCGGAAACCTCGTTATTATCAAAATAGTCCCATACGTACCCGTTTTTCACATCAGGCGAAGCGAACGAACCGTTCACGACGGAATCCTCCGAACAGACCGGCTCAGCGCATCGCGCGTCACCATCACAATCACCATCCTCCTCTGTTTTTTCGGGCTCGGAAGTCCTTTCGACGCTGGTTTGTTTCGCGGGTGCTTCGATGAACGATTCGCCCTCCGCCTCGACTCTCCCTTCTTCCACAGGAGCCTCGATGGACGCATCGCCCTCCGCTTCGACGATTCCCTCCTCGGTCTCATCTTCAACGGGAACCAACGTCGGTTCCACATCAGAAGCAGCTTCCGCTTCCTCCTGACTTTCGTCCGCAGGGAGCTCCCCCTCTTGTGTGACCGGAGCCGGTTCCTCTTCGGTAGTCTCGGCTTCGGCAAGGGTCTCCTCGACAGGAGCAGTTACGTCGTCCGCGACCGCCACATACGGTGCAAAAAACACCGGCGCGCTCACCGGCTGAAATATCAACGCGAGGATGACCACGGCATCGAAGGCGCGGATCAACCGGAAAGATGAACGCTTTTTCATGATGATGTGCATCATAGTGACGATCGATTACTTATCAACGTTAAAAAAATGGAAAACAAAATAAAAAAACCAACCAGGACACGGGGAGAATGCGTATGTGTTTCGGCCGGTTTTTGATTTTCGATGTCGATTTTTTCCCTTGTTTCCGCTATTTCACTTAACAGTATATTATACTCTTTTTCTGCCACCCCGTCAAGACGCGAAACCGTAGCGTCTATTCGCCGGGAACGCCACGCCAACGGAAAGAAAGGAGCGATGAAGCGGCGCTTATGACCATTATAGCGATAGGGATTTCCGGAGAATACGAACGACAACCGTCGTAAAGATACCAGGACAGAAGTGCTCCAGCGGCGGACCCGGCCTGGAGAGCCGATCCCCACTGTCGTATCACCAGCCCATGGAAAAGCTGTTTCACGTTCGTGATACCGGTATGAGCGACAAGGAGCAGGATCCACGCCCAAAGCGGCCAGCTCGTACATGCCGCGGTTCCGGCCGCCCCGGCGACTTCACCCTCTTCAGCGGTTTCCGCTCCGGCAACAGCGGGGAAATCCTCCGCGATTTCTTCCGGAGTCGGTTCGACGCCGCCCTCGGGAACCCCGAGACGAAAGGGCGGCGTTACACCCGCTGCGACCTCGGACACAAGAGTGAAGTTGAAATCGAAAGTCACTTCGCGGTCCTGAAAATCATCCCCTGCGTCTTCGTCGAACTTTATCTTCATGCTATAGCAGTTCTCCTCGCCCGGTTCGAGTCGTTCGATGAAGACATCCCCCGCACTGTTCATTTCGTCCACCGTGAACCGATCACCGGATCCGCCGATGAGGTATTTCCCAGAGCTTTTGTCGCGAAGATAGAATTTGAGCCGATTCGCCAGATCACCGTCCGCCACATCGTCGATATTGAGAAAGTAATCCCCGGCCTCGGTCGCGTGATCGTTCTGTGCGCAGAATTCCTCGGTCGCCGACTCGCCCGGCATCATATTTTCCACACCAAACCACTCGTCATCGTTCCGATCGAGATCAAGCTCATCCGCCGCCAGGACCGGAGACACCAAGAACAGCCCTGCTGCAAAAAATATCAAAACAGGCAGCGCCGCGAATGCTCTCATTGTGTATCCAATCATACGTCGTTTATTCATCATCCGCATCCGAAATATCCTCATCTTCATTCTTTCCGTCGCTACCCTCATCATTCGAATCCTCATTATCTTCTTTTGCGTCCTCTTCGCCTGCGTCTTCCTCCTCGACGTCCTCCTGTTTCGCCTCTTCCTGCGTCGGGGTATCCTCGCTCTTCGTATCGGATTCGCTCGTTGGTTCCGAACCGGTAACATCATCGGAAACCGCCACATCCTTCAGGATGTCTTCCACATGAACAGCGTCGACCGGAAAGGGAATCAACACATCCGCTTCGCTGACAACCGGAAACACCTCGACGGGCTGTTCCTCGACTTCTTCGCCATCGGAAGATTTCTCATCATTCTCATCCGATTCTTTCCCCTCATCGGTCGGCTCCTCTTTCACCGGATCGAAGATCTCCTGAAGGATTTCCGTCGGGGGAAGTTCCATCTCGGTATCCTCGTGTGACACCCCACTGAAATCATGATTCGATCCTTCGTTTTCCGAAAGATTTTCAGCCTTCGGCGTCCCATAGTCCCCTGCGGTTTCGGATTTCCAGAAATCATCATCCGTACAGCCGGAATCTTCGCAGGTGTGCCAGTCATTCGCATCCGTCCCGTCTCCCGGATCCGCATTGCGTTCCATCGATTTCTTGAAGGACGAATCGTTATATCCGGCGGGCCAGTTCAAATTCACCGGCGTCGGTGTCTTGTCGATCGTATCACCGTTTTCATCCTTCAGTATAAGTGATCCGTTCGTCGAATAGGTGTTATGAAGCAAGAGATTCGATTTCACGAGGTCGGGATCCACGGCGAGCGCGGAGTTTGAGTGATCATCGTCGTAATGGGCGATAAGGAAATATCTATGAGCGGGAATGACGATATCATCCGACGGACCACCGGAGCCGCCCGAAATCTCGAGGTGCCCACCGGAACCCGTAACCGCTCCTTCGATATTCCAGTTCTTGATACTGATATCATGCCCGGTCGTGTTGTAGAGCTCGATCCATTCATCCGACGTACTTTCCGACGACCCCATCCACATCACTTCGTTTATGAGCACATCACCCGGCGATACCGAAGAGGTGTCCACCTTGAAGTCCTCCGAAACGACGGCACTCGTCCACCCGGTGTTCACATCGCTCACGGCGATCGCCTGAAAATGAGTCGGATCAGCATCGGGAATCGGAATGCACGTACCGGAATATCGCGTGCCGCCGGAAACCGGATCACCGTCATCCGAAAGTTCATACCAGATCGTCGCCGTACCGGAAGAAAGACCGGCATACGAAAGCGTCACGCATGGGGTCGTTTCATAAAAGCCACCGTCGCCGTCCGGGGACACCGGAGTCACGGACATCGAAAGCATCGGAATCCAGTACCCGGCGGAAAAAGCGTTTCCCGAAACAGCTTCTTCGCCCGAGAACGATGCGTTCGTCCCGGGAATGAGCGATATGTGTACGCCCGCCCACACGGCGAAACCGGCGAACGCGAGCCTCCCTAGGCTCCGCGCCATATTCCGCAATGCGAGTTGTGCGTACCGATTCAACATATGTTCACACTATTTTCCGCTTTTTCTTCACGGGTTCAGGATACGGGTCGCTTGCTTCTTCGAAAAAAATCGACTTGATCTCAGGCTTTTCTTCTTCCGGTTCGACCGGATTCTGCGCGGCCGCGCGTTTCTTCCAGAGAAGAACAGCCTCGCGCCGCATCCTGCCGAGTTCCTCGTATATGATGATGACCGCCGGAATGACGATAAGCAGAATGAATCCGACCGGCTTTTTCACATACTCGACCACGAATCCGAGATACGGGATGCTAAAAAATACCCGCCCGATGATGTCGCTCTCCGGTGTCAGTCCCGCGTCCTGCGCTTCGTTCGCATCTCCCTTCAGCACGAACGATTTCCCGTTCTCGCCGATCTCCTCACGGATGATCCGGTGCGTTATCGTCACACCCTCATCGCTCGTCCGCTTCGTTACGATATCCCCGACACCGTATTCGGCAAGCGGTCGGACAAGCGCGATGCTTCCCGTGTGCACCGCCGGTTCCATCGATCCGGACAGCACCACGAAAGACCGCAGACCGAAGAGCGAAAAAGTCGAAAGTGCCAAAAGTCCCGCCACGACCAGGAATCCTGTCACGACGACATTAAGCATGAGGGAAACGATTCGTTTCAGCATATGGTTCCGATTATCCTCGCTCCCTCCACCCCATGATATTCACGGGGTGAGAGGAGATCGGACTAGAATCCGGTCGTCAAGCTTGTTGGCCACTCGCCCGGACCCGCTCCGAGCTGACGCGCCTGCACCGCGAGGGATGCGTTGTATACTTGGCTCTTGTATGCATCACCAGCGGTCGTATCGAGCTTAACTGTCACTTGGAACTGCGATTTTCCTCCAGCAGGAATAGTGTAGTTCCCAACATCATCCCCCAACGGGCTGTCATAGAAAATTCCCGTGATAGGATCGACGGAAGCGAGCGTTGCCCAGACACTCCCATCCCATCGCTCAACCTTCGTTACCTTGATCTTCGTGGCATCAAGACCAGGGGTCACCCAACTCCCGAACGCCGCGCCGCGAATTTGCACACCCGTCGTACTCGTGTTCTTCACATCGAAATTAACCAATGTGGTTTCTCCCGGCATAAGACCGGTGACAGTAAATGACGTCATAACCGCATCCGTATTTTGTCCCTGGATGTCGATCGAAAGTGTCCCCGTCGTGATGGTGTTTCCGCCCGCTGTTTTGTTCGCGCTGAAATACGCATAGGTACCTCCGACCACTGCGACCGCAGCCGCGATCACAAAGAGGCTTCGCAAGATATTAAACATAGTTTTTTTATAATGATTATCCAATTATTTCCCCTCCTGCCGCATCGACACTTCCGGGTGGGGTACCCAACGGCAGTCTTCTCCCCTTAAGAGCGTTTCCTCGCTCCCTCCACCCCATGATATTCACGGAGTGAGAGGAGATCGGACTACTCTGCCCAACCTGGGTTGTTCACCTGCGTCCCATCTACGACGATATTGGCGACCGCGCTTCCACCCTGAAGCGCGTTTCCGGCCGACGGGTCAAGCTGGAACGAGAGCTTGAAACAATGCGAGATGTTCGTCCCGAGCGACCCCCCTGTCGAAGATGTGATCGAACCGGACGGCGATTCGAACAGCATGTTCCTGAGCGTGTGGATCTGCTCGTAGGTCTCATTGATGTACTCGGTCCCACCGATACAGTAGCCGTGCTCCACTTTCACATTGAGCTTGTCATAGAACCCCGGGACACTCTCGCTCACGGGACCGTCCTGGAACCGATACTTGATCGGCATGGTGGAAAGCTGGTTATACACTTCCATCTTATACGGACCATACCACTCTCCCGGAATCATATTCCCGAGATTCACGGAATTGGATGCCGTCAGATCCCCGTTCAATTTGAAATCAAGCGTCCCCGCCGCGAACGTGTTTCCGCTCACGGTTTCCGTATCGGTGAAATACGCCCACGTCGCTCCACCCGCCACCGCCGCGACCGCGACGACGACGAAAAGGCTCTTCAATATATTCGTCATAGCATTACATGAAAAACAGATTACAGTCCCTCCATGACTTGTCGCATCGACGCTTCCGGGCGGGACACCCTGCGACAGACTCCGATTCCCGAAATCACACAAAGAACTTTTCGGCCATCAAAAAAGCCGATGGAAGTTACACAGAAAAATCTGTCGAACTTCCATCGGCTCTCTTTCGAGAAAGCGGCAATTTTCCACCTTCACCCATAGGGAGGAAATAACCTGAATTGAATTGTTTGTTTTCCAAAAAGAAACACCCGTTTCTTCTTAAATTGTACACTTTGACCGACGCTTCGGTCAATTTTCTGTCAAGTCTTCACCACTAGCGCCCACCATTCCGTGAAATTTCGATATTCCGATAGGTTGTCTGATAGAGAAGTGCGCGGGACTTGATCGCAACCTTGTCCGAAACCGCCGCAAGCGAACCGGCTACAGCCCAGGGATCGGTATACGACCGGTACGCGAGAAAGAGGTCGCCCCATTCGTGCGTGGTCGGGTTCGGGTGGGTTCGCAAAACTTCCGCGACACGTTCGCCGGTATTCGGAAGCGTCGAAAGATACCGCGACGCGGGCGTGATTGGGAGCCACTGGATGCCATGGATATGCATCGGGTCCCCACTGAACCATGTCGCGAAATCGCGCTTACCTCCCCAGACGAGAGACGCCATCGCGTGCGCGTACCCGGCGGGAAAGGGATTGTCTTTTCCGAACCAATACGCCTTCGTTCCGGCAAGCTCGACTGCGAAAAGTTCGGCTCCTGTTTTTTTGAAAGTGTCGTTTCCGGTCACTTCACCCCACATCCACACCCCGTACCAGGCGTTCAGCGCTTCGGATGTCGATTCCTGGTTGTTTCCGTCATTAAAGAGCGCGAAGCCATCCGCCCAGGAATGTCCATCGTAGGGGGCGAAGTTTCGCACATACGGGTACCGTGTACTGGTGCGGTCGGTATTCGCGATATCGAGAGCCAGTTCGTTCATGATCTGCTCCACCTTCGGGCGCAGCTCGGGGCGGAGTGAGACAAGCACGGCGGACGCCCGCAGATAATATCCATAGTGAAAATGATGGTCGTTTCCCTCCTTATTCCCGAATTCGTCGTTCTTCGCGGCAAGGATGGATAGCTTTTCGTCGTAGGTGAAATTCCCAAGACTGGAAAGCGTTTCCTTTTCCAGGATATCGAGTAACGCATCCTTCTCCGATTTCATCCCGTACGTATCGGCAAGCTGTGCCACGCTCGCAAGACCGCCGAGCCAGGTTCCACGGAAATAGACGCCCCCGGGCGGAGTCTCTGCCGAGAGCCGCTTCACATCCTCGCGGATCATCTCCTCTATCTTCGCTTTGGCGGACGGATCACTCACCGGATCGAAGGAAAAGAAAAAATCCGGATCGTCGTAGGCGATGGAAAATCCCTTCGTCCGAACGAGCCGGAAATCACCGATCGAAGTGCGATAGGTCCCGAGGGCATCGATCATATCCGCTCCCATCCCGGACCGGTGATGCGGCCAGAGAGTAGAGAGAATCGATTCATCGTTTTCCCGCGAAAAGGAATAGTCCGCGAAGATCTTTCCATCGGCATGGCGATACTCCACGCGTGTATCAAGAATCCGGTTCCACGGGAGTTCCGCAAAGAATGAAATCGGCTGGTCCGTTTCCTGCGGGACAAGAATGATGCGATAAGTCTTTTCCGACGAAAGCAGTTCCGCCGTGCCGGAAGAAAGCCCGTCACCCCCAAGCGAGAAAGCGCCGCGCCCCTGGACGATGACTACCGATTGACCCCGCTTGAGTACGACGCCGTTTTCGATAGGACTTCGTTCGACCCCGTCCGCGCAGGAGAGGATCATCGGTCCGTCGAATGCATGTATGGAAACGATCGGGGACCCCTGGGACAGGTGGACCCGCCACGGCGATACACCGCTCCGGACGAAAAAAGAGGCATCCCAATCCCCATATCGGTCGATATCGACTCCGGTCGTTTCGGATCGCATACCCACCGAACACAAGGGGTCGAAGCTTCCGAAAACGGCGTTTTCCGTCGCCGAAACGGACGGGATACCGAGAGAAAGACCCTTCTCGTCGAAACGATAGGATCCCGGCAGGACGAACATCGGTGCCGTGGGAAATTTCTTATACACGCTCGAAAACCAGCTGTTCGTTTTCATCACGACGCTCCGCTGCTTCGTCTCGTTTTTTTCGATCGGATCCGCGGTCGGATTCTTCCCGATATCCGACACGACGACGTCTTCGTGCGGCGTCATCCGCCAAAAGACGGCTCCGGCGATGATCACTACGATCACGAGGAGGTGCCACCTGAACCAATATTTATTTTTCTGTTTCATTCCGTTCGAGAATGGAGTTCGGATCGACTCCGAGAATAAGACTGTTCCAGATAAGGGTCAACCGCTCCACCGGTCTGAGATGCTCCCCGGCCCGATCGTCCGGTATCACATCCAGGCGCTCACCTTCGATAAAGGATGCGCCCGCTTCTTCATCACGGAGCGTGAACAGTATCTCATATTTTTCCTGCGCGACCTGCGGCTGCCCGTTCGCATCGATGATCGGAGCATCTTCTTTCACCTTGCCGACTCCCTCGAAGGAAGCGATATACGCCTGCCCGAGACGCGCACTGAAGACCGTGATACCACGGCGCTTCTCAATGAGCGCATACTGTTCCGGGCGGATCGATCCGACAAGCTTCACATCCTCATCCGCGAACAGTGTCGCTATCGCGCTGCCACCGAGCACATACGACCCCTTGGTGACAGGGATTTCATAGAGGATCCCGCTGCGCGTCGCCCTCACATCATACTCCGTCGCGCGCGATTTGATGAGTTCGAGCTCGGTTCTCGCTGAAAGATTGTCGTCGGCAACGTCCTCGAGCGCCTCTACGCGGGCGGTGACGCTTTCATCGGACAGACGGACGATGATATCGCCCTCCTTCACGTGATCCCCAGGTTTGAAGCGGACTTCCTCGACCTTTCCCGCGATGGTGGTCGAAATATTGACATCCTGCTTGTCCACAGTCAGAAATAACAGCTTCTCCGCGAGATTGTAGGTATTGATCTTCCGTACGAGCGCCTGCGTCGCGACCAGGAAGACCGCCGCGAACACGACCGTCAGATAGAGGGCGTTCACGATATATTTCCGAAAGGGCATATTCTTCGATTCCATAGGTTCCGAATGATTATAGTTATGCTTCCTGCGGCTTTTCCATCTCCTCCGGGAGACGATACTCGACACCGAACCGGCGTTCTCCGGTCAGGAACAATCCGAGAAGATACATATTTACGAGCGCCCAGACGCTGTACATGACCGTGGACCAGAAATCGTAGGCATTATACCATCCGACGATGATGGCGAACGGCGTCAGGATGATGATCACCATATGCGGCCATATCCATTCCATGAGATACCCCTGCGAACTTTTCTTCGAAGTCGTCGCCGTCCATTCCTGCTCACGATTGAATATGACCGAGAGAAGCGCGAGAACGTACGGATAAAAGGTGGCGAGTGCGGTCGCGACCGTCGCGATACTCAGTCGTCCCGTAAGGAGCCAGGTGAGCGAATAATACAGGAAGAAGAACGGGAGATAATGGACGGCCCAATAGAGCGTGCTGTCCGCCTGGAGCGGCTTTATCCCATACAGGAGATACAGGAGCGGAAAGAGGAGATACACGACCATCGACATCCCGACGAGGAAGAACGCGTTCGACATGACATACTGGATGCGCTGATCGAGATGGAGCGAGCTTGATCGCATCGGATTGTAGTGAAAAAGCATCTTGAGACCGCCGCTCGCCCACCGGAGCTGCTGTTTGAAATAGACGACGACCTTGTCCGGGGCCTGTCCACGAGCCAAGACGCGGTTCACAAAAATAGTGTTCCATCCGCCCTCATGCAGCTTGAGCGAAGTCCAGATATCCTCCGACTTATTGAGCGCTATCCCACCGATACCCTCTATGGCCGCGCGTCGGAAAATCATGTTCGTTCCGACGCAAAAAGCCGAGTTCGAGATATTTTTCGACGGACAGACGTATTTGTAGAACACTTCCTGCGCCTGCGCGGCTCCCGCAGCGATGAAGCGCTCGGTATTGGTGTAGTGCTGGGGCGACTGGACCATCGCTATCTTCGCTTCGACCATGAACGGGAGGAGCGTATCGATGAATTCCGGCTCGACGACCTGATCGGCATCGAACACCGCGAAGAATTCCCCCGTGCAATACTTCAACCCATGATTGAGGTTCCCGGATTTGGCATGCGCCCGATCTTTCCGTGAAACATAATTCGTTCCGAGCTCGTCCGCGAGCTCCTTCACCTCCACGGAGCGCCCGTCATCGAAGATATACGTTTCATGCGGATAGCGGAGCGCGACGACGGAAGCGATCGTTTCACGGATGACCTCGATCGGTTCTCCGGCGGTCGTGACGATGATATCGAGCGTCGGCTGTTCACGGTCCATCCATTCCTTGTCCCATTTCCGAGTCATCCGATGATGCGTGTCCACGATGACATCGAGCAGCACTGTCGCCCAGAGCCCCATCAAAACGACGACACTGATAGAGTCGGCCATCACCTGGAACGCATACAGGATCAGGTGGTCGGCGTTCGTGGGATTGAAGACGAACGTCCCATACAACGCGACCACGAACGGGGCCGCGAGCAGGAAAAATATCGTCATGTTGCTGATCCGCGTCGCGGAAAGCTGTCTCTGATGTTCCATAGGTTGTTTCCCGTTTATTGAACCTTGCGCTTCCGACTGAAATAATATGCCGCAGAAGTCGCTCCTATCATGATGAGGCCGACGGACTGCGCAGGCCAGTGCCACCACGGCCAACTATTCTTGAGCGATACCAGGTCCCGCTCTTCGGGGATTTCGGAGAGGTCGATACGCATGAATCGGAGCGGGGTCGGCGATATCCCGACGCCCTCGCCCCCCTCGACACTCCAGGCATCATCGAAGCTCTGCATGATCAACAATACCGGCTGTTCGAAACCGGAAAGATCACGATATGACGAAATATCGACATCGAGCCCGTCCGGACCGACGAACGAAAGCGGAAGAGGGGTACCCTTGTCCGATCGGAGCAGATCGGCCATCGTGCCGATCGGCACATCCCAGCGCTGATACGTGGACGCATGAAGCGTCGGAAGAGGGATATCGCCGGAAAACAGTTCTTCGGGAATATCGCGACGATCGAACACATATGCATAGCGTATCGGACCGGTATATCTCAGGACCGTGACCGTATCAAGGAGGTGGACGCTTTCGATTTCTTCAAGCCTCTCGAAATACGGATTCTCTTTCTCCGTCAGTCCGGAAATAAGCGGCGAAGTCGTGGGGAGGAAGAGATATTCGATTCCGAGCACCGCGGCATAATTCTCGACGGTTCGGATATGATTCTCTGAAACGCCGGTATAGGCGACACTCTGCCGCATGAGCATGCGGAGGCGGGTCGAGTACGGATGCGGTTGCGCGTGCTCGTTGTATGAAGTCGCGAACCGGATCCCCTGCGGAGCGAAATAGCTCGCCTCGGAAACATTGTCGTAGTAGACGCTTCCGGTCGGAAGCGCGCGGTCCTTGAAATAGACTGCCACCGGATTCTCAATGGCGTTCACCACCGGCGGAACATAGAACCCGGAAGCCGTATTGATCGCACCGGAAATGGAAATCGCCATGAATCCGACCGCGAGCGACATCGCGGAACGTGAGCGGATATCCCCGAGAGTCTGACTGAAGATCGCGGCGAAAGAATAGACGAGCGTGAACCCGATGATCGGCAGGCCGCGCGAGAATTGGAATTGTGAAAGGAACCCGGGGAGGAAGCCGTTCTGACCGAGGGAAATGAGAAGGAGATAGAACGAAGAAAAGGAAAAGAGTGCCTTCACCCAAGGCGCGATGCGATCGGACCTGATGATCAAAAGAAGCCACGAAACGACGAAGACGGCCCAATAGAGGAAGCTGAGTCCGCCGGACACCGGGATGAGCGACAACGAGAGATATATCGACGATTTGAATATCGGGTTCGTGAAGAGATATCCTGAAGTGAAGTACTGGGACAAGAACGGCGTCGCGCTGACAAGGTAGATCACCGCAAGCATGAAGAGTTTCCGGGAATCATTCTTGATTGGCGAAAACAGGACGAAAAAACCGAGAAGTATGCTCAGGCTGAAACCGAGCACCGGATGCACCGTCCATATAGCGCCGGTTATGGCGGTAAGGATTGAAGCAAGAGCGAGATTATCGAACGACCGTATCCACAAAAGAACATACAAGGGAAGTACGGCGAACGAAAGATAGATGGAATAATCCTGCATGGAACCCCACTCCTGTACCATGGTATAGGAAAGCAGGACGGCTGCTGCTGCGAAGACGCGGTTCACTCCCAGAAGACGCAGCGAAGCATAGAGCGCGATGCGAAGACCGACAAACACGCCGACCATGAGATAGATGAGTACAGTAGTGATCGGCAGCCCGGTGGCGCTCGCGATACCGAGGATCAGATGATGCTGGAGATACTGGTACAGCCTCCAGATATTCATCCCGTTCGCCCAGACATGGTTCCACGACGGCATACCGTACTGTTCAAGGGACTGCGCCCGGAAAGCATGATAGATCCAATCCTCGTAACCGGTATAGATGAACGGATATCCGGTGAAATACCCGACAAGCAGCCATCCGACAGCGATCACAAGAGCGATGATAGGGATGTCATGCAGATCCAATCTCCCGGACATCGTGTCGGAGGTTTTCTTTTCGGACAGGGAACGATTCAGATATTCACGCTCCTGTCGCCGTTCCTCGCGGACAAGTTCTATGGTCTGTTTGCGAAGATGCAGGAGGTGAAGAATGTATTGATATCCCTGTTCGAGCGTCGCCTTACTCGTCTCATTCTCCCGCTTCCGGAATACATACGGCACTTCATCGACTTGTGACCACGGCGTCCGGGACAGGACGTCTATCAATATCTTGAACCCACGAAGACCGCCGAAAGAAACGTCTTTCACGAGGTCACGTTGCATGATGAAAAAACCGCTTCCCGGATCGGTCGTCTTTCGCGTCTGCGGAAGAAATATCCAGGCAAGCACCCGGCAGACATGCGACGCGAATTTCCGATACGCGGTACCAAGCCCGTCGGCACCTCCTCCGGGGACATAGCGGCTCGCCACGACGATATCTTTTTTCGAGGAAATGATGGTCCGAATGAGCTCCGGAGCGACTTCCGGGGGATGCTGAAGGTCCGAATCCATGCACAGGATGTAGTTCCCTTTCGCTTCCTGAAATCCGTCGACGAATGCCATCGCGAGTCCGTTCCGCTTCGCCTTCGGACGATGCAACATCCTAACATTCGGATAGAGCTTCATCGCCTTCGTTATCCGTTTCGGCGTATCGTCCGAACTGTCGTCGATGAAAAGGATCTCGGTGGAATACTTCACGCCGTCAAGCGCCGCATCAAGAGCCCGTATCAACGGCATGACATTGTCAGCCTCGTTGAAAGTCGGGAGGAGTATCGTGACATCTATTGTTTCAGTTCTTTTTTCCATTGCCGTTTCAATTCGTGAGGGAACCGAATGACTCCAAGACAAGCTTCGATACCTTTTTTCCCTCTTCGATAGCGTAGTTCGTACCGCGGTCATCGGGAAAGATCTGTGAGAAGTTCGAAAGGAAAACATGAGGCACCGGTGATTGGTAAGCCGGGATTTTGTCGATGTAGTCAGTGCCGACGATATGCTGGGCGTCCTTGAAGCGGAAAAGTTTCTCTTCGAGGATTTGCGCCTCGTCAAAGTGCGGGAACATCTTCTTCAGACCGTCCTTCCATTCCCGAGCGATCTCTTCTTCACTTTGCGCGAAGTAACGATGTTCGACCGGCACGTAGGCACCGATGTAATAAATATGCTTGCCGTTAAAAGCCTCCGTACCGGTCAGTGCTGAAGTCGAGAGCAGTACCAAAAATGGAATCTCCGAGTCGTTGATATTGTGCCAGAAGTACGGGCTGATCAGCTGATCGGTAGCGAACACCATGATGACGGCACCGAGGTAATCGATACTCTTCAATTTGTCCGTGTATTCTTTTGTCACGCCGTCATTGCCATCCATCAGACGAGCGAAGACCGGCGACGGCACCGTGGCAACGACCGCATCAAACTCTTGGCGCTGTCCATTGACGATGGCCACCGCTCCCTCTCCGTTCTTTTCGATCCGATCGATCCCCTGTTCCAAAATGATCGTCCCACCGAAGCCCTTGATTTTCTCCGCCATCGCATCGACAATCGCCACGAACCCCCCGTGAAAGTAGCCGAGTTTTTCGCCCCCTTTGTCCTTGGACACGGCGCGGATCTGAATGCGACGCCACAACCATGACATAGCGATCTCTTTGTAGTATTTGTTGAACTTGCCACGAAGGAGTGGCTCCCAGATCACCTCTGTCACCTTGGGACCGGCCCACTTCTTGAGCCATTCATACGCCGTGATCCTGGAAAGTGGCTTCCAGTTTTTCAGGAACTGCAGATAGAGCGCGCTCGCCCCGAAACGAATCCGATCAAAAAATGGCAGCGGTGAAAACGTCAGAAGATCCTTGGCGCTCATGAACGGATAGAGCTTGCCGCCGTAGTAGGTTGAGACCGAACTGGTATAGAAAGAGGCTTTGTCACCGATGCCGAGCTCCTTGGTCAAACCCAAGAGATGCTGGTCACCCTTATAGAAAAAGTGGTACGCCTTTTCGAGCGGCATACCGAGGAGCGAAAACCCGCCCGCCAAACCACCGAGGGTCTTTTCGCGTTCGAACACGGTCACTGCAACGCCAGCCTTACCCAGGTGATAGGCGGCGGACAACCCCGCAAACCCTCCTCCGATGATCGCTACTTTTTTCTTCATACTCCGTTCGTTACGATGTATTACTTCTTATTGGGCTGTTTTCTTGAACGTGATCGCCTTATTTATCGAATACTGGATGACGAAAATGAACGGGAGCGAGAGAAGCTTCATCACGTTTCCATCGTATCCGAGCCGGACGTTGAACACATAGAGAAACGCCACGCTGAACAGCATGCCGATTCCGCTTACGATCGAATAGGAAACGAAACGGAACATGATACGGTCACCGGTCTTGAAGTTATACTTCACATTCAGGAGAAACCCGTACAAAGTCGCGGTGCCTATGGAAAGCGCCGTCGAAAGAACCGAAGGGATATCGAAGATGTTGAAACACACGAGAAAAATCCCGTAGTCGACCACCGCAGCGGAAACGCCGATAAAAAAATAAAGCACGATATTCCTATGCTTCGCGAAGAGATGGGAAATTTTTTCGGATACCATAAAAATCCATAAAAAAATACAACTGCGCATACAATTGCAAGTCATTTAGTAAATCAAATTTCCGATGATTTGTCAACCAGGGGGTTCAGATATCCACCTTTCCCCGGCTTTTCTCGGAAGCAGTATTCCCTGGCTTTTTAGTAATCTACTGAAATTAAACACCAGTTCACACAAAAGTCAACTCAACCAGATTTCTGGGAGGAAACAGCTGATCAGTTCCTCTGGATATTCCCCTCTCCGCGGCTTTTCACCGTATATCGGGCGTAGTGCGCCGCCCAGATGGCAAAAAGGACGGCTGGCCACCAGCCGATGCTACCGTAGTATTCCATCCAAAAAGCGACCGCGACGAAGGTGACGAGAATCGGAACACCGACCAACCGCCATGCAGGCACAGGGATCGTATTTTCTTGAATCTCGTTCATAGGTCTCTCCGATTACCGGATGGAAAAAACGACCAGTTCAGCATGAGCGCATAGGCGACGCCGGAAAGGAGCAACATCCAGAGCGGGAATTCTTTTCTCTCGACGATATCCGCGATGTCCACGACTTCCGCGCCGCGCACCTCGCCCGGAATCGACAGGTCCTCCGGAGCGGCTGCTTCGACCGTTTCCGCGCCGAAAGACGACGCGAAGGCGGATCCGGCTACGCTAAGGATAGCGTATGCTTTCTTCGATCGTATCTCTTCATCATCGCGTTGGCGCCCCTCGGCTTTCGCGATATAGCGATACTGCCCCGCTCCCACCTGATCCGGAATCACGATGGTGTATTCGACACGCACACCCTTGCCGGACTCGATATCGCCCACGAGCCACAAAGGGGTCGCGATCGTCGTTCCGTCCGGCGAATTGAAGGCATCGGACACGACGACCTCGTATGCATCATGTTTCCCGGTGTTTTCGACCGTGATCCAGTGCGTGATCGCCTCGCCACCGCGATAGGCTCCCTCGGGCTTGCTCCGACGTACGCGGAGCCCGGTATGATATGGGTCGTCGTCCGCATCGATAGAGGTGATGCGGGCATCCGGGATATCGATCCTCGTTTCATCTTCGGAACCGTTATTCTCCTGGTGTTTCTCGGCAGTTCCGGTTTCCGCCTGCGCGTACGCGAGAAGCTCCTCCCCGTCCGACGCATCCCCGCCGATGGAAACCTTCACGGAAAATCCCATCGATTCGCCTTTTTTCAGGTCATCGATTATCCAAGAAACCGTGTCTCCGTCCCGATGTGCTCCATCGCCCGCGGAGCGGAACTCGGACGCGTCCGGAACCCGGAACAACACCTTCACGTTTTCCGCATCAGCCTTGCCACCGTTTTCGACACGCACCTCGTATTCGAGCGTATCACCGGGAAGCGCGGCCTCGCGACCGTCGCTGACGGAGGTGGCGAGGTCGGGATAAGCGAAGACGAGGTCGCCGCCCCACGAGCCGAACACGTTGACGATGCCGAGAAGCCAGTTGCTGCCGACGATGTTGTTGTTCACAAAATTGAAGGCTGCGGCGGTCGCGGAGGCGTTGCCGGTCGCGATAGTTGCGTCGTCCGCTCCGGTGATCGTGTTCCCGCCGGTATCGGCAGTCGCCGTGACGGCATTCTTTATATACGCGACATTCTTGCCCGAGACCGACACGATATCGCCGCACTCCGCCTCACAGCCCTCCCCGTCCTCTCCGCCGCCGAAGAAATATCCCATCACTCCGTCCCCGTCCGCATCCTCACTGTCGACGACCCCGCCAAGCCACTCGCCGAACACGTTGATCACGACGATAAGCCAGTTGTCACCGACGAAGTTCGTGTTGGCGACCGTTTCGCTTGCAGCGGAGGCAGTCGCGTCGCCCGTCTCAATAGTCGCCGTTCCGGAATCTTCGATCGCGTTCCCGCCGGTATCGGCAGTCGCCACGACGGTATTTTCGATGGTTGCCTCGTTGCCGTTTTCGACCGTTTCCAGGTTGCCCGTATTCCCATCATCGAAAGAGAGCAGCCCCTCGCCCGGAACGATGACATCACCAGCATAGTCTCCGACGATATTGACGATGGCAAAAAGTCCGTTCGATCCGACAAGCGTCGTGTTCACGATATTGATCGCCGCCGCAAGTGCGGAAGCGTCGCCGGTGCCGATAGCGGCATCGCCGCCGCCTTCGATCGTGTTGTTGCCGGTCTCTGCGCCTGCGGTCACGGCATTTTCGACCGTCGCGACGTTTCCGTTTTCGATAGTGAGTCCGCCGGATCCTCCGTCCGAAGCGGCTTCGATATCGACCGGCTCTTCGTCACCCGCGACGAACGTCCCGAGGAGATCGATATCCTCATCGTCCGATCCGTCCTTGATCACGACCTCCTTCTCCACGTCCGCCCCGACGATGTTCGTGTTCACGTCGTTCACCGAAATCGCGGTCGCGCCGGCGTCGCCGGTGCCGATAGCGGATCCGGATCCGTCCGGAATATCAGTCGGTTCGATGGTCGCACTTTCCGTCTCTTCGGGCTCCTCGTTCATGACGGAGTTTTCACCGGTATCGGACGCGGCCTCCACGTCGGTTTCCGCCTCGGCCTCGTTGCAACTCTTTATGGTCGATCCGCCGTCTTCATCGCCGGATTCATCTTCCTCGCACGGAGATTCCTGCGACAGCTCCGATATTTCTTCCGGAACCGGGGATTTATCCACGGCGGCTGCCGGCTCGGCAACCATTTCCGATTCCTCTTCCGGAACCGCTTCCTCCTCCGCCGGTTCTTCCTCGGGCTCCGGTTCGGCGGATTCGGCGACCGGTTCCTCGGCCGGAGCCGTGTCGTCCGCGACGACGAACGCCGGTGCGACCGGATAGAAAGCGAGACTCAAGGAAAGGCCGATGATAAAGGTTTTTTTCAGAAAAATCGCCCGTGCGTACGCAGGAAGAATCCAAGAAACGTGGCGTGGCGCAACCGGACGCGACCAGCGCGGAGAGAAGTATATCTTCTGCTCTCCGTTTTTCGCGCACCCGTTCATGTAGTCTCGCTCGTGCGACATAGCGGTATGTCTTTTCCATGAAAACATCATTCGAATATCGACCGAAAAAACCGCATCACGCCTGGAAACAATCCGTCCGAATCCGGGAGGAGGCACATTGCCGGAACATCACGAATATCGGATACCGATATCTCCACCTCCGTTTCCGTACCGCCGTCCTTTTCCTGCACGGAAACCGTTCCCGAACCATCCTGCCCGACACTGACGGATGATTTCCCCTCGTCCGTTTCCGCTGTCGCTTCCACCTTCACTTCCGTCTTGTTGCCGGATGACCGTATAACCGTCCTGCTGCCCGCCGTGGCTGAACCGGTCGTGATATTCCCTGATCCGCTGTTACCGCCGGTGTCCGCTGTCGCCGACACGTCCGATCGTATGACCACACCCTTTCCGCTGCTTTCAATGGTGGTTGCGGCATATGCGCCGCTCGAAAACAGGAGAAAGAACATGAAGGAAACCGATGAGATGATCTTGAATGTCATACTCGGGATACTTTTCGATTTCAACGGACGCCTCATGCGCCCCCCCAGGGAGAGCGGAGCGTTACCGCGGCCGCCCCCTCTCCCTTCGTCGCTTTTTGCGCTATTCCGCTAATTTCCTCCACCAAGACTGGTGATATTGGAATTCACCACCAGCCACGATCCGGCAGCCGAGTCGGCTGCGCCGCTCGCGACATTGCCGCTCCCTCCACCGAAGACATACCCACCGTTGCCGATGGTCTTGTTGCCGCCAGTCATCGATGTCGCATTCGTCGTGTTCATCACGAACGCGTTGTTCTTGCTCTTGACGACAACATCGTCATAGCAGTTGCATGGTGCGCCGATTCCGGTCGCATTACCGTTCAGCGTAAGGTGTGACTCGGCAATCGATCCGGCATTTCCGGTCGATATGTTCCCGGACATCATCCCTTTGTTGAAAAGGGTCATATTGCCACCGGTCTTACTCGTCGCGGTCGTGTTATTGAACACGGACGCGCTGTTTGAGCTGGATACCTCAAGCTCATCGTTCGACGGCATCCACCAAGCCGACACCGGAGCCGCGAGCGCCAAAGCGAGCGCGAACGCCGGTAGAGACAAAAGAATCTTTTTCATAGTCTGTTCACCTTCCTTTCCAGTTTCCTGCCATATGCGCCGCGACGCGTATGGCAGTGATGATTTCCAGACGGAATGCCCGAGGCGATTGCACCTCCTTGCCTCAAGCATTCGTCCGACCGACCCGACTCCCCCTGTTGGAGCCTGTCTACAATCTCACCGCGCAAGAAGAGAAGACAAGAAATGCGCTTGCCGGCGAACATTCCAGAATTTTGGCTGCAAATCATTTATCGCTCGTCGGCTTATCCCGATAGGCCTCCTCACGATGCATGATTTTCGCTCAAAATTCTGAAACGTTCACTCGACATGAGATTCTAGACAGGCTCCAAGCCTGTCGGGAACCGCCGATCGTTTCGGCATCCTCCCGACAGCCACCATCGAAAAATCAAAAGACAAGGCACCGGAATAGTGTGCACTCCGATGCCCCGCCCTTCGATCGAAAGGGTACAAATGAAACCGCATTCCACGACTCATGTATCCGGCCATCGAAAAGACCGACGGTCATCACCCGAAAACGGGTCGACGATCGTCGGTCTTTTTGGGCACTTCCAAAAATCCTGATTCCTACCTGGCTCATAGTTCCCCCTGTGAGCGAGTTATGGAAACGACACTGCGATATTCTGTTGTGGAACCGACCGTACCGTGCAAGATTTTCCCCCTTGCACCGGTTAGTACAACATCACTTCCGGAATCTTCCACTTGCATGTCATTGTGAGCGGAGCGTGGCAATCCGGAGCATGATTTCTGGATCCTTCACTTCGTTCAGGATGACGGAGAGAGCCGGGCCCTTCGTTACACTCAGAATGACAAAAAATACACCCGGGATGACAGCGATTGGTGGCTCGTGGTGAAAAACGGATTCAGTGTACGATGACCGGCGTTCCGATCTCCGCCCAGTCGAAGACGCGCTTGGCCGGACCGACCCCGAGCCGCACGCACCCGTGGCTGACCGGGATACCGAGATGATTCGCGCCCTCCTTGTATCCGCCCGGCCATTCGGGCAGTTCGTGGATGCCGTACTTGCCGTCGGAGGTGATCGCCATCCAGTTCGGCATGTAGAGCTCATACTTCTTCGACCACGGTTTGTTCGCCTTGTTATGGATCCGATACTCGCCCTTCGGCGTATCCATGCCGCGCAGACCGGACGAGACGAGATAGGCGTCAAGCAGTTTCCCGTTCTCGAAGATCGTCATGACCTGGCTCCCGATATCGATATCGATATACTTTCCCGTCGTGACCCGCGCCCGGGCGAAACGCCTCGCCTCCTCGAGCCTGGTCGCAAGGTCGCGGCTCCATTCCTTCGGTTTTTCGGGAAGCGTGGAAAACCGTGTCGAGCCGAGTTTCACATACGTATCGTCGCCCTCTCCGCGCCACTTCACATGGACCGAAAGTTCATATGTCGTTCCCGCCTTGATCGATTCGCCTGGAAGAAGCTTGAATTCTGTTTTTTCCACGTCGTTCTCGTAAACGACCGGAAGCGCGGGAGTGAGACGGAAGTCGACGAAAAAATCCTTGACCGACCGGTCGAATCGGACGAGTATCGGATTCTCGATACCGAGAAGCACGTCGATCGCGCCGTCACGGGGCGCTATGGAAACGATTTCCGGATATCCCGGTGCACGGAACGTCGACGAGGAGATGGGGATGGTTTTCCCGAATCCCGCCTTTCCTTCGCCGACGAAGATACGATACTGTCCGTCCGGAGTCCAGCCTTCCTGTGGCTTTATGGAAAGCGTCTTCCGATCGTCACTCCACGCATAGAGGAGCGGGAGTTCCGGCGTGACGGAAATCTTCCCGCGGAAGCTCTCCGTATCGACAGGCTCGGAAAACCGGATGCTGATCGGATCCTTCAGCGTGCGGATGTCGTCCGTCCCGAAGGATACCGAGACATCGGCGAACACGCGCTCGGTTCCATAGACAAGCAGAACGGCCGGAACAAGCCCGAGAAGAAACGCGGCGGAAAATGAGAGTATCTTGAGAGTTTTCATCTTTTATTTCCGTTTTTCCGACTCCGTCCCTCACGCAGTCACTTCTTCGAAACGACCCGTCGTAAGCAACACGACCGAACAGGCATTCAAGGTCTTGATACCGACTTCGCGGAGTCTCCGGTCGAGTTCGGAGTTCTCCGCGCCGGGGTTGAAGATGACGGTCCTCGGCGCAAGCGCAAGGATATCGCTTGAAAGTTCCGTACTTCGGATTGCGTTCACATAGACCGTGAGCACATTCGGATTCCTCGGCGCTTCGGACAGCGAATGCGCGACCCGGACCCCTTCAAGCGTGTCGAGTGACGGGTTCACCGGAACGACATCATGATTTTTCTCCCTGAGGATCCGGAATGCCTTATTCGAATATCGATCAGGGTTGTCGCTCGCTCCGAGCATGACCACCGTTTTCATAATCATGCGTTATCCATAATCACACGATAAATCATATCATATCCTAGCCCTTTTTCTTCTTTCCGCCCTTTTTCTTCTTTTCAGGTTTTTTTTCCGGATCATCCGCCTGTGCGTACGTGCGGAGCTCGCCTCCTACGATAAGCTTGTCCCCACCGCCCTCCTTCATCGTGTAGACAGGGAACGGTTCGGCCGGATATTTCACAAGCATCCGGTCCATGAAATCCCGCCAGATCGGTGCCGCGACGAACACTCCGTCCGCACCCTGACGCATCGGACGGTTATCATTGTTTCCCGCCCACACGCCGGCCGCGACCGCCCGCGTGAAACCGATCGTCCATGCGTCACGGAATCCTTGCGTCGTCCCGGTTTTCGCGGCGACACCGCCCGCCGGGTATGCGAGCGGACTCCGCGCCCCGAAAACCGGCGTTCGTGCGGCGTTATCGGAAAGGATGGAGTCGATCCGTCGCGCTACTTCCGGATCAAGCACGTTTTCCTCGCGCAGTGTCGCCTTATGGAGAACCCGCCCCTCGCGCTCGATCCGAAGGACAGGATCCGATACGCGCCTCGTTCCGTCCGCCGCGAACACGGAATAAGCGGATACCATGTCGAAAAGATGAACATCCGCGCCGCCGAGCACGAGCGAGAGCCCGTACCGTTTCCGATCCGTGAGTGTCGTGATGCCGAGACGCTCCGAAAGATCGATAGCATCGTCCACGCCGACGACCTTGAGCGCCTGTACCGCAGGCACGTTGAGCGACATCGAAAGCGCCTGCCGCAAAGTGAGCATACCGTACGATTGCCCGCTGTAGTTCCGGGGGATGTAGTCGCGACCGCCTCCATCCGGTCCGAAATTCACCGGCTCGTCAAGGACATGGGATTCCGGCTCCAAGCCTTCCTCGAATGCGCGCGCGTAGACGAACGGTTTGAAAGCCGATCCCGGTTGCCTGGGACGGAACGCGATGTTGACTTCACCGTCGATGGTTTCGTCGAAATAGTCCCGGCTGCCGACCATCGCGAGGATTTCTCCGGTCGAGACGTCTTTTGCCACGAGCGCGGCGTTTTCGGCGCCATACGACGCATTCTTGGCAGCTCCGCGCGCGACCACGTCCTCGGCGATCTTCTGGATATCGGCATCGAGTGACGTATAGATCCGAAGTCCTCCCTGATCGAGAAATTTCTCCCCGTATCCGTTCCGGATTTCGTCGAGCACATGGAACACGAAATGCGGTGCGGATATCGAGTCGCGTCTCGGAAGGACTTTGGCGAGCGTCTCGGCCGTGAGTGCATTTTTCTCCTCGTCCCCGGACATGAGACCGAGTTCGGCCATACGGCGGATGATACCCCGTTGTCGCGCGATGAGCTCCGCCTCGCGTCCGCGATACGGCGAATAGTAAGTCGTCGCCTTCGGGAGCGCCGCAAGGAGCGCGGCCTCGTCCACCGACAGGAACGAAGCTTTTTTTCCGAAGAACGCCTGCGAGGCGGCCTCGATCCCGTACGCATTCGCTCCATACGGGATGCTGTTGAGATAGAGGTCGAGAATATCGTCCTTGGGATACTTCCGTTCGATCTTGAACGCGATCACGATCTCGTTGAGTTTTCTCGCGACCGTCCGCTCCGAATCGAGATAAAAGATGCGCGCGACCTGCTGGGTGATGGTCGACCCGCCTTGCACGACTCGCCCGCTTTCGAGATTCTTCCGGAGCGCCCGCGCCATCGAGAACGGATCGAATCCGTAGTGACGATAGAACGAGTCATCCTCGGCGGCGATAGTCGCGTGTCGTATGACATCCGGGATGTCTTCGTGCGCAAGAATCCTCCGGTCCTCCTCGCCATGCAGTTCATAGAGGACGTGCGTCCCCGTCCGATCGTAGATGATCGAAGTCTCCTGCAGCTTCTTCTCGAACAGATCGTCCACTCCCGGCGTACGGAAAAAAAAGATGAGCGCGAACCCGATCACGCCGCCGAAAAAGAAAAGGAGGCACAGAAACAGCGCCTCCCGGAAAATACCGCATACAAGCCTCGTAAAACCGATTTTTCTCCATGATTTCTCCCTCATTCGTTCGGTCATCATGCGGATTTCGGAAACGTTTCCAGTATAGGGGCTTTCCCTTGTTTCGCGCAAATTTCATCGAATGAGCATCGAGTCGCCGAAGGAATAGAACGCATATTTTTCCATGATCGCTTCCTCGTAGAGCGGCATGATCCGCCGCTTCGCGCCCTTGTGCCCGAGAAACGCATCGACGAGGAGCATGAGCGACGTTTTCGGCAGATGGAAATTCGTGACGAGGATATCCGCCGACCGGAACTCGTGCGGCGGATAGATGAAAATGTCCGTCGACCCGGAGTAGGTACAAAAAATACGATTGCACTCTCTTTTGTCATTGCGAGCGCAAGCGAAGCAATCCACTCCCTCCAAGCCCGGATTGCCACGCTCCATGCGGTCGCTCGCAATGACGACACTCTCTAATGTCCGGAGTGCGGTCGTCCCGACGGCGATAATCGATTTCCCGCTCCGCTTCGCCTCGCTCAATTGCGCCGCCGCATCCGGACAAACATCTATCCGTTCGCGATGGAGTCTTTTTGTCACGAAATTCTCCTCGCGGAGCGGCGCGAACGTTCCCTGTCCGACATCAAGCGTCACCTTCGCGATATCGATCCCCTTCGCGTCAAGCGACTCGAATACACGGTCGGTGAAATGGAGTGACGCGGTCGGCGCCGCGACCGACGCGCCGGTCTTCGCGAACACGGTCTGATATCTCCTCCGCAATTCATTCTCCTTTTCCTTGTCTTTGCCATTCCCGCGCCCGCCCGCAACGATTCGCGTAGCGATTCGGGCAGGAAGGTGGGAATCCGGTTCTTCCAAATAATGCGGTACCGGCGTCTCCCCATACCGATCCAGCAGCGCAAAGAGATATTCACTTAGTGGCTTAGCCTCTAAGTCACGACCAGTTCTCAAAATCACGTAAAACTTGTTTTCTTCCTGCCGGACAACCTCGAAATATTCTCCGTTCGGAAAGAAAAGCTTCTGTCCGATGGAAACTTTCCGATCGACAAGCACCGGAATTTCAAGATTGTCATCCTGAGCGGAAGCGAAGGATCCAGGGACTTTCTTTTTTTTTCTGGATTCTTCGTTGCACTCAGAATGACAAACGGGGCTGGATGTTTCTCCCGCCAAGGCGGAATCAGAATGACGGAAGGACATTTCATTCGCGAGTACGAACACCTCGATCTTGCCCCCGGTCTCCTTGCGGAGCCAAAGCCTCGCCGGGACGACCCGCGTCTCGTTGAGCACGAGAAGCGACCTCTCTGGCAGATACTTCGCAAGGTTGTAAAAAAAATCATGCGTGACCGTGTCCGTCTTCGTGTCATAGACGAACAGCCGCGCACTATCGCGCGGTTCCACGCCTTTCTTCCGGATCAGCTCCGGAGAAAGCCCATAGTCATACAGGTTCAGTTCCTCGAAACGCATATTTGTCATCGCACACCATATGAGTTGAATGTCTCGACATATTTCCTATCCGAAACAAGGATATGCCCGAGAAGCCAATCCTCAAGATACCCGAGCAACTCGATCGCGACGATCGGATTATTCGCTCTCATCCGCTCGCGGAATTCCGCGATCGTTTCCCGGAACGTATCATGCTCCTCCCGGTGATCGTCTGTCTCCGCATATCCGCATTCCTCGAAAAGCCGCTCTTCATACGCAAGGTGCTCTTCGGCATAGCGATGCATCCCTTCGATCGTCCGCGCGACATCTTCCGAAGAAGCATCCTGTTTCATGAATTTCGCGAGACCGTTGATGATATCGATGATCTTCCGGTGCTGGGCATCGATCGACGCGATGCCGAGATCGTATTCATCCTTCCAGGCGATTTGCATAGATTTTTGTTATTTCCATTTATCACCGACCACAAAAATCCATTCTAATCGAAAAATAATATTCTGTGAAGAAACAAAAAATACTACGAAAAAATCCCTTATTCACGACGAAAGAAAAAGGAGATCGAAAATCATATACGAACCCCGTGCATAAGTTCACATACATATGGCAGTCCTTAGAAACCTAAGGGCATGCGCCAATTCAACAAATTCAGAGGAACGAAAGGCTTTGTTTCCATCTGGTATCAGGCGCTACGCTTCCGGTATATGATTACCGAACAAGCCAAGAATCGATGCCACATCCTCGCGTTCTGGGAGAAGCATGGCATCGAGGCGACCGCCGAAGCCTTCGATATCTCAGAACGCACGCTCTTCCGTTGGCAGCGAGCCCTCCATCAGTCGGAAGGAAAGCTCGACGGACTCAATCCGAAAAGCACGGCGCCGCACAAGAGAAACAAGCGCGTCATTCCGAGGGCGTTGGAAGAGGACATCATCCGTCTCAGAACAGAACATCCGGGACTCGGAAAGAGCAAGCTCTTCCCGCTCCTCTCATCGCTCGGACACGAGACGTCCGCCACCACCGTCGGAAGGATCCTCTCCGATCTCAAGAAGAAACAGAAACTTCCCGATTCGAAGAAACTCTCCCTCTCCGGAAACACAGGGATATTGAGGGAATCGAAGCCGAAGAAACGGAAAAAGAAGCTGCGACGACCGAAAGGATACCGTGTGCTTGAAGTCGATACGGTCGTCCGCTTCATCCATGGAGTGAAACGATATGTCGTGACAGGTATCGATACGGAAACACGGACGGCGTTCGCGGCCTGCTATACCAATCACGGATCATACTCGGCTGCGGACTTCCTGAAAAAAGCGATGCGGGTTCTTCCGGATTGTCCGACGCATATCCAAACCGACAACGGCAGTGAGTTCGCTCTCCATTTCGAGCATGCCTGCGAGCAACTCGGTCTCACCCACTACCATACCTATCCGAAGTCTCCCAAGATGAATGCGCACGTCGAGCGATTCAACAGAACCATTGATAGTGAGTTCCTTGTTTTCAACAAACCGCTCATGCGGGATGATGTATCCGCCTTCAACGAAAAGCTCGTCGATTGGCTTCTCTGGTATAATGAAGAAAGACCACACTTTTCATTGGGTCAGAAATCACCGTTTCAGGCGATGATGGAGAAGATTAACCCGCCGGACTGCCATATGTGGTGGACGCATACACCCCGTTTGCATCCGTTCCTCTTTCTGATATACTGCCTTCGCGAGGAGGAAAGGGCCTTGGGATTGTCGGGTTCGCAATGAACCTATCAACCAACCACCATCAACCCTTCCCCTATACCCTCTCCCTCCTCGCCCCAGCCCCGTACTCAATGCGCCCATCTTTCGCCGCGGCAACGTCCCGGCAGAAGTTGAGAGTCCGGGGTTTTTCATTTGCCTTTCCCGAACAACCGATTCTCATTTTCCTTCAAAAGCGCGATCAGTTCGTCGAAATACGGTTTCACTTCCGGCGAGAGCGCGACCTTGTCCTTCTTGTGGTCATGGAGCATCGCGATCGTTACGTTCTTTTCCCTCCAAATCCGCCCATCATCAAGAAACGCGTGCAAAACCGGCTGGATCTTGTCGAGCGCGTACACGAACCGGCTCTCACGGTCTTTCCGACTCTCATACTGATCGACAAGCTCATGAAAATCGGTAAAGCCCGGAAATTCCATTTCCAACCGCTCGAGTGCCGCGTGTTCTCTCGCCGCTTTGCTGTCGAGGTGACCCTGATCTTCGGAATAGATATAGGTGTCACCGGCATACACCTCGGCAAGATCATGGATAAGCGCATATTTCACGACGAGATTCCGATCGAGATCAAGCTTCTCCGAATCGGCGACGTACCACGCGAGCATCGCGAGGTTGTAGCTGTGCTCGGTGTCGTTCTCCATCCGGTCGGTGCCATTCGCATACGTCACGCGCTCGACCAGCCGGAACGCGTTCTGCATCCGGACGAATTCGAGCAGTTTTTCGATTCCGTGTTTTTCCATATATCCATGTAAGATTACTTTTCTCCCCGAATCCTCTCTTCCTGCTCCTCGAAAAATCGATACGAAAGATCATTATATTCGTCGGTCGGATAGGCGGTGATGCCGCTCTCGTGCCAAAGAACGAATTCCGCGATGCCCACATCAATCGCGAGCCGACTACAGACGGTGCAATAAGGCTTACCGGACTTGCGCATCTCCCCATCTTCGTCCAGACCAGCGAAGAACAACTGCGACCCGACGATTTTGTCCGGATGATTCCGAAGCGCGCCCATGATCGCACGCCACTCCGCGTGCATGCAGCAGGTCCGATCCGATTTCTGTTTCAGCTTCGGGTGCCGAGGCATCTCGAGATGGCACTTCCGATTCCTTTCATCATCGCACGGCGGCGCATTGTACCCGCGACCGATAATCTCGCCATCCATAACGATAACGGCACCGCCTTTGCCGCGCCGACACGTCGCCTGCTTCGCGACCTCCGCCGCGGCACGCATCCACTTTTCGCCCTCCTTGTTGTCGAGTATCCGCATATTTTATACTGTCATTGCGCCTACCAACCCTGGGATGGAGGCTGTTTCAGACCGTGGCAATCCCGGAATCCAACAGCATGGATCGCCGCGCTTCGCTCGCGATGACAATGGAAACGATGCCTTAAAAAATGGCCTGTTTTTTTAAACCCGCGCTTCTTCATCCCGAGCAGCACCTTCCCGTCCCGCGTCGCCAGACACAATGTGAGAATTTTTTTCATACTACGACTCTTCCAATATAATCCGCCCGTCGAACCCGCCGCGCTTGAGGCGCTTTTCTTGTTGGGCTTTCAAGACATCCTCTCTTTTCCAACCTTTCAGAGTGAGCAACGCATCGATCACTTCGAATACGTCCGCCATTTCCTCGACACTTTCGGCTGCGAGAAATTCCTCCACTTCCTCAAGGAGTTTTCTCCGGAGTTTCATACGATACTCCGCATCATCGGCGACGTGCCACTTAGCTACCTCTCCCTTCGCCTCGATGATCTCGATTATCCTGTCCCGGACAAGTTTGTCGTATTTCATAGATTATTCCCGCATTGCATAATCCTGGATTCCCGTCTGCGCGGGAATGACAAGTTAAACCATGAGAATCGACCAAAAGTCACGCGCCGTGGCATTTCTTATACTTCTTCCCGCTCCCGCAGGGGCAGGGGTCGTTGCGACCGGGGGCTTGTGCGGCGTAAAGGGGCTCCTGCTTCGGGGTGTCTCCCTTGTCACTACCAAACCCCTCCCTGCCCTCCCCTTGGAAAGGGGAGGTGGAAGAATCGAATTGTGGCGCGGTGTCGGAGGCACCGGAAAAGACCATCTGCCGAGCCAGCTGCGACTGCGCCACGGAACCGGCGGCCGGTTCGAGCTTGAGCACGGTGAGGAGGTACGTCTTCCGCATCGCGTCGAGCAGTCCGACGAAAAGATGATACGCCTCACGCTTGTATTCGACGAGCGGATCCTTCTGCCCGTACCCGCGAAGCCCGATCCCCTGGCGGAGGTATTCGATCTCGTCGAGATGATTCATCCAGAGCTGATCGATCGCCTGAAGATACAGCATCCGCTGGACCTTCTCCCACACCTCGCCGATCGCCTCCGCTTTCGCCGAAAACTCCCGTTTCGCCTCGCCGAGAAGATACTCCTTGATAAGCGTCTTCTTCTCATGCTCGTCCTTGGCACGGTCGTCGCGGATCGCTTCGAGTCTTTTCCCGACCGTATCGGTATCCAGCGCAGGAAACAGCTCGTTCACATCGGCGGAAATCTCCGTTATGCCCCACTCAGGTTCCTCCGAGGCGGTATGGAACGAGATCATCTTCTCGAATTCCTCGTCGACGAGCGAAAGCGTGAGCCCGCGCATGTCGGACGACTCGAGCGTCTCGCGCCGCCTCCGGTAGACGACCTCGCGCTGCTTGTTCATGACATCGTCGTAGTCGAGGACGTGCTTGCGGATATCGAAGTTGAAACCCTCGATCTTGGTCTGCGCCCCTTCGATCATCTTCGCGATGGCGCCGCTCTCGATCGGCTCCTCGTCCGGAAGTCCCATCGTCGTCATCATGGACTTGAGCTTGTCGCCGCCGAACCGCCGCATGAGCTCGTCCTCGAGCGAGATGAAGAACTGCGTCGCGCCCGGGTCGCCCTGCCGTCCGGCGCGGCCGCGGAGCTGGTTGTCGATGCGCCTCGCTTCGTGCCGCTCCGTGCCGATGATGAAAAGTCCGCCGACTTCCCGCACCCCCTCACCGAGCTTTATGTCCGTCCCGCGGCCGGCCATGTTCGTGGCGATCGTCACCGCACCGGACTTTCCCGCGCCGGCGATGATGGACGCTTCCTGCTCATGGTGTTTCGCATTGAGCACGTGATGGGCGACCCCCTCGCGTTCGAGGAGCGCGGCAAGGAATTCGGACTTCTCGATCGCGATCGTCCCGACGAGGACCGGCTGCCCGGTCGCATGGATTTCCTTGATCCGTTCGGCGATCTTCCGGAACTTCATCTCTTCGGTCTTGTAGATGATATCCGGGAAATCATGCCGGATCGTCACTTTGTTCGTCGGGATCTCGACCACGTCGAGCTTGTACACCTTCGCGAATTCCTCGGCCGAAGTGGTCGCCGTCCCGGTCATGCCGCCGAGTTTCTTGTAGAGACGGAAATAGTTCTGAAACGTGATGGTCGCGAGCGTCCGTGATTCGCGCTGAACCGCGACACCCTCCTTGGCCTCGATCGCCTGATGCAAGCCTTCGCTGTACCGCCTGCCGTACATGATGCGCCCGGTGAAATCGTCCACGATGAGCACTTCGCCGTCGCGCACCACGTAGTCGCGGTCCTTCGCGAAGATGATCGTCGCCTTGAGGGACTGCTCGAGGTGATGCACGTACTGGATGTTTCCCTGCTCGTAGAGGTTCTCCATGCCGAGGAGCTTCTCGACGTGACCGATACCTTCGTCGGTGAGCGTGACGGATTTGAATTTCTCGTCAACGATGTAGTCGGATTCCGGTTTGAGCTGCGGGACGATTTTCGCGAACCGCTCGTAGAGTTTGGTCGATTCGCTGTCCGGCGCGGAGATGATGAGCGGCGTACGCGCCTCATCGATAAGGATGGAGTCCACCTCGTCGACGATCGCATAGTGAAGCGGCCGCTGAACCATCTCTTCGAGGCTCCCGACCATGTTGTCACGGAGATAATCGAATCCGAACTCGTTGTTTGTCCCATAGGTGATATCTGTCGCATAGGCTTCACGGCGCGAAATCGGCACGAGGTTTTCCATTTCGACCGACGCGGCGTCCGCATCGGAGACGTTCGGTTCGAATCGGAACGAGGTCGTCTGTTGAAGGATGCACGAGGTGGACAGCCCGAGGAAGTGGTACACGCGCCCCATCCAGTTCGCATCACGTTTCGCGAGGTAGTCGTTCACGGTCACGACGTGGGCTCCTTTTCCGGACAGCGCGTTGAGATACACCGCCAAAGTGGAGGTGAGCGTCTTCCCTTCGCCGGTCTTCATCTCGGCGATCTTCCCCTGATGCAGCACGATGCCGCCCAGAAGCTGGACATCGTAGTGGCGCTCGCCGATGACGCGCTTCGCTCCTTCGCGCACCACCGCGAACGCTTCCGGCAGGATATCGTCTTCGGCTTCCCCTGCGGCGAGCCGCTTGCGGAATTCGTCCGTCTTCGATCTGAGCTCCTCGTCGGAGAGTTTTTCGATAGCCGCAGAAAACGTATTCACCTGATCGACGATCGGCTGCAGTTTCTCCACCACCCGCTCGTTCGACCCGAAAATTTTCTTGAAGAAATCCATAATTTTCCCTTAAAAAAGCCGCTTCAGTGTACCAAACAAAAAGACCCCCGTCAAAGATAGGGATCTTTCAGGCACGAACGACCCGGTCTTTACTCGGCCATCCGGATATTTTCGAATGCGAGGGCTTTCAGCTCGTTATGTCGATCCACCAGAAGCCGTTCCGCCGACGTGAGCTCCGCATCCACGATTCTTCCGCCGTGTGAATCGGCGATATCCTTGACCTGCTCGGATAGACGGGCGAACTCCTCCCGATTCTCCTCAGGCAGAGCGTCCGCAATCGTCTCAAAACCCGGGGCAACAGACTTCGGCTCTTCAGTAGGCATGCTTCCTGGAAATTTTTCAGACATAGCCGTCTCCATTACCGATTATCTGCGACTACAGCGTGAATACGAACATGAGTGCCGACACCGCCACGCCTCCGACGACGAACAGCGCGAGTACCGCGTCTTTCTTCCTCTCGTCCTTTTTCATAGACACCTTTTTATTTTTCTTACAACGGAATCCTATCAGAACCGCGCCGATTCGTCGAGGACGGTCTTTTTCTTGAGTGAACGCGCGCCGCGTTCCTCGAGTTCGCGTTCCTTATCCTTGGTCCGGGTGATCTGGCTCCGGAGCTTCTCTATCACCATATCGATCGATCCCTCGATGCTCTTGGATGTCTCTTCCGCACGGTGCAGCTCCTTCGGCTCATGGACGTTCACCTCGACCCGGAAAAATCCCCTCTTATCACGGCTGGTCTCCACCTCGTAAAGCGACACCCTGTCGAACAGATCGGACACCTCTCCGAGCCGCTTCAGGATGTATTCCTGCGCCCTCCCGCTCGCCTCCATATCCTTCCACAGGAATCGCGTCTTCATAGCGTTTTCCTTAAAGACTTAGCCATATCTTTAATACAAACGTAGTATACCCTTTCTTTCTTTCACTGAAAAGCGTGGGAAATCAGCTTTTCGACAAATAAAAATGGGCAAGAACCTTTGTCTTGCCCATCGAATCTTCTGCGTCTCCATTTCGATTCTCCTTTTCATGCTACCGGATGCAGTGTGCTCAATTGGATCATAAGGGCGGCGTAACGATCATTAGTCATTTCGACCGCACGATCACCCACATAAGAACCATCCTTAAAGTTGAAACTGATATTCGGACTTCCAGTTGCGAGGATGGCATGATTCCCGCAGCAGAAACGAATCCGAACAGATTTCTTGATCTCACCAGCTTCCTTCAACAGAATTTCCACAAAGTGTGGATAACTCGAATCCGGAGTTCCGCACACGGGACAATTCGGAACATCCACTTTGTCGAATTTCTCCCCGCATGCTGGGCAAGTGACTCCATGAGAATGATGAACATAAACACTGTCCATGATAACCTCCTGAAAAGCTGTCAAAAAACGAAAAGGGACGAAGGCAAACACCTTCACCCCCTGAAGAATACGTATGGCGCACCTCGCCATCACACCCCCATTATACAGCAGAAAAACGTTTCTGTCAAGAGTGCGGATATATTCCTGGAAAAACCATCATATACCCATCCCCCTCGCTTCCCTGAGATGATCCGGAGTGCAATAATACGGACCGTCCTCGCTTCCGTATTCCACGACTCCATACTGGCTTCCAAGGAGATCTCCGCATTTCGCACAGAAAGAGGCCTCGCTCACGGGAAGCCGTTCCCACTTGATGCTTCCGATATAACCGACGCTCCCGGGAACCGTTTCATTCTCCTGTCTTCGGATACGCTCCGTCCCGCCCCGTATCATTTCCAGGTGCCGGTCGGTTTTCTCCCTTTCCGAAGGAGGAATGGAGTCTATCGTTCCCCGCTCCGGCTTCCGTATCCCGAGCCCCGTCACTTCTTCCATGGTTTCCGGCATATGTTCCGAATCATTTGTTATTTCCTCCCGAATCCGACGAGCTGTACCTCCTCCTGAAGCTGTACGCCGAGCTCGTCGCGCACCCGCTGTTTCACGATGGATGCGAGCGTGATGACATCTTCGGCCGTCGCGCCGCCCGTGTTGATGAGGTAGTTCGGATGGATCTCGCTTATCTTCGCGTGACCGATCACCTTCCCTCGAAGTCCGACGGAGTCGATCAGCCACCCGGCCGGAAGCTTATCATCCTTCGGCTCCTTTCCGCAATCGGCGGTGAATTCCCGACGCAGCTTCTCATCGTTGACGACCGGATTCGTGAAGAACGATCCGGCACAGAACGCCTCCTGCGGATGCTTCTCCTCCCTCTTGTCACGTATCTCTTCCGCCTCCGAAAGAAGCGCGCCCGGATTCATGGTCGGGAACAGTTGGAACTCGGCGGACAGGACGACATACTCCGGATGCAGCTTGAACGTGCTGAAACGGTATCCGAATCCGCATTCGGTCTGCACGTATTCCCTCACCATCCCGGTTTCCGAATGGAGCGCTTTCACGGAGGTGACCAGATCCCCTATTTCCACACCGAAAGCACCCGCATTCCCCCGTATCGCTCCACCGACCGATCCGGGAATGCCCGAAAGCCGTTCGAGCCCGGAAAAACCTGCTTCGCAGGCGGCCAACACCACCTCGGAAAGAGTCTTTCCCGCCCCGACGGACATCCGTCCCTTCGAATGAAATTGAAGTCCCCCGTCGATCAATCGGACCACGAGTCCGGAGAATCCGTCGTCGGAGAAAAGGATATTGCTTCCACCGGAAAAGACGAACACCGGAAGACCGTCCTTCTGCGCGCGCTCATAACATTCCGCGAGTTCTATCGCGTTCGAAACTTCCGCAAACAGCTTCGCCGGACCGCCGATACGGAAGGTCGTAAACTGTGCAAGCGGCACATTGCTCCGGAAAGTCATATCGTTTTAATATCAAAATCAAAATGCCAAATACCGAATGAAATCTGAATTATCAAAATCTGAAAGCGTACTTGCGACGATTGGATTTTCCCATTTTTTAATTTCTCTATTTGCGCTTGACTTGATATTTGACATTCGGCATTTGGAATTCAGCTTGTTTCAACGAGCTGCTTCGCCACTTCCCAGACGTTCCCGGCGCCGAAGGTCACGACGAGATCGTCCTTCCCGACCGTTTTCAGGAGTTCGGCGACAGCCTCGTCGATGGTACCGACATATTCCGCCTTTCCGGGCGCGTAACGGTTGATTTCCCGGACGAGATCCGAAGAGGACACCGACCCGCCTTTCTCCCGCGCACTCCCATAAACGTCGAGTACGACGACCCGATCCACCCCATCGAAGCTTTGGGAAAACTCGGAAAGAAGCGCTTCCGTACGACTGAACGTATGAGGATGGAACACCGCCGTGAGCCGACGATCCGGATACAGGTCGCGGAACGCTTCGATCGTCGCCATGAGTTCCTCCGGATGGTGCGCATAGTCATCGTAGACGACCGCGCCGTTCTTCGTCCCGACATATTCGAATCTCCTTTCCGTTCCGGAGAACGAGGCGAGTCCCTCCCGGACGCGCTCCATGTCGATCTTGAGGAATGATGCGAGTGCGACGACCGCGGCGGCATTCTGCGCATTGTGCCGACCGGCGAGTCGGAGCGGAAAGCGCCCGAGCGAGCTCCAGCCGGAAAGAACCTCGAATTCCTGCCTGATACCGTCAGGAGCCGAACCTTCTGGCGGTTTCGGCATATAATCCTTCACGAGAAAATCGGACTGTTCATGAAACCCGTAGCTCCGTTTCTCGCAAGTCGCCTCCGCGGCTATCTCTGCCACCGCCGCCGAATCATTGCAATACACGAGAACGCCGTGACGCGGTATGCGGCGCACGAACTCCTTGAACGCATTCTTGTAACTCTCGAAATCCGGGAAAAAATCCGGATGATCCCAGTCGATACTCGTCAGAATGACCGCGAACGGCTCATAGAACCTGAGTTTATTCTGGTATTCGTCCGCCTCGAGAACGAAGAATTCCCCGCTTCCGGAAAGCGCGTTTCCTTCCCAGCTCCGGACGCGGCTCCCGATGATCGCCGTCGGATCAAGCCCGGCCACACGAAGCGTTTCCGCGAGAAGCGCCGATGTCGTCGTCTTCCCGTGCGTTCCCGTCACGAGGAGGCTCATCTTTTCCTTCGTGAACTCACCCACGGCCTCGGGGTAGGAAAGCACCGGAATATTCCTCGAAAACGCCGCTTCAAGCTCGGGATTCGTTTCGCGCATATAGGCGGTGGAGTGGACGACGAAATCCGCATCGGCAGGGATGTTTTCCGCGCGAAAACCCGACTCGGGAACGATTCCGATGCGCTCAAGCACCTTGTCCGTGAAAAACGGCTCTCCCGTATCGGACCCGGTCACCGTCGCGCCGTTTCGGACGAATATCTCGGCAAGGGCGGCCATGCCGGCGCCCTTCACGCCTATCATATGGACCCGTTTTCCGGAAAGAAGCGTCGACTTCAATGTTTCGGACATAGTGGATTCAGTTACGGATATTATTCGGATACAAGCGAAAGCACCCCGTCCGCGATCATATTCGCCGCCTCCGGATTATGGAATGAGCCGATCTTCCCGGCCATATCGGCACGGAGCGATGGATTCTTAAGCAGAGAATCGATCTCCGAGAAGAAAAGGTGTTCACCGAGATTCCCTTCCTCGAGGACGAGCGCGCCACCGAACCGGGCGACATCGTAGGCATTCCTACGTTGCTCATCGTTTGCCGCCGTCGGGAGCGGGACCAATATCACGGGTTTCCCGCACGCGGCGAGTTCCGCTATCGATCCGGCGCCGGCGCGGGAAACGACGAGATCGGCGCGGGCGATGATATCCGCGAGATCTTCCGGGCCGAGGAACGGAATCGGAATATATCCGCCATATCCCGCCTTTACACCAACCTCACCGGCCAACGCGACGGAGTCCCCGTAATTGGCTTCACCGGTCTGATGTACCACCTGGACTCCGCGAAGGAGCTCGGGCAACGCCAGAATCACGGCCTTGTTGAGCGACTGGGCACCCTGACTCCCGCCGAGCACGAGCACGAGCGGCCGTTCCGGAGAAAGTCCGAATCGTTGGTTCGCGCGACCGGAATCCCCCGAAATAATCTCCTGCCTGACCGGGTTTCCGGTAAGCGCGGTCTTTCCAGCAGGAAAGAATTCCTGTGCCGACGGATATGCGATGGCAATGCGATCCGCGAACCGGGCGAGAAAACGGTTCGCGCGGCCGGCGACGGCGTCGGAATCGTGTATGACCACGGGGATACGAAGTACCCATGAGGCGAGACACACAGGAACGGAAACCGACCCTCCCTTGGCAAACACCGCATCCGGCATGTAGGTAAAGAGATGAAACAGCGACTGGATGAATCCGATCGGCACCTTGAACGGATCGACGAAGTTCATGATGGAAAAATACCGACGGATCTTTCCCGAAAGGACACCCTTCATCGGGATTCCCTCGGCGGACATGGACGATCCCTCGAATTGCCCGCGGGATCCGAGATAGAGAAACGATGCCGGAACACCCGCGCGCGCGCGTATCGCCCGAGCGACCGCTATGAGCGGAAACGTGTGACCACCGGACAGACCGCCGGTCAAAACGATACGGATTTCATTGCCGAGCATAATTCCTGATTCATCATTCTTGGTTCCTCCGTATTCTACCCCGTTTTCGCCTGTTTGGAAACATTGAGAAGGATTCCGATGGCGCCGAGAAGCGCGGCAAGCGATGTTCCTCCATAAGAAAGGAACGGCAACGGCACGCCGGTAAGCGGCATGACACCGGTGATGGCGAAGATGTTCATGAATGCCTGAAAAACGACCCATGCGACGATGCCGACAGCGAGATATCGCCCGAAATCGTCCGCAGCCCTCCCGGCGATCCGCAGTCCCCGGTACGCGAAAAATACGAAGAGCGCTATGACGACCACGCACCCGAAAATCCCGAATTCTTCCCCGAGCACCGCGAATATCGAATCCGTCATCGGCTCCGGAAGATACGAGAATTTCTGCCGGCTATGCCCGAGGCCGAGCCCGAACGCGCCGCCTGATCCGAGCGCGATGAGCGCCTGGCGTATCTGATACCCGGCACCGCTCGGATCGTGTTCCGGGTCGAGAAAGACGAGCAATCGTTTGAGCCGATACGGCGCAAGCCAGATGAGGATGAGTACGGCGGACACGCCGGATCCGACGAGAAATCCGATATGGGACAGGCGGGCACCGGACGCGAACAAGATCGAGAACGCTATCACGGACAAGACACCGAGTGTCCCCATATCCGGCTGCTTGAGGATGAGGAAGCCGACCAGGACGAGCACGATGGCAAACGGGATGATTCCTTCATGGAAATCCGTTTTTCGTTTCGTATCCTTCCCGGAAAGCCACGCCGCGAAATAGACGATGAGGGCAAGCTTCATGACCTCCGACGGCTGGAAGGAGACCGGACCGAAATCCAGCCACCGAGACGCGCCATAGGCTTCCGTCCCGAATCCCGGGATGAGCACGAGCACGAGCAGCGCCACCGAGGAGAAGAAGAGCGGTATCGAGATCCTCTTCCAGAACCGGTACGAGATTTTCTGGAACAGCCACAGGAAGAACAGCCCGACCGACAGACCGATGAGTTGCCGTTTCAGGAAGTAGTATTCGTCACCGAATCGGATGTTTCCATAGGATACGCCGGAACTCGTCACCATGAGCAACCCGATGCCGAGCAGGATGAAGACGGTGAAAAGAAGCGGGCGGTCACCCGAAATCGCCGGCATCGATGTTTTGGTTGTCTTTTTCTGTTTGACCACAATGAAAATGTCAAAACCAAAATATCAAATATCAAATCAAATCCAAAAGCACAATGCCAAATTTCGGCTTTAGGTTTTGGAATTCATTTGTCATTTGAAATTTTTCATTTGGATTTCCCGGAATGTTCTCTCCGCCATTTGTCGATTTCCGCATGGTGTCCGGAGAGCAGCACTTCCGGCACGCGGTACCCGCGGTATTCTTCGGGTTTCGTATACTGGGGACACTCGAGCACGCCTTCCTCAGAGTGCGATTCGGTCACGACGCTCTCCGCATTCCCGAGCACTCCGGGGATGAGCCGCGCCACCGCGTCCGTCACGATCATCGCCGGCAGCTCACCGCCGGTCAACACATATTCCCCGACCGAAAGCTCCTCGTCGACGAGATGCTCCGCCACCCGCTCGTCCACGCCCTCGTACCGGCCACAGATGAGAATCATACGGTCATACTCTTCCGCGAATCGACGGGCATCCGCCTGCGTAAACGGTTTTCCCTTGGCGGAGAAGAGGATGATCCGCGTTTTCTCACGGGGAACGCCGCCTTCCGCAAGCGCCGCTTCGACGCATTCGAAGATCGGCTCCGGTTTCATCACCATCCCGGCACCGCCGCCATAGGGCGTGTCGTCGGTCGTCTTATGCTTGTCATAAGCAAAGTCCCGGATATTCCATGTCTCCACCCCGATTTTCCCATCCTCCCGCGCGCGCTTCAAAATGGAGGCGTCAAAGTATGACGCGAAACTTTCGGGAAACAGGGAGAGGAGATCGAAACGCATTTGATTGCAGATTTATGATTGACGATTGTAGATTGAAAACAAATGATCCAAGATTTCGCGCTGAAAATCTGCAATCTGAAATCTTCATTCTTCAATCTCCCACGATTGTAGCTCAGAAAAAGCAAAAACGGAAGGCGCGCGATACGCACCTCCCGTCATGACATCGTTCACTCCTTCGGATCAAGCCAGCCGATGAACACGATTCTCGGATTACAGTTGTCCAGCTCCGCATAGAAGAGCTGGACTCTGCGCTTATCGCCCCTCTCCCCGATATTGCCGAGGCTGTCTCTCAACGACTCCTCGCTTATCGCGAACTCCCTGTATTCTCCGTCGATATCCACGACAATAGTCGAGAGACCATGGCTTCTGATGAGTGCGCTTTCAAACATGCCGACGACACCCGGGTGACTCTGGATACCGAACGCGGCCCGCATCTCGTCGAACAACGCCACGATCCTCATGACCACTACGAAGACGCCTCCGACGATCGCCAGATACCCGACGCCCATCCACCGCCCATACAAAGGGTCGTCAGGCGTCCCGATACGGAAAACAGCTGAAGCCGGAAAGAGCACCGACGCACAAAGAAGGACCCCCAACGTCCACGGAAACTTCTTCCGATACGCCTTGCTCATCCTCTCCAGGAGGAGCGGGTGGAACCACCTGAGAGTCGACACCGCAAAGCCGAGAAAGGCATAAAAACCGTAGACGATACTGCTGCACATCAGATACGGAACGAGTTGCCCCATGATATAGCTCCTTGGTTGTAAACGGACGGAACAGCCCGGATCACGAGCCGCTTTCTCGAGAATACACGTAATCCCGATCCAATGTGGACGATGTTTGTGTTTTCGCTCCATCTTTCCCGACGATAGAAATATTCACCGGGACACCGGGAAGTCCCGGCTGCTTCTGTATCTTGAGGTCATAGAAATCCCGTTCGAGATCTTTCGGAAGATCATATTCGAAAGAAACATCCTTCGACGTGCCCAGTGGGACATGCACGAGCACGCCGAAGAATTTCTTTCCCATGAAAGTCCCGAACACCGGGTCTTTCGCATTGCCGGAAACGCTCCCGAGCCAGCTCCCGTCGGGAACATAGACACGGAGGAAGGTCTGATAATCCTTCGTCATGAAGTTTCTCTCCTTCCCGGTATGCTCGTAATGGATGGTGACTTTCGCCTTCGGTGTTTCCTGCGAGAGATCGACGACATAGTGCATCGAACGCTTCATCACGTAGTCGGTCTTCCAGGAGTTGAGATTGGCATCGACCGCCATAAGATAATCATCCGACCATTTCCCGTCGAAACTCCCCGCCCAACCGGCCGCGACCGCCTGTGTCTGGAGATCCTCGTCCGCGAACCAGAGCTGGATATCCTTCCGGTTCAGATCCTCAAGCACCACCTGGAACAACCGGAAGAGATCCTGCGGAGGAAGTTCCCGCACCCGTTCGAGAATCCTCTCGCCGAGAAGGCTCATCACCGATTTCCGTTCGCCGAAGTCGACATCCTGCTCGAGAAATCCCTGTTCCACTTGGTATTCGAGATCGATGACCGCATTCTTCTCGTCATAGGTTCCGGGAAAACCGGGAATCTCCACCGGACCGGTCACCGACAGGAACGAGGAAAGCACGTCCGTCGTGATACCGATCACGCCGTCGAACTTCTCCGCGCCCTGTCCCATCTCGTAAAAAGCGACCGCCTGTTTCGCATTCGTCGAAAAATCGGGTTCCCAGTTCGAATCACGGAGTTTCCACGACGGGATATCGAGCGTTTCCCTCATCGGATAGGGCGGCTCGACCGTGTCCGGGATGCGTCCGTCGAAATTTCCCGTGTCATGCACGCCGAACCCGACGACCTTTCCGTCACGGAGCGTCAGGATACCGAACGAGCCGAGGAATCCGCCACCGGGACGGAGCTCGAGGTTGTTCTGAAACAAGACGAGATACGTCCGATCGGCACCGTCCGTCCGCATGACCGCATCGGCGAAAAACCCGACCGCGGATGCACCGACGCGCAGATCCTTCGTCACCGGAAGCTTATCCACGAGCGAGCCGATCCCCTGATGCTTCACTTCCCAATACGCGAACCAGCCGAACAGAAACAGCGCGGAAAAAACCGCGAATATGGTCCAGAAA
>JAGOTT010000008.1 GCA_018061645.1 Candidatus Moraniibacteriota bacterium
CATCTTTTCTTCCTGGAGCAGCATATACCTGGAATCATATGGATTCATATCGGTTTGGCTAAAAAGAGGACTTTTCAGCCTAAACCTTTCAGGAAAAGTGTAAACACTTTTGCTGCAATGCTAACAAGTGTTTTTATGTGATATAACCTTATATAAAGCACTTTTTCAATACTTCTTCTTGACACATACGACATAAGGCGAGAGTATTCGCTCACGATTCTTTACAAAACGGAGATTTGCCATGAAAGTAAAGGTTCCGCTCATAAGCGACCGGGAACGATTCAGCCTACTCCTTCAAGGAATTGATAAAAACCTCCTAGAAGGAGCATTTGTCAGAATCGACACCGGGAATTGGGAAGGCATGCTGCCGGAAGAGATTTCTCCGGAAGATATGGATCGACTCAAAGGCATAGTCGCCTCTACAAGCGCCGGCCTTATCCGGCTTGTTCTCATGGCAACCGCTCAGGATTTCGTTTCGTTCCGCGGATTCCAAAATCCACATCTCCTCTCCCTCATCCAAGCCATGGAAGAAGTTGGGGGCGATATCGGTTTCGAGGCCTGGGCTATGGAAAACTCATAAAGATGCGGGCAAAAAAGCGCCTCGACACAATGTCGTGGCGCTTTTCCTTTTGATCAGGATAGCACGCATTTGGAACTCGTTTCTTACCTCTGGGGATTGTCAGGTGGGACACTCTATGATATCTTGCGATGAACCTCAAATAGACTTGGGGTCACGACTGTACTTTAAAAATCCATGTTATCGTGCAAGCAAATCAGGGCACTTTTTCTTCAAAGCCAACCCGACAAGGAGAGCAAAATGGATCCTTACATCATAGCCAATACCCCTTGCGGAGTTTACAGAGGGGATCTGCCATTTGGATATGCCTACTATCAAACACTACTTGATATTCATGCAAGATTCCTAAGGACATTCGAGCACAGAGAAGTGATCTGTCACAAATATAGTCTGAATATCCTAGGAAAAAGAGCGGAAGGATTTGGTCTCGATGGAACAATCGGGAAGTTGGATGAATATGCCAGAAAGTGGATCGGGGATTGTTTTCTGCGGGATAGAATGGGGTTTTCATTCGAAGGAAGTCTTCTGGATACGGAGCCGAGATCGATAGAACAAACGAGGGAGACATTCATAGCATTGCACGAGCGCGGTTATATCCTCAGGAAAGATGCTGCCTTTTATCTGGATGCCGGAAAAATCGGAAAAGACTTCGACCTCAACGGTATCGCTCAGGAAATAAATTTTTTCTCCGCTAGGAGCAAAAAAGAGTTTCTGAGAGTGATCGCTGAATCAAGTAGACCGATTCGAATCACAAAGGATAGAATCTACTCCATCCCAAACCCGTTTGGAAGCGAAGGAATCGCTCCTATTTTCGGAGTTGCCAACTTATGGGACGGTTATTTTGACCACATTGACCTGATGGTTTCATCGGAAAAAGAGCTGACGAGATATCTCGTTTTAAGATTCCTATCTCGGATACCGATTTCAGAACGCCTCCCGATGCAGAACATTCTCGTGTTCAATTACATCGATCCGGAATACGGCGCTGAAAGCTGGGATATCGAAAGGCTCACCGGTGATGCGTGCGGTTCTGACTCACTTCGATATGCTTTTGCAAAGAGCCTCTCCCTGTCAAGATCAAAAACAGGATTAGCAAAAAGTCTTCTCGAAGGAGGGAGGCGATTGGCAAATCTTGTTGAAAACTTGGGAAGATTCTTCCTTGGGAACGGCTTGCACACTCACATTCTTCCGAATATCACTCAGGAAGGATATTTCGAAGCCATGAGTGCCTTCAGATATTCATCCGCACTTACTGATTTGGAAATAGGTCTTAAGAATGTGAGTAGAGATGTAGATATCGCAAGGTGCAAGGGAAATCTAGATGAAAAGAAGCTGATTCTTTTTGAAAGGTATCTCACGATTATAAAAGGCCTTAGCCCGTTCTTCCCATCCGTCTGCAAAAAAGTGATGAGCGCTTTCATCGAAGGATGAACTATCGTATGAACCCTATCCGCAATAAACGGATGGGGTTCCTTGTTTTCTTGCCTTACTTGATGTCATACTATAGACAAGACGTAATTCGGCGATCGAATCGATGTGTATGTTTCCACCTAAACTACAAATAGGGGATGAAATAAGAATCATAGCGCCCTCAAGCAGCATCGGGATTATTTCCGAGAAAAACACGGAATTTGCGGCCAAGAGACTCCGCGATTTCGGATTTAATGTGACCTTCTCGAAAAACGCCCGGGAAATGGATGGGTCTGGCTCATCATCAAAAGAATCGAGGGTGGAGGATCTGCATGAGGCCTTTTCAGACGCACGCGTCAAAGGAATCCTGGCGGCCATCGGAGGATACAATATCAATCAGATACTGAATCACGTTGATTTCGATCTGATAAAGCGCAACCCAAAAGTCATATGCGGTTATTCCGACATCACAGCTCTATCCAACGCCATTTATAGGAAAACAGGGCTGGTGAATTATTCCGGACCAACATTCGCGAATTTCGGAATGATACGGGGGCTTGAGTACACAGTAGAGTATTTCAAAAAATGCCTGATGATTGAGGGCTCGTTTGAGATCATCCCCTCAAGAGAGTGGAGTGACGATTGTTGGTATCTGGATCAGGACAGACGGAATTTCATAAAAAATGACGGCCCCTATATCATAAACCCAGGAGAAGCTGAAGGAACAATTATCGGTGGGAATTTGTGCACATTGAATCTCCTACAAGGAACAGAATTCATGCCGAGCATAAGGGAATCCGTAGTGTTTCTGGAGGAAGATGACATGACCGGAAAACGGACTCCCTTAAATTTTGACCGCGATTTACAATCACTGCTCCACCTTCCCGATTCCAAAAACCTGCGTGGGATTGTCATAGGAAGATTTCAGAAAGGATCCGAAATGACCAGAGAAAAACTTGCTGGAATTATCAAAAAAAAGCGTGAACTTGATAATATTCCGGTCGTTGCCGACGCCGATTTCGGACATTCGTCGCCGATGATCACCTTTCCCATTGGCGGCACTGCGATAGTATCAGCCGAGAATAATCACGTGGAGCTGGAAATAACAAAGCACTAGGCAGATAAAATAATCAGGCAACCTCGAATTTATGCACGATACCAGACATGTAATCATCGTTTCGGATTGCAAGGATGTCGCGTTTAACGAGATGAAGTGGGCTATTCTAGGCGAATGCCATACCATGGGGATTAACAGTGTCGATATCGAATTGGTTCCGGTGCATGAATTTTCCATCATAAACGCCGCCTTCCTTGCGCGGCTCATGGCGGAATGCTGTCTCCCCGGGACAGTGATATCTGTTGTGATAAATCCACAAAAAAATCGGTCAGCGCGGATTTTCGGGGAAACAACGAACGGAATCAAATTTTTCGGAGCGAATACAGGGGCACTCAGCTGGCTACTCAAGGATTTTCATATCCAGGAAGTCCATGAAATACACGACCCAGGATTTGTCTCTTTCGGCGGTAAATATGTCCATGCCCCGAATATAGCCAAGTTGGTCGCAAATATTCCATTCTCCGATCTTGGCTTGAAGTTCCCACTAAAATCACTGACTGACTTGGACATCAAGGATGGAACTATCGTGCACATCGACAACTTTGGTCTTATGAAAATAAAAGGCGAGACACCTGTCTTTGAAGACGGTGATCAGTTGAAAGTGTGCAGGAACGGCGACTATATTCTCGACGCGGTATTCGCCAAACGAATGATGAGCAAAAACGACAAAGAGTGGGTCCTGTACGCGGGCAGCTCGCTGAATTCCATGCCAGAGCTTGGCACCGTCCGCTACGCAGAGGGATACAAGGAAATAAGCGCGGAAATCGGCGACATATTGACATGGGAACGGAAATAATACTTTTTGAAAAATCAAGGAATGAACGGGGATTACGAATTGGAAACGAGGCAGATTCTCCTGTCCACGGGCGAATTCACTACCGAAGCCGTCATATGGATCGACGGAATGGAATTCTACGATAGCGCACCGATTGGATTGACTGTCGGTCTGAAAGAACGGCAGTTATCATATATCGACACAAGAGAAATCGCTCCACCGCGGACTGATCCGCGTCCGGACATCGCAGGATTGAATCAAGCGGAATTCGATGCGCTCATTGCCGGAAGGTACAGTGCACAAACGGGCACAGCTTTTTCGTTGGCATATCTACGATACCTAGCATCCAAAAATGGATTTTCCGGAAAACGGATATACGAATTTATTGCAAGAAAAAACGAAAAAAACGCACCATTTCCAAAGATAATATGCAACCTATTGAACGGCGGCAGGCATTCGCAGAACACACTCACATTCTGCGAGTTCATGATCATTCCTCAAGGAAGCGATATCGAACACGACATCCGGATCGCCGCCGAAGTATATTCCGATCTTGCAGATGTCATAACAGATGAATTGGGTCATGGTCATTTATACACGGGGAGGGAGGGAGGATTCTCACCATCAATATCAGATGTTGAGACAGCGATTTCTTTATTGGATAAGGCTATCAAGAAAAGAAATGCTGGTGGATGTCTCATCGCCATAGATGCAGCTGCGAATAATTTTTCAAAAATCGACAGCGCGGGTGGTTTTATCTATACCGTAAACGGGAGAAATTTCACTACCAGTGAGTTCACTGATTATTATGTATCACTGATAAATACGTTCCCGACGATCGCATATCTCGAAGATCCATTTCATGAAAACGACACCGATGGATGGAGACAAATAACTCGCCAGCTTGGAAAAAGTGTCCTGATTGTCGCTGATGATCTCGTCGTTTCCACAGCATCACACCTGGAAAAGTTCAACGGATGTTTCAATGCATGCATATTGAAAGTGAATCAGGCCGGAAGCGTAAGCAAACTCCTCGAATCCTACGAATTTTGTCTGAAAAACGGCATACGAACCATAATTTCTCAAAGGAGCGGCGAGACGGACAGCAACATTATCCCACATATAGCAGTCGGGTTAGGCAGTGATTTTTTTAAAGGCGGTGCACCTGCGAGAGAAAGAATAATAAAATACAACGAGCTGATCAGAATAGGGCATCGTCGCAAGCTCGATCTGATGTAGCCTCATTTTTACCTAGAAAATCAAAAGATCCGAGACGAGCCCGAATCTTTTGATTTTCTTGGAGCGGGTAACGGGAGTCGAACCCGTATCTTGACCTTGGCAAGGTCACATAATAGCCGCTATACGATACCCGCAAACCTCGTTCATCAAGTGAAAAGTCCGTAAAACCCTTCAAGTTTCCCCGAAATGACTTTATGAACTTTATGACTTTACAAACTTGGAACTCGTCTTGTGGGACTGGCAGGGATCGGACCTGCGACCAAGCGGTTATGAGCCGCGCGCTCTACCACTGAGCTACAGTCCCTTTCTCCTCACTTCCGGTTCATAACAGGGGATATCCCCGAGTTATACACTCATTTCCTTCTCTTCTGTGCCGGGGGGCAGAATTGAACTGCCGACACGTGGATTTTCAGTCCACTGCTCTACCACTGAGCTACCCCGGCGTTTCCGCTACAGAAGCCATTGTATCCGAACGGCTGAAAAAATCAACTGTGGACGATGCTGGCTCTCCGCCCGAGGCGGATGCGCCCTGGGAGCAGAACCTCCGACTTCCTCGATGTAAACGAGGCGCTCTAACCTCCGCCCAAGGCGGATCAGCCTTGGGCGGAAACTGATCCTGTGCACGCTCGAGGACTCGAACCTCGGACCCTCTCGGTGTAAACGAGATGCTCTAACCAACTGAGCTAAGCGTGCGGAAGTGCTTCATCCATTGTACCCATTTAAAGGAAAAGAACAAGGCAAACCCCGCTCTTTTCCAGTTCGTTTGTGCGAAGGAGAGGAAAAGGACTCGGTCACGAGTAAATTTCCTGACGGAAATTTCTCTCGACCCCGCCTCGCGGCACTCGCCTCCCGCCAAAGGCGGGAACTCACGCATCGCTCCAACCTTCTCGTCCTCTCACAAGCCAAGCAGTTGTGGTTTGCTTTCTGGAATAAAAAAACCGCCTATCAGCGGATTTTTTGTGCCCAGGAGAGGACTCGAACCTCCAATCCCTTGCGAGAACTAGCACCTCAAGCTAGCGCGTATACCATTCCGCCACCTGGGCAAATCCGAAAGACTATGCCTTCGGAGATTCTTCCGCAACCGCCTGCTCCGCGATTTCGGCCTCGACCTTTTCCTCGAAGATATCGGCAACAGCGACCGCGGGAGCCGATTTCTTCCCTTTTCCCGTCTTCATCGTGACCTCCTTCAATTTCTTGGAAAGGAGTTTCGACGATTTGTCACGGACGAAATAAAGCTTCGCGCGACGCGACCGGGTGCTTTTCAGAACCTCGATTTTTTCGATATTCGGCGAATACAAGGGGAGTATGAGCTCGACACCGATGCCGAAGGAGACTTTCCGGACGGTGAACGTCGGAGAAGAGCTTTGTCCACCCTTGAGAGCGATGACCATGCCCTGGAAAACCTGGGTCCTCTCCTTCCCACCCTCGACGATCTTCCGGTATACCTTGACGACATCGCCGGAATGGAGATCCGGGACCTCCTTAGTGCGACGAGCCGCGTTGAACGCGATGAGATCCTTGTGCATAGCGATTCCTGATAATAACGGGGATAAAGACAAAACGAGCCTATGTATCCAAGCTCGAAGCCTCAGTAGGATAACCCGGAATTTTCGTTCCGTCAATAGACGCGAGAAAATCCGAGAAATCTTTCGGAATGGGAGATTCGAATACGTATTCTTTCCCAAAAAGCGTGAAGGAAAGCCGCGAAGCATGCAGGAGCTGCCGCTTCGGAATATTTTCTCCACGCATACGCTTCCCGCCATAGAGGTGATCACCTGCGACCGGACAACCGATGGCGGAGAAGTGGACGCGTATCTGATGAGTCCGTCCGGTTTCCGGCATCACCTCGACGAGATCAAATTCCGTGAAACGCTCCTTCAATCGGTACCGCGTCAATGCCTCGCGTGTGGCGCTGGGAAACGCATCCGGGTGCCTGACTGCCATGCGCTTGAGCGTGCCACGCTGTTCGGCGAGCGGAAAGGAGATTTCGCTCGATGTCTCCGGAACATGCCCGAGGAGAAGCGCGAGGTACGTCTTGTCAATCCGATGATTCTGAAATACGTCTTTCAGCGCAAAAAAGCTTTCATTCGTCCGCGCGATCACGACGACACCGCTCGTATTCCGATCGAGACGATGCACGATCCCGGGACGAAATGCGTCCTCGCCTACTTCGAAGATTTCCGGATATTTCGCGAGTATCCAATTCGAAACCGTCCCGACCTCATCGAAGGATACCGGGTGCATCTTCATGCCGGACGGCTTGTCAATGACGACGATGTGTTCGTTCTCGAACAAGACCCGGGGGTTCATACCGAGATCCGCCTCCAATACGCGTTCCTCCGGGGGAATATGCGACTCGACGACTTCGCCGAAACGGAGCTTTCTCCGGGGGTCGGGCTCCGTTTCCCCGTTCACGGAAACAAGTCCGGAAAGCACTCCTTTTTTCACCTTTTCCCGCGAGAACAAGGAAAACCCGTCCACTCCTTTGAGAACGGACGTGAGAAAACCATCGAGGCGGCTGTTCGAATGCCGACGCTCGACCGTCGCCCTGACGATTTCTGATGATCCCTCCATAAGCAACTGTCAATCGGGTGATTGTACCCGGAATATGCGAAAAGAGCAAGCAAACCACCGGAAAACAAGGTTATCCGACACACGATAACACCATGGATGGTTATTTTTTCCGACGGAAAACACAACATATTGTTGGTATTTTTTTGATAAGTTTCCAATCGGTCTTGATTTTTCACAAAAAAATGGCTTCATAATGCCTTGTTTGACATTCTCAGACAAGAGTCATATCATATACGAACGTCCCTGGGACGTTTACGGAAAGTAAATCATAAGTAAAAACATATGTGCGAAGGATCATGCGGGTGCGGTTTCGGAAGCGAAAACATGCTTCCGGTCATCGGCCAGAAAATCCCCGATTTTTCGGGAGAAATGTATCATGAGGAGCAATTCAAAAAGGTTCACCTCTCGGATTTCACGGGGAAATGGCTCGTGCTCTTCTTCTACCCGGCGGACTTCACGTTCGTCTGCCCGACAGAACTCGAAGACATGGCGGAAAAGTACGAGGAATTCAAGAAGCTCGGCGCGGAAATCGTGTCTGTGAGCACCGATACGAAATTCACCCACAAGGCGTGGCATGATCATTCGGAAGCGATCAAGAAGATCTCCTTCCCGATGCTTGCCGACCCGACGGGGGAACTCTGCAGGATGATGGGTGTCTACATAGAGGATGGTGAGGACGGAGGCCTCGCGCTCCGCGGTACCTTCATCATCGACCCGGATCAGGTACTCCAGTCCTACGAAGTCAATTCGAACAACATCGGTCGGAACTCCGACGAAGTCCTCCGGAAGCTTCAGGCGGCACAGTTCGTCCGCACGCACGGCGGGGAAGTCTGCCCGGCGAAATGGCAGCCTGGGAAAAAGACGCTCAAGCCCGGTATCGGTCTCGTCGGCAAGATCTGAACGAGATAACCACGATAAAAAACAACATCATGTTCACTCCGAAAGACTTCTCCCATCTCATCGGACTCGACGGATTCTCGGATGATCTTCTCAGGAATCACTTCACACTCTACGAAGGGTACGTGAAGAACACGAATGCGCTCCTGGAACTCCTTGGCACGAAAGAGGCTGGGACGCCGGAGTACTCGGAATTACAGCGACGTTTCGGATGGGAATGGAACGGCATGCGCCTCCACGAACTCTACTTCGGGAACATGACGAAGTCGGGAACAGATCTCAGGGATGGGACGCTCAAGGAAAAGATCGTCTCGGTTTATGGGAGTTTCGAGAACTGGAGAAAGAATTTCGTCGGAATCGGTTCCATGCGCGGTATCGGTTGGGCGATGTTGGTACGTGACAATGAAAGCGGCGATGTCTTCAATATCTGGGTGAACGAGCACGACGGCGGGTATCTTGCTGGCTGTACGCCCATCCTCGTGATGGATGTCTTCGAGCATGCATTCGTCCTCGACTACGGACTCAAACGGGCGGACTACATCGAAAGGTTCTTCCGATCGATCGACTGGGACGAGGCTGAAAAACGTTTTATCGCGCGATAGAAAGCATGGATCCTGGGAGGGAATCCGGACAAAAAATCCTACAAGAAAAAACACTATGCCCCTCACCAAGATACGGAGACGCGACGGAGAAGTGGTCGACTTCGACCGCTCACGGATCGAAAACGCCATACGACTCGCCTGCGACGCGATCGGCGAAACCGACAAGAGTTTCATCCCGACGCTCACGGATGCGGTCGTCCGGGACGCCGAACACGTCTTCACCGACATCTTCGTGAACCGGACGCCGGCCGTCGAGGACATCCAGGACATCGTCGAACGGAATCTCGTCAAGGCGAACAAGTTCGAACTCGCGAAAGCGTACATCATCTATCGGGCGGAACGGAAGGAGGAGCGCGCGGAAAAACAGGAGAAGCTCATCGAACAGTTCGAAAACCGGTCGCTCAAGGTGACGAAGTCGGACGGATCGAAGGAAGTGTTCGATCTGAACAAGATCCGGGCGGTCTTCGACCGTGCGGCGAAAGGATATGAGACGGAATGCCGTTTCGAGGATCTCATCGAGGCCTTCAAGAAGAATATCGTCGAAGACATAAAGACGGCCGACATCGGCAAGCTTCTCGTGAAGACCTGCGTCGATCTCGTGACCGTCGAGAATATCGCCTGGCAGCAGGTGGCATCGCGCATCTTCCTCGGGAGCATGTACAAGTCCGCCATCAAGAATCGCGGGCTCTCTCAGAAGGAGATCTACACGCCCGAGGCATACAAGGCACTCTTCGATGAATACATCGAAAACGGTCTCTACTACAAGGATTTCTACAAATATTACACGCAGGAAGACATCCTCGAAGCCGGCCGTCATATCGTGAAAGAAACTGACGAGTCATACGAATACACGACATTGCTCTCACTCGCGAAACGCTATCTCCTCAATCCGAACAAGGTCGTCAAGGAACTTCCGCAGGAGATGTACATGTCAATCGCGCTTTTTCTCGCGATACCGGAGCCGAAGGAGAAGCGCCTCGCCTTCGCGCTTCAGATCTACCGGCACTGTTCGGAGCAGCGCATCTCGCTCCCGACCCCGACGCTTCTCAACTCGCGAACGAACTACCATCAACTCTCGTCGTGCTTCAAGATAAACGTCGACGACGATCTCCGCGGTATCTACCACGCCATCGAGAATATGGCGCAGATATCGAAGTTCGGCGGAGGTGTCGGCGTCTATCTCGGGAACATCCGCTCGCGAGGAAGCTCCATCCGCGGTGTCGCCGGGATGTCCGGCGGCGTGAATCCGTGGATCAAGGTCGTGAATGATACCGCGGTCGCGGTGAACCAGCTCGGAAGCCGGCTCGGCGCGATCTCCGTCACGCTCGACGTCTGGCACGCGGATATCTACGATTTCCTCGATCTTCAGACGGAAACCGGCGACATCCGGTCGAAGGCGTTCGATATCTTCCCGGCGATTTCCGTTCCCGATCTCTTCATGCGCCGCGTGAAGGAAGACCTCGAATGGACGCTCTTCGATCCGCACGAAGTTGGAGACCGGTACGGGAAGAATCTCCAGGATCATTTCGGCGAGGCATTCGAGAAGTTCTACGAGGAGCTCGAGCACGACGAGACGCTCACGATGAAACGGACGATAAAGGCGAAGGATCTCTTCAAGAAATTCCTCAAGTCGGTCGTCGAGACGGGCATGCCGTACGTCTTCTTCCGCGACACAGTGAACCGCCTCAATCCGAACAGGCACGCGGGAAATATCTACTCGACCCAGCTCTGCACCGAAATCTGCCAGAACACTTCCGCGAGCCGCTTCACGGAAGAGACGATCGAGGATGGGACGATCGTCATACGGTACGAGCCGGGCGACCTCGTCGTCTGCAATCTCGCCTCGATCAACGTCGCGAAGGTCTTCGAGGAAGGGACGATGGCGGAGGTCTTCCCGGTCGTCATGCGCGTTCTCGACAACGTCATCACGCTCAATTTCTATCCGATCAAGGAAGCCGAGCGTACGGCACAGCGGTATCGGTCGGTCGGTCTCGGGTATCTCGGGCTCGCGGAATACCTTGCCACGCGGAAGATCGCCTACGATAGTCCGGAGGCCAGAAGCATCGTCGACACGCTCTTCTCGAAGTACGCCTACCATACCTACCGGTCCTCGGTCGACCTCGCGAAGGAGCGCGGGCACTATCCGCTCTACACGGGCAGCGAATACGCCTTGGGACGGATTCTCGGACACGAACGAAATTGGTTCACGAAAAACACCGGAGACGGGAAGCTTTGGGATCAACTCTTCGACGATATGCGCCGCTACGGGACGCGTTTCGGATACCATACCGCCCCCGCCCCGAACACCTCGACTGCCGGTGTCGTCGGCACGACCGCCGCGCTCCTGCCGATCTACAAACGCTACTTCGTCGAAACCAATCTTTCCGCACCGACCGTCCGCGTCGCGCCGAAACTCGATAAGGAGAATTTTTGGTACTACAAGGAGTACGTGAACATGGACATGGACGATGTCATCGACATGATGGCCGTGGTGTACAAGTGGGTCGACCAATCGATCAGCTTCGAATGGATGATCGACCCGTCACGTGTCAGTCCCGAACAGCTCTTCGGCTACTACATCAAGACCTGGGAAGAGGGGATCAAGACCGTCTACTATGTGCGTAGTCTCTCCGGGGAAGTGAAGGACGACTGCGTTTCTTGCTCGGGATAAAACAGAATGGAGAATATCGAATGAGGAATGAAAAACCTATGACTGAAACAATGCACCAAAACGCGCTGTTCAACCCGGAAGGCGACGATGACGTCTCGCACCGCACCATCATCAAGGGCGCGACGACCGGGCTCTTCAACCTGAACGCGACGAAATACCCGTGGGCGAAATCCCTCTACCAGGTGATGATCGGGAACTTTTGGGTTCCGGAAAAGGTGTCCGGTCTCAAGGACGATGCACGAATGTTCCATGCCGAACTCTCGACGGACGAACAGCGCGCCTACAAGGGAATCCTCTCTTTCCTCATCTTCCTGGATTCCATCCAGACGGTGAACCTGCCGCATTTCTCCGACTATGTCACTTCTCCCGAGGTGAATCTCCTCCTCTCCATACAGGCTTATCAGGAGGCGATTCATTCCCAATCCTATGCGACGATACTCGAATCGGTCGTGGATTCCAAGGAGCGCGAAGAGATATACTATTTCTGGCGTACGGATCGGATACTGCTCGAACGGAACAAATATATCGGGGCTATCTACCAGGACTTCATCGACGATCCGTCCGACAAGATGTTCTTCCGCGGCATCGTCGCCAACTTCCTCCTCGAATCACTCTATTTCTACAACGGATTCGCCTTCTTCGATACCATGGTCGACCACATGAAGATGCTCGCGACCGGACGGATGATCGCCTATATCCGCCGGGACGAACTCACTCATGTGACCATCTTCGCGAACATCATCCGCGAGATCAAGCGGGAATTCCCGGAAGTTTACGACGAGGCGCTTATCCGGGAAATGATGTCCGCTGCCGTCACACAAGAAGTCGAATGGAGCAAACACATCCTCGGCGACCGTATCCCGGGGATAAACGGCGCGACGACGGAGAGTTATACCCGGTGGCTCGCGAACAACCGTCTCGCCATGCTCGGGCTCGCCCCACTCTATCCGGAAGCCGTCGAGAATCCCTACAAACACCTCGAGCGTCTTCAGGATCCGAATGCCGATAAGGGGAACTTCTTCGAAACCACCGTCGTCAACTACACCCAATCATCGAGTATGAACGGGAGTTGGGACTTCTGAGACGAATAGTGAATTTTGAATGGGGGATGGCAAAGAAAATAGCTTTTCTGAAATCCGGTAAATACCGGATTTTCGTTTCTGCCGGAATTGCAGTATACTACTATCGTAGAGATGATTAACATAAAAAAATTATGAAAAAACTATCATTTTCCCTGTTTGTTTTTTTCGCATCATTTGCTTTTCTTCCCGGATCAGCGGTGGCGGTAGATTATCAAGACTGCTGGTCAAAGAATGGCGGAATATGCAAAAAAGAGATTGCCGGCCTTCCAACTTGCTCTCTGATGCCACCCGGGGAAAGCAGTATCGGTGTGTGCGTTGGTGACCCAGCTTATGCTCCAGGAGATGTGTGGCAGTGCTGTGTTCCAAATGCGGCAGCATTGCCCGCGTATCCAGATTCCGCGGCATGTATTAACGACGGGGGTCAGGCAAGGATTATAAATGGCTGTCAGCCTGGTGAAGTGAAGAAGGGTGCGATCGTCGCTCCTGCTGGCGACTGTTGTGGAGCGGGAGCGGCGGGAGCGGCGGGAGCGGCGGGAGCGGCGGGAGCGGCGGGAGCGGCGGGAGCGGCGGGAGCGGCGGGAGCGGCGGGAGCTACCGGATTTTCCTATACACCACTCGAAGACATTCCCGGAGCGAAAGGGGTCAGCAGTTTCCCGGAGTATGTTCAGGGAATCTACAAGTTCGGCATCTGGACGGTGGGGCTCGCCGCGCTTTTCATGCTCTCCGTCGGCGGGTTCATCTATCTCTCAAGCGGCGGCAACACCGCGACCATCGGCAAGGCGAAAACCTATATCTGGGATGCGCTCATCGGTCTTGTCCTGGCACTCCTCGCCTGGCTCATCCTCTACGTCATCAACCCGGATCTCGTGAACGTGAACCTCGGATCGTTCAGCAAAGTCGGCGGAAGTGTGCCAACAGCATTGATATCAGTAGCAGATGATAATAAGACTAGCGCTATAGGACAGCCAAAACCAGGTGCAGCAGGATGCGTCTCGACTCCAAGTGACGCACAACCAATAACAGCCGGGATGAAGGCAAAGTCCCAACAAATTCTTGATACGGTCGGGTATAAATCATCCGGCGGACAATGCAATTCAGTCGACGGGAATCCGATAGATCCGAATGACAATTTTAAAGAACAGGCGAGCGGCCAGGCGATGACGAAGTGCTATGACAATTGCAAATCACCTGCATGCAGAGCTGGATTCTATTGTGCATCAAAAACATCGATGTCTGAACAAGCGCTTGACGTCATACTTAATACCCACGCCGCATTACAGACGAAATTCAAGCTTGGTAGCATAAAACCATTCAAGATTTCGAGTGTTGCAGGCGATGACCACTCAACCAATTCCGATCATTACCACGGCAAAGGGATAGATGTCGTGGCTGGCGATGGGTATACTGTAAAGAAAGATGGCCCACTTGCGATGTATTATAGTGACATATTGAAAGAATTCATAGCGCAGGGTGCTATTTACACAGGAACGAAAGCTGGTTCGTTTTGTGAAAATGGGAATGGGGCTTTTGTAGATTGCCTCGGAGGAGCGACGTTCCCAAATGGTGGGGAAGGGGATCATCTCCATATCAATCTTCCATAAATTCTATCACTAATGAAAAAACTCTTCGCCATCTCGCTCGGGCTCTTTCTCGTCACGCTCCTGTTCCTTGGGGTGTATAATTTCGCGTTCAAGAACAACCCAAGCAACCCTGTTGCGGACGAAACGAAACAGAAAGAGGCGAAGGAGAAAGCGGACAAAACATTTTCTGAAAGCCTCTCGACCAAACCGCTTGAGCAGGTGACGGATACGAAAATAGGCGGCGCAACCGCGATCGGAGGAAATTTCATCGCCTTCTTCAGCGAAAAATCCCTGAAAAGGGCCTCACTCGGAGGCGGTGCGGAAGAGGAGATCATCGGAAACCTCCCGGGGAGCCTTGTCCGTGCAACCTGGTCACCGGACAAGAGCGCCGTACTCGCGCTCCTTTCGGTCGAAGAAGGCTCCCGATGGCATCTCATTCGTCTCGATGACCGTTCGGTGACGCCGCTCAAAAATGGTCTCGCCTCGCCATCCTGGTCGAACATCGGCGAACGGATTTTCTATTTCTACACCGACCCGGGAAACGGGAAGACCGGACTCAATAGCGCCAAACCGGACGGGAGCGACTGGAAGGAGATAGCGGAATCGCCGATCGGAAACCCGTATATCGCGACCGTCCCGGGGGGCGTCAATATTTCCTTCTGGAACCGTCCGAACGCATTCGAGGAGACGGCTCTCTATGCGGTCGCCATGACCGGAGGAACTCCGAGGAAGATCTTCGACAAGAAATTCGGCGCGACCTATCTCTGGTCCCCGGATGGTACGAAGATTCTCGTCAGTTCCGTGAACGAGAAGGGGGGGTCCGATACCCGTCTCGGGATCGCGAACCAGCAGGGCGGCGAATATTACACGCTACAGGCGCCGACCCTCGTCTCGAAAGCCGTCTGGTCGAAGGATTCGAAAACGATTTACTACGCATTACCGACTTCCATTCCGGGTAATGCGGTTCTTCCGAACGATTACTTCGAAAAGCCGATCCATACACGGGACTCTTTCTGGAAAATGGATACGGAAACCGGAAAAAACGATCGTATCATCGCCTCGGAGGACATTCCCGGCGAACATGACAGCATCGATCTTTTTCTCGATTCCGATGAAGGATATCTTTTCTTCACGGATCGGCGTGACGGAAAACTCTACCGGATACGACTGTAAAAGTTCGCAAAGTCGTCATCCTTAAGGCTCATAAAGTCTTTTCGGCGCCTCGGCGCTTTTTTTGTCCGTCGCGATGAGAATAAAGGCGACTATCGCCCAGAAAGCGTATGCGAGGTCATTCCTGAAATACGGCGTGTCCACGAGTCCATGCACGAGAAACACGACCAGAAGACCGAGGAGGACCGACGGGAAAATCCGGGTCGCACCGGGAGAACCGGAAAGTACCGCGGAAAGAATGTTTCTCAGCAGGTGTCCAAGAAGAATGAGGAGACCAAGAAATCCGGTTAATCCGGTAAACACCCAGAACGAGAGCATTATGTTGTGCGGATGCGGAACCGCCCATTCGAGATATCGGGGGAATTCCGGCTGAAGCGCAAGATATTCCTCCTGAAAGTTCCTTGGACCAATGCCGAATATCGGATGCTCAACGATCATGTACGACGAGGCGTTCCATATCATGACCCGGGAAGCGAGAGGGCTTCTCACCTCTCCGCTTCCGAGCGAATCGCGGTCGACCGTAATGAACGCGCCTACCAAGGAAAAAATGACAAGAAACGATCCGATTCCGAGGATTTTTTTCGATATTCCAGACGGAACGAGAGCCGAGACAAGCACGACTGCCGAACCGACGGCGAATGAAAGCGAGGCTCCGTCCGACCGGGTCAGGAGAAGCGCCGAAACAATCGCCGCTTCGGACAAGACGAGGAGAAACAGAATATCTTTTCTGTCTTTCAAAAAAATGACTAGTCCGAGACCGAGAATCGCGCCGTATTCGAGAAAAAATCCGAAGTGGTTCGGAGAGGGGAATATCGATCGGAGTCTTTCATCGTACGTCTCGGTCGAAAGCGACGGGATGATAAGAGTCGAAAACGCGATGACGGCAACGCCGAAAAACCAGCCCCAGACCGCTCTCCGGGCGTCCCTCTCGGAAAAACCTGATTTGAATACCAGCCACGAGAACAGCATCGGGAACAGGAACCAGCTCTTGATAGCCCCAAGCGCGTCACGATCCGTACCGTTTACGACCATGGATGACACCGCTCCGAGAAGCATGAGTGCGGAGGCGGGGGCGACAGCAGTCGGAATCCGACGGGGAAGGACGTTTTTTTTGAGAAACCTCACGCCATGGATCGCAAGCGCCGACAAAACGAGTGCTTCCGGAAGATAGAATGGCACCCCGAAAACGGATGTTCTCGCATCCATGAACGGAAACGAGAGGAAAACGAGAAAAATCAGTATTTTTTCGATGTTTTCGAGGGAATTTTTCATAGGGCTCTTTTCACTGATCCGAACGCAAGTAAAAGAAGCAGTATCGGAAAGATATGGACGGAGTAGAGCGGCGTTTCGACGAGCGAATGTCCCGTGAATATGATGAGAGAAATCGTGAGAATCGGGTGTGTTTTTGAGAGAATCAGGAATGCCGAGACGAGTGCAGCGAAGAAAAGCGCGGCACCGACGATTCCGGTCTCTGTCGCGATGTCAAGAAAAAGATTGTGTGCATATATCGGCTCACGGAACGCCGCATCCGGCTTCACGACGAGCGGATAATTTCCGAGGCCATACCCAAGCATCGGTTGATCGGCGATTTTCCCGATGGACACCATCCACATCTCGATCCTTCCCTGGTTCGACCCTTCTTCGAATGAAAATGCCGACAAAAAACGATTTCCAATCGGATTTCCTGTGAAAAATACGGTCACGGAAGAGAGAATGAGAAATATCGACACATACGCTTTCTTTTTTGCGTCGAAGTCGGAAAAGAAGAAGGCGTATGCCGCGCCGAAAACGAGTCCGAGGTACGCTCCGCGGGAAAACGAAAGTAGATCCGCAAACAAAACAAGAATGGAAAGCGTGAGCAGGAAATATTTCTCGGAGAGCTTGTCCGCTCTGAACGCGAGGAGCACTCCGATGGGGAACGCCATTCCCATGAAATAGGCGAATATATGTGGATCCGGAAAGAACGCGCTTGCCCGAAGCATGGTGGTACCGCCGATGTTCACGAGCAGTGACGGATACTCCGCAACCGCAGCGGCAAACGAAGCCCCGAGAAAAGGCGGCATCACGGACGATACCCAAAAATGGAAAACGGGACCGGCACCGAGGAAAAACGGGAGTATCGTCTGGATGATTCCGATGATCCCGGCAAGCCCGGCACCGAGGAAAAACGGCCTCAAAAGCAAGTCGGATGATCTCTCCTTTTTCTCTTCGATAATCGCAAAGAAAACGAAAAAAATCGGCAGAAATGAGATGGGAAACGTCGCGCGACGTATCGCCACTCCCTCCTGCTCCGCCCACAGGAAGGAACAGGCGGAAACGAATATGAATGACACGAGTAATATCGCCGTCCTTGATGAGGGAACGATGATTTTCCTCCGAGCCAATCCGGAAGCGAGCCACGAGAGAAAAATGAGAATCGAAAAGACGCGTGAAGTATGCAGGTCGATACCCGGGGTCAGGTTCAGCGCGAACTGAAACGGCAGTGTGAAAAGGAAAATCCTGACAAGATGGACGGTCATAAGAATATCCGCTTCATGACTGAAAGAATCCGTCCCTCCCATTTCGGACGATGTTTTCCGAAATACCGCTCCTGCGATTCGTAGAAGGCTTCTTTTTTGGCTCGACTCGAAGCATGGCTCGCTCCTCCGTCATGGCGGAATATGATTCCCGGAAAGGAAAATATCCGATATCCGATCCGCTTCAACCGAAGGCAGAAATCGGCGTCCTCGAAATATAGAAAAAATCCTTCATCGAAGCCACCGACTTCATCGAAAAGATCTTTCCGGGTAAAAAGAGCCGCGCCGCTCACGAATCCGGCTTTCCGTGGCTTTCCGCTCTTCCAGATGCGCTTTCCCGCGGGAATCCCGACGTTGTTCCGGATGACCTGCCACAGCGTTATATCTTCCCCGGCGCTCCATAATTCCGGGGCGTTCTCATGGGAAACGAGGCGTGCGCCGAGCACGCCGATATGCGGATGTTTTCTGAATAAATCCGGAATGATGCCGATATTTCCGGAAAGAAGCTCCGTATCCGGATTGATGAAGCCGATATACGGCGTGCGGACGTGTCGAACCGCAAGGTTTGCCGCGCTCCCGAATCCCTTGTTCTTCCGGACTTCGATAAACCGGAGAGGAAATTCCCTGGAGAGCGCCCGAAGCGCCCATGCTTCTGACGGATCGTTATTGATCACGATGATCTCGATATTCCTGAAAAAAATCCGTTGTTTCGAAAGGGCTCGGAGCGACCGTCTGAGCAGCCCGACACTTCGAAAATTGACGTAAACAAGTGTTATTTCAGGACTTTTCCGGATTCTGGAAGTCTTCATAGGCGGAAGCTACCAGGAAGGCCTCCTTCTTCCCTTTCTTCTTATCTGTCTTATTCTTCATCTTTCGGAGCAAAATGTAAAGGCTCATCCATGGGCGAAAAAACCACGGGGTACGTTTCTCGAAAAACCGGAGTCCGGAAAGCACCAACCAGTATATTTTTTCCGGATTTTCCACGCTTTGTTCGCCATGTACGACGACCGCACCCGGCACGACAAGAAGTTCGTATCCGGAATGCTTCGCACGAATGGAAAAATCCGCGTCTTCATAGTATAGGAAGAACCGCTCATCGAAGAGCCCGACGGCCTCGAAGGCCGCTCTCGGCACGAAAAGGGCACATCCGGTAAGATATCCGGTCTCATACGGCTCATGCGCCTGGGAAGGGACATCCGGCTCGATATGCACCGCTCTCATACGCATGAAATCTATCTTCCCGGCGGAAAACCACGTCTTTCCGGACGGAGTGAGGATGAGCGGAGACAAAATCGCCTTCCCGGATGCCCCCGATGCCCCCACGAGCTCGCTGAGCGAGTCTTTGCCGACGATGGCATCGTTATTGAGTACCCAGACATGTTCCGCTCCTTTCGAGAGCGCGAACCGGATACCGACATTCATCCCGGCGGCGAATCCGGCGTTTTTCTCGTTCACGATGAAGTGCGCCCGCCCGAATGAGGAACGGGCAAGCTCGAGAGATCCGTCGCGCGAGGCATTGTCGACGACGACGACCTCGAAATTCCCGTACCCGAGAGAAAAAACGGATCGGAGACACGGAATGATCCGTTCTTTTCCGTTCCAATTCAAAATGATGATGAATACCTTCGGTGATGCGATCATATGCACCATCATACCATCCCAAAGCGAGACATCCTAGAAGGATCAAAGGGGCTCATCCGCCGGAACCATGTGTGATTCCTTTTTCGAGAAAAGGGCGGCGATTTCCTCGCTTGTCACGGCTCGGAACAGCCAGAGTGCTCCGAGATACACCGCGACCGAAAGAAGTCCGGAGAGAAGAAATGGGAGATTGCTTGAAAAGAAGAGAAATGTCGCCATAAGCGCCGCCGAACCGAAAACCCGGAAGAGTTTCCCGAAAGCCGGACGATATCCGAGAAACCGGTAGACAAGGATTCCTGTGGATACGGCGACGAGGGCCTCCGTCATAAGCGCGGTCGCAGCCGCCCCGATGAACGAATATCTCGAAATCAGGAGCACGTTCATGGATATGTTGAAAATCGCCACGAAAAAGAGCAATTTCATGAGTTTTTTCTGTAAATTCCCGACGATCAGTATCATGTTGAAATAATGCCCGAAAAAAATGAATGCGAGCGAGAGCATGAGAATCTCGAGAACGGGAACCGCTTCCTCGAAACCCGAACCACTTACGATGGAAATGATATCGGATGAAAGGAAAGCGCCGCCGATGACAAGCGGAAACACGATGATGGTAAATACCCGGAAGGTCGTATCGGCGATGTCGACAAACTTCTCATGCTGCGTGAAAATATGCCGTGAGAGAATCGGGAGAATGAGCCCGGCAAGCATCGCGGGAAAAAACGTGAGATTTTCCATCACCTTGTACGCGACACCGTACACGCCGACAGCGGCGCTTCCCTGGATGATGGAAAGAAGGATCGCGTCCATCTTGAAATAAAAGAAGGTGATGAGCGCGCTTCCCCCGAGTGGCAGGGAGTTACGCAGGAACGTCTTCCAGTACCGAGTATCTATCTGGAACGGGAATGTGGCGTATTTCCGGCTCAGAAGAAAGGAAAGGGATGCGTTGAAGATGAGGGACGCGAGCAACGTCGACACGATGGCCAAGAACCCGAGATCAAGTGACACGACCATGAAGACGCACCCGACCTGAACGAGTTTTCCGAAGAATTCGATCAGGGCTATCCGATCCATTGCGACGTTTTTCTGAAATATCCCGTTCAGGAATATCGAGAACGAGGAAAAAATCACCGCTCCGGACGCTATCCAAATACCGATCTTTACCGAAAGCGGATATGCGAAAAAGAAAAGGGCTATCGGAACGACAAAAAAAAGGGAAATGGATGATACCAGTCGAAGGGAAGCGACTTTCCCGAGTATTTCCGCCTCGTCCGCCCCTTCACGGGAAATTTCCCGCGCTGTCATCGACCCGATGCCGAGGTCGGCGATCGCCGCGAAGAAGGCGAAAAAAGCGAGAATGGTCGTATAATCACCGAACCCCTCCTTTCCGAGATATCCGGTGATGAGCCGGATCGAAAGCAAAGAAAGCGCAACGGTCGTGATGATCTTGAGAAGGGAATTGAATACGACGTTATAGGCTATTTTCCTCGCAAGAGCCATAATATCAGGAATAATCAATGACCAAATTCCAATCACCAATGAAGACTGCCTGTATTGTAGTTTTTCCTTCATGAAAAAGCAAAACCTCCAAATAAAGGAGGTTGTTGCAAAGCACTTTTCAGATAAGTGATGCCGGTTTTATGGTCACGCGCCGCTCCTCTCCTCTTCCGGAACTCTCCGTCTCGACACGTTCATTTCCGGAAAGCGCATTATGAACGATTTTCCGCTCATATGGGAGCATGGCGCGGAGATGCACCGGACGCCCGGTGGAAATCGCTTCATGCGCGGCCTCCGCAGCATCCTGTTCCAGAAGCCGATATTTCTCCTTCCAATAATTATTGATATCCACCGAAAAATTCTCACGAATGTCGAATTTTTTCCGAAGGATCGTCTGGATGAGATGCTGTATCGAGTACAGAGTCACCCCATGAGCGCCGATGAGGATTTTCGAGTCATCACGGTTCACGGAAACAGAGCAGACGAAAGCCTCCTTAAGTCCCGGCTTCCCGGCCCGGATTTCCACGGACGCCCCCTCTATACCTAAGGCCGAGAAAAACTCTTCCGCAGCACCGGAAACAATCGATTGGATGTTTTTCTCTTCCATAAGACTCTCGTGTTTAGGATTTAACCTCGTCTTCCTTCTTCTTGAATATGAACAGTTGTTGGATGATAGCAAAAACCGTCGAAACAAGCCAATACAAGGAGAGGCCGGCTGGAAACGTGATGCCAACCCAAAGAGTGAGCACTGGTCCGATATAGAGCATCTGCTTGTTCATGATAGTCGCAAAATCCGGCTGGGCATCATCCTTCTTCTTCGCTTCCGTCTTTTTCGGCTGGGACGCGATAAGCATCTTCATCTGGTAGTATTGCCCCGCTGCGGCGAGAACCGCGAACAATCTGCTTGGCTTCGCGAGATCGGCTATACCGAAAAATGTATGCGAGAGCGTCCCTGGATTCGAGACGAATGAATACAATATCGAAGAATCGACGGAGAATTCTGTCTGGGATATCTTCATGATGATCTGATAGATCGTGATAAGAAACACGATCTGTACGATAAGAGGAAGACACCCGGCAAACGGATTTACCTTGTTTTCACGATAGAAATTCATCAGTTCCTTCGCCTGCCGCTCCTTGTCGTCCTTATATCTCTCCTGAATTTCCTTCAGTTTCGGCTGTATTTCCTGAAGTTTCTTCTGGGATTCTATCTGCTTCTTCGAAAGTGAGAGGAAAAGGAATTTGATAAGAATGGTCGTCGCGATAATGGCGATACCGAAGTTCGCTCCCGGAAACACATCCGCGAAAAAAACGATGGTGTTATACACCGGTTGATAGACGATTGCGTCGAATATTCCCATCATAAAGCTTATGTTTTGACCCTGCTTATTTTATGAATGATCTCGGATACGGACTTTTTTACCGATTCCTTGTTAATCGGTACTTTTTTTCTGAGGAAAAAGACCATCTGCCAACCACCTGGAATTTCTTCATAGAGTTCTTGAATAGGATCGGCGAGTATTCTTTTCATAGCGTTCCGATCGACCGCTCTCGGAAAAAGCTTTTTTGAAACAGCGAAACCGATTTTTACCCTCGCACCATCCAAAAAGATGGCTCTGCAAGCTATATCTCCAAAGAAAAAGGGCTTTCCGCTACGAAAAGCCTTTTGGAAAAGAGACGCGTCCTTGAGTCGGAAGCGTTTTGGGAGCATATGTCAGACGGAAAGTTTCTTTCTTCCCTGGATTCTTCGGCTTTTGATCACCTTTTGACCACCATCGGTTTCCATTCGTTTCAGAAAACCATGGCGACGGACCCGACGCAGTTTTTTCGGCTGATACGTGCGTTTCATAGGAAAATTAAGAAAGACATAAAAAATGCTCTTTCGAGCTCGATATGAAGAATACCTGAATATCGCGCGGAAGTCAATATGACAAAATAAACGATCATATCAAAACTTATACACCGGTTATGCACCAGGATGAATGACTCCGAAAAACAACTATGCTATACTTTCCTTCACGGAAAAATATGACAAATGAGGAGCTTTGGAAAGCTGTACTTGGACAAGTCGAGCTCTCGATATCGAGAGCTGGTTTTCGTACATGGTTCCAGAATACCTCCATTCTTTCGAAAGAAAACGGTGTAGCGACCATAAGTGTTCCGAATGGGTTCGCAAAAGAGTGGCTTGAAAACAAATATAACCTCATTATTCTTCAGTCGTTCCGGAATTTTGAGGATGGTATACGGGAAATACAGTGCATCATATCCGGACCACAACAACCAGTAAACACGGTAAAGTCAATCGATGCAGCCCGTCAATCAGGTGGATTCATGATGCCGACCAATCAACATCCGTCCCAAGAAAAAAACAGTGTGGTTCAGCAACAAACATCCGTTCCGCTTCAGACGACCGCGCTTTTTCATGAATCGAACCTGAATCCACGATATACGTTCGATAATTTCGTCGTAGCGGAAAATAATGAGCTTGCCCGAGCGGCCTGTTTCGCGGTATCGCAAAATCTCGGAAATATCTATAACCCACTCTTTATCTACGGCGGGGTCGGATTAGGCAAAACACATCTTCTTCAGGCTCTTGGAAATGAAGTAAGAGAGAAACATCCGGGGAAGATTATAAAATATATCACATCAGAGCGGTTCACTAGTGAGCTTATCGATGCCTTAAAAAACCAGAAGATAGACAAATTCAAGGAATACTACCAACAAATGGATCTTCTCATCATCGACGACATACAATTCCTTTCAGGCCGGGAGAAGACTCAACAGGAATTTTTCCACATATTCAACGCATTGTATCAAATAAACAAACAAATCATTATTTCAAGCGATCGGCCTCCGAAATCGATACAAACACTCGAAGACCGCCTTCGGTCGCGTTTCGAGGGTGGGATGATCACAGACATCAGCCATCCGAACACGGAAACAAGAACTGCTATATTGAAGCGGAAAATAGCCGAAAAAAACATCACACTTGATGATGATGCCGTCTCGTTCATCGCGGAGAATATAACACAGAATATCCGCGAACTCGAAGGTGCCCTGAATCGGATCATTGCTTATTCCGAATTCTATAAAACACCACCATCTGTTGATATGGTGGAAAAAATACTATCCCAACTCATCGTGCAAGGGAAAAAAAGTGTGCAAGGGAAAGATGTTATAGAGGCAGTAATAAGACAATACTCCGTCACTTCGGAGGATCTTATGAAGAAAGGGAGGAAAAAAGGGATTTCACACCCAAGGCAAGTCGCTATGTATCTCATGCGAAGTGAATTAAGTATGTCATTCTCATCCATCGGAAGTTTTTTCGGAGGAAGAGATCATACGACTGCACTCCATGCATTTGAGAAAATAAATAAGGATCTTGAAAAAAATCTCCGCTTGAAAGGGGAGATATCCTCATTAAAGGATGCACTCTATCAACAATAATTTGTATAAGGAGTGTATAAGTAGTGAAATACACCGTTCATATCATGGATAAGAAGTGTCTAAAAAACGACATCCATGAAATAATACCAAGTGATGTGTGTAACCAGTAAGGATACAGGTATATAAAAACACTTTATATAAAAAGGAAAGATTTAAAATAAAAGCATAATCGGTGTTTATACACCTATTCACACACCTAATAACAATAAGATTTTTTTATATTTTTTAATATCTTCTTATGAAAATCACTTGTACACAGGAAAATCTCGCTCGATCACTTACCTATCTCGAAAGAGCAACTGGGAAGCAATCAACACTTCCTATCCTAAGCAACTTCCTTCTTTCCGGAGGAAAGAGTGGATTAAAGCTTTCAGCTACAAACCTTGAAATTGGCGTCATATCAGTCATAGGGGCGAAAATTGAAGGAAGTGGAGAAATAGCGGTTCCAGTGAAGATTGTCAGTAATTTTGTCCATAATCTCCCTTTGAATGGAATCATAATCCTTGAACTTAATGAGAGAACGCTTTCACTGGAGAGCGGCGGGTACAAAATGAAGATTCGCGGACTTGATCCGAAGGATTTTCCGATCATTCCTGAAAAAAAAAGAGATTATCTCCTTTCTCTTCCAGCGCAAGAATTCAAGGAGGCGCTCCAAAGACTCCTTCCTTGCGTTTCAGTTAATGAGAGTCGTATAGAGCTTACTGGTGTGAATATGCTTTTTTTTGAAAAGGAACTGCATATCGCCGCTACAGACAGTTTCCGTCTCGCTGAACAGATTATACCCCTTTCGGATGATGGGAAGAGTTCGGGATACGTGGATTTTTCAATGAATATGCCATCACTTATTCTTCCGCAGATGGCGATGCAGGAAATCGCACGCATCATTTCTCCGGATTCGAAAGAAATTCAATTCGCATTCGAGGAAAATCAGGTATTTTTCGATATTGATGGTGTTTCCTTAGTATCTCGTGTCATAAACGGGAAATATCCGGATTATAAGCAGATCCTTCCGAAAAAATTCTCATATACCGTAAAAATATCCCGAGATGAACTTCTTCGATCCGTCAGAATGGCTGGAATATTCTCCTCTCAGATGCACGGAGAAATGCTTCTTTCACTTTCTCCTGAAAAAGGAGAGCTGGCTGTCTCATCGCAATCTTCCGATATCGGTGAAAATAAAACGATACTTCCTATCGAAGCGACCGGAAACGGATCGCTTGAGATGTTTTTTAATCCGAGATATATTTTGGATGGATTAAATGTCCTTAATTCAGAATATATCCTCCTTTCCGCGAATTCCGGTACAACCCCGATAGAACTCCGCGCCGTACATGAATCAATGAATGCTATACCCGATGGTTTCCTATATATAGCGATGCCGGTGCGAAAATAACTCCGTACTGTATGAAAAAAATAGGGGATATATTCGCATCTATCCAAAAGAAAAGGAAAATAGGATCCATTTCAGATAAAATCGATGAAAAAACCGTATTGTTTCTTATTGAAAAGATTATCTTGTCGCAATATGGAATCCGAGGACGGGAAAATATCATTCCGAAGTCATTCAAGGAGAAGAATATATACATTCTTTGTCGGAGTTCCCTTTGGATGAATGAGTTATGGATGAATAAGGATGTCATCATAAGAAAATTAAATCAGGAATTAGGTGACGGATCCGTTTCCGATATAAGACTAACGGAAATGTTCTGAAATAATAAAAAAATCCCATCAAAAACAGGATTTTTTTATTGATTTCTTTTTCAGAAACTCACAACGACATCCTTTTCCGTTTCCTTTTCATTCCCATTCTTATCCCGGACTTTTGCGCGAACCGTTACCGATTCACCGTTTTTTTCTGAGGCATCGTATGTTTTTGAGATGGAGTCTCCGGATCCGGAAGCGATCTCATCACCATCCACGAAGATTTTCAGATAATCGATCCCATAAGGAGCATCCGCCTCGGCTTCCGCAGAAAAGGATGCGCCGGCGCTCCCTGGAACGGAAAGTGCTATTTCCGGGAGATATCCGGAAAAGTCATCTTTTTGACATTTTTCCTCCGGAACTCCCGTGTTTATGGTATCCTTTTTATTTTTATCCTTCTTATACCAATCTTTCACACCTTCTTCCCAGGTCTTGTATTGGGCGTCGCGATCCGGTTTGTCGGGGGCTGCACCGCGTGGGTCATCGCGAGTGACATAATGAAGGATCTCATGGGCTTCGATGAAATCCTTCTTCTTCACATCCTTATCGCGACAGTATTCGTTTGCGAGGCAATATTTATCGTTTTTTCCGGGTATTTCGCATACTTTCACATCCTTTTTCTCATCAAGCTTCCCTCCGAGCATCGGTTTTTTCATCCATTCCTCATCTTTCCATCCATCCGGATCATATTTCGGAAATTCTTCTATCGCCGTATTTTTGAGGGCGAAATCCATGAAGGCGCGCCAAATCGGTGCGGCGACATTCACGCCATCCGCTCCCGTGACCATGGATGTATTATCATTGTTTCCCGCCCAGACACCGACCGCGAGCGATGGGGTGTGTCCAACCGTCCATCCGTCACGGAACTCGTTCGTGGTACCAGTTTTTGCAGCCATAGGACGGTTATCCGACCGGAGCGGGCTGTTCTCACCGAAAACTGGTGCCCGGTAGTCGTTCGTTGACATGACATGGTCGAGCATGGCGACATATTTCTCATCGATGACTCGTTCCCCGGCATCAGTTTTGAATTCCTCAAGAATCACACCTTTCGCGTCCTCTATCCGAAGAATGGCGGTTTTCTGCCGCTTCACGCCACCCTGGGCAAGCGTCGAATACGCACTCACATGATCAAGGAGGGTTATCTCGCCGCCACCGAGAACCAGCGAGAGTCCATATCGATCCTCGTCATTCAATCCGGTTATTCCGAGGCTTTTCGCGAGCGTGATCGCATCCTTCACGCCGACGAGATAGAGTGTCTTCACGGCCGGTATGTTCAGGGATTGCGCGAGTGCCTCCTTCATATGGAGTGGTCCGCGGAATTTTCCGTCATAATTCTGCGGCTTGTATTCCTTTCCTTCAGCGGTATCGAATTGTGTCTCCACATCATAAAGCATCGTTTCCGGGATATAGCCCTTCTGGAACGCGGCGAGGTAGACGTATGGCTTGAATGAGGATCCCGGTTGCCGGTCGCGGATCGCGACATTCACCTGGCCGTCGATCTCCTTGTCGAAATAATCACGGGAACCGACCATGGCGATGATCTGTCCTGTTTTCGGATCCATAGCGACGAGCGCGGCATTTTCCGCGTTCCATTTCTTGTCGTTTTCAAGCGCTTTTTCCTTAACGATCCGTTCCGCTTCGACCTGCTTGTCCCAGTCGAGTGTCGTGTAGACGCGGAGACCCATTTCTTCGACGGATTCGCCGTATTTTTCACTCAGGTACTCCTTGATATACATGACGAAGTGTGGCGCGGCGATGATGTGTTTTTGAGGGAGGACTTTCTCGAAAACATCGGTATTCAAGGCTTCATTCATTTGTTCCTCGTTGATATACCCGAGCTTCGACATCTGTCGGAGCGCGAACTGGCGTCGTCCGGCGATGGCGTCGCGGTGGGATCCGTATGGGGAATAATACGACGGCGCCTGCGGAAGCGAGGCGAGAAGCGCGGCCTCGTCGAGCGAGAGATCCCTCGCGTGTTTCCCGAAGAATGTCTGTGCTGCCGCCTCGATGCCATATGCATTCGAGCCGTACGGAATCTCATTGAGGTACATCGCGAGGATCTCATCCTTTGAGAATTTCTGTTCGATCTCGATGGAAAGAATAACCTCCTTCACCTTCCGGAGGAGTGTTTTTTCGTTCGTGAGAAGTGAATTTTTCACGAACTGCTGGGTGATAGTCGAGCCGCCCTGCGCAGCATCACGACTGATGACATCCTTCAATACAGCTCGGATAATCGAGGAAAACTTGATACCGTAATGAGAATAGAAGTCCTGGTCTTCAAGGGAGATCGTTGCGGCACGGACGTTTTTCGGAATCTCCTCGAAGGGGATAATGGTACGTTTTTCCTCGCCGTGAACCTCGTAGAGGAGGTGTTCACCGGATCGGTCGTAGATTTTCGTTGATTCGGCGATGACACGCTTGTTGATTTTTCCAGGGGATGGGAGGTCTTTCGCGACCCACGCGAAGAGCGCGACCGCGGAAACCGTCCCGATGAAAAAGAGTACGAGAAAGACGCGAAAGAGTATCTTTATCCACTTCCGCGGTTTTTTGAGGGATTTTTTCTCAGTAGGCATCGTCCCGGATCCGTTTTTTGGCTTGAAAAAGAAGATTCTCATAAATAAAATCAGCATTCAGTATGCTGATTTTACACCGAAACAACTGTTTCCTCAAGGGGAAACCGGTTATTTTTTCAGTCTTGGGAAGAGTTGTTTCAGGAGGAGAAAGGCGACATCGGTCCCCTTTCCTTCCGCGAGCGGCTTCTCATTCATGTTGTAGTACGGGTTCGGGTTCAATTCGAGAACGACATAATTGTCTTTCCTTGCTGGTTTTGATATGTCATCCGCGATCACGTCGATTCCGGTGAATGTGAGGCCGGATATATCGGTCGATTTGATACATATGTCGCGGAACGACGGATGCATCGTTTTGGTGACATCGATCGACCGTCCTCCGTCGGACATGTTGAGATTATTTCTGAGTCTGAGAACCTGTTTGTCTGCAAGAACCGAATCAAGTGTGAAATTGTTGTCTTTCAATGTCTGCTCAACGACGCTGTCGATCCGAATCTTGAATCCCAGAAGGCGCGTCCTGTTGAATTCGCGTATAAGTTTCTTGATCGGGGACTTCCCGTCGCCGACGACGCTTGCCGGTATCTTCTCCACACAAGAGACGATATCTCCGTTCAGGACAAGGATCCGATGCTCGCGTCCGATGAACATCTCTTCGACGAGTACGGTGTTTTTCTTGAGACCGTGCTCTTTTTTGATTTTTTCAAAATTCGAAAATGCATTCCGGAGGTCGATTTCAGATCGGATATTCCAGGTCACGCCAAGCGCACGGGAACCGTGTGTCGGTTTGAGAATAAGCGGGAACGGCAATTTGTTTTTCCTGATAAGCTGAAGCGCTCTTTCAAAGGAATCCGTGACGATGCCACGCGGAGTCCGTACCCCGATTTCGTCGAGGATGATTTTCGTAAGTTCCTTGTCCTTTGTGAAGTTTCCCATCCTTCGCATGACCGGAGCGTTGGAGCCCTTCAAAAACGCGACCTCTCCCGCGTGGGAAAGTTTCAGAACACGGTCTTGTCCGGGGACGGTTTCAATTTCTATTCCGCATTCGATCGCTCTTTTGAGGAGGGACCGCATCCCGCCATGCTTTGTCCATCCGTGTGCGGATTTCTGATTCATGATATCGGTATTATTTGCTTACATCCACGAGGAATTTCCGGAGGCTTTTCTGTCCTATGATGGCTTTATACTGCATATTCGATCTATCGATCACTGAGACTTTTGCCGGGATTTGAAGTGAGTCCATGATGAGCTCTATGCGGACCATGGGTCGGTAGCTTGCTCCGTGGGATGATTTTACCGGTACGGTGTCAGCAAGATTTTCTATACCGGAAAAAAGTTGTTCGCGCTCGACTTTTGTGAGCTCATTGAGCACGTCTCTCTTCGCGAGTCTCTCTTCGAATATTCTGATCGTTTCATCGAACCCGAGGTCGCGGGCGAGCGCAGTGTCGATGGAGGTGGAATCGGCACCGGTGTCGATCTTCGCTTCAACTTCGATTTCCTTGCCGTCACGACCGATGAATTTCACCTTCTCGATCGACCCGATGACGCGTTTTCCTGAAATCTCCTCGATCTCTTCCTCGATCTCTCCACCGAAGAGTCTCCGCCCGAGGGCGATGCCTCGTTCCTGGGTCTTTATCTTGAGTCCCTTGATCCGGTCGAGCCTCCCTTTCAGTCCGGCGAGATTTGCGACCTGGATGGAGAGTCCCGGCCGTGCGTTAAGTTCGAGAATCACCGGGCCGCGGTCACGGTCTATCGCGATGTCGGCGCCGAGGAATCCGAGCCCGGAGACCTCCTGCGCCGCGACAGCGATGCGAAGGATGTCCTTCCAGTAGGGGATCCGGATGCCGGAGAGCGCGAGGCGGGTTTTCGGGACGTACTCGATGATATGGGATTTTCCCAAGACGGCGGTCGTCGTCGTGCCGGTCGCCATGTCGATACCGACGCCGATCGCTCCCTGTTGGAGGTTCGCCTTTCCGTCGGAATCTTTCGTAGGGAGGCGGAGCATCGCCATCACCGGGACCTTGTTCATGACGATGACGCGGATATCCGGAATGCCTTTGTAGGCGTATGGCTTGAAGAGTTTGAGGAGCTTGAGCCGTTCCTCGAAAAAGGCGATATCCGGAGTGTTCGTGATGGAAAAGGATCCATCGAGGATATTTCGGATGTGTGTCCGGAGATCGTCGATGGTGATGATGGATCCGTTCGCCTTTACCCAAGCGTCATCCCGGTTCTTTTTCCGTCCATAGACGACAATGATGCCCTCGCCGCCGAACCCGCGGTTCGGTTTGAGTGCGAAACTCCCCGGGAGCGCGTTCCAATCAAACGCCTCGAGTTCTTCGTGCGTGCGGATCTTCGCGATGAGTCCCGGAACTGGGAGGTCATTTTTCCGGAGGATCCGCTTCGAAAGAAGTTTGTCGTCCGCGATGTTGCGACCGCGTTTCCGGTTGAGCGGGCGGATATATTCGAGATTCCGCGCGTTCATGCCGAGAAGCTCGCGGCTTTTTTTGAAGAGTTCGAGCATACCCTATTTCTCCTTCAAAATCCGGGCGAAGCGGATATACTCCGTGACACGGAGTCCGGTCCACTTTCCGAGAACCACGTTGAGGGGAATGGTCAGGAGAACGACCCATGGGGCAACGAGTACGAGCCGCCACGTCGCCTCCCAGGAGACGAGCGCGTACCCGACAAGCGAGATGGCGAGGGTTTCCAGGGCGAGCACGACCGCTACCCGCGTTCCCTTCTCGATTTGTACCGCGACGAACTTCTCCGCGAGCGTGATCATGATGAGAAGTGGGAAGATGGAAACGGCGGCGAGCCCCGTCCGCTGGAAGTACCCGCCGAAGATGAGAATGGCGAACATTGCAAATGAGATGAGCGAGAGGGTGATGGCGACTCGTGGGAGATACAGGAGGCGGAATCGGCGCAGGGCGTAGCGCGAGAGCATGCCGATCAGGATAATGGAGGCGAAGATGGCGATGCCGTATTTGAGCCCCTTCGGATCGAAGGCGAGAAAGGCGAATGTCACGATGGACGGCGTATAGATACCGAACGCCTTGATGCCGATGACCTGGCGGAAAAACGCGACAAGGGTCGCTACGAGCGGAAACATGAGGAGGAGTGCCGCGGTCTGGACCGGGACGCCTTCACCGGCTGCGAACTGTATGAACGGGTGGTATTCCATAATATTCCAATAAAAAAATCCCTCCGGATACATTATCTCCCCCTATATGGTATTTCGCAAGAATATCAAGACCGGAGGCGGTTCATTTTTCTCGATGACGCGTGGCAGAGAGCGATCGCGAGTGCGTCCGCGGTATCGTCGGGTTTCGGGACGCTCTCGAGATGGAGGATGCTCTTCACCATCTGTTGCATCTGATGCTTGTCGGCCTTCCCGTAGCCGGTGAGTGCCTGTTTCACTTGGAGCGGATTATAACTTGCTATAATACCACCAAATCTCCTCAATGTCAAGATGATGACACCCCGTGCCTGCGCGACAGTGATAGCCGTCTTCACGTTCGTGGAAAAGAAAAGATCCTCGACGGCGGATTCCTCCGGCTGGTAGGTTGTAAGGAGCACGGAAAGCTCGTCGGCAAGCTGCAAAAGCCGATCCTCCGGAGAGTCAGTTTTCGGGGTTTGGATGTGTCCGTAGGCGATGGCGACGGATTTCCCGCCCGTTTCCTCGATGACTCCCCATCCGATCGTCGCTGTTCCCGGATCGATGCCGATGATGCGCATAGCAATTAACAGTCAACAATAAACAAAAAACAGGAAAACCGATTCATTTTTCTCCCATCGCCCACAAGGAATCGAAGAATGTCTGCTGGCTTTGCGCCACTTCCTCATTCTTCAGGTCGAATATGATGGGAGGGTTTCCGAAGAAATTGAATGAGATTGAGGATTTCCAGATATTCGTGTCCATGAGGCCGTTTTTCAGTCCGGGAACGATGCGATATTCGAAGAGAGGACGCTTCGCTTCGGCGGACTTCATGAGTGATTTTTGCTGGTCCAGCCCTATGATCCGCAGGCGGATTTTCTTCGCGACGCGCAGTTTCTCGTACGCATCGATCTTGTATTCCATGAGCGCGTAGAAGCGGGTCCAATTGCTCGCGAGTATCGAGAGCGTCGTGCATTCTTCCGCGTCGATGAGGTTTTGCATCTCGTGCGCGACAAACGCCCCTTCGCCCTGGAATACCTCGAATTCCTGCTTTTGTCCGGGGAGTGCGAGTGTGGAAAGGTTGCCGATAAGCTCCTGCGCGAGCCGCTGCTTTTCGTCGACGAGTGTCTGGAGTCTGCGTGGCGGTTGGGCCGAAAACCGCTTCCGACCGTTGAATACGGCGTGTTTTGCGAGTCCGGTCGCCTCCAAATCATGGAGGGCGTTGTAGATAATCTGACGATGAAGACCGGTTTCGCGCTCAAGAATAGAAATCCCAGCCTCTTTTTTGGGGAGGAGCGCCAGATAGACTTCTCCGGAACGTCCGGAAACGCCGAAACTTTCGAGATTCCGAAGGAGGTCTTGCTTTTCTTTTTCGTCAATATTTTTTGACATACATGTATTATATACCTTTTATAAGAGAAAATAAAGTAAATATACTGTAGTCAATAATAGTTGACATAATGTGAAAACGGTGCTATACTACGCTGTTCAAGAATGAGAAAGCGAGGAGAAATCCAAGCAATCGAATTCCTGAAACAGTTCTTTGAATCGAATACCGCGAATATTTCGCAACCCGCTTCCGGGGTAGATCTGGAACAAGGAGAAGGCAATGAGCACCACTTACCGCACATACGCAGCGACCATCCCCCAAGTGTTCTTCGAGGACCCGGGTGTCAAACACCTGCTCGCCCTCATGAACATGAATAATCGTGGCCTGGCGCAGGTGGATGAATTTGGCGCCCACTTCGAGGTGGAGGAGCTCGACGGGGGACTGAGCTATGAGTTCGAGTGCGCCAACGACGCCGATGGTCTCATTGAGAGGCTTATCGCCGACAGGAAAATCTGTCTGGTGGATACGGGTCAGGAGTGGAACTCGGGGATGGGCTGCTACGAGCAGGACTCGGAGTTTGATCGAGCTATCCTCCTTGACCCGGTCGCGCTCGCAGACAAGATTCCGACCCTGGTGCTCCGGGAAGTCCTTGCCAAAAGGCTGGCGGAGTAGCCCGGACCGTTTTGGAGAAAGTTTGCAATGAACAACATTTCTCCCCTTTATTGAAACCTTGAATCTTCGAGGTTTCATAGAGAGTTTGTCCTTTACGGGTGAATTATCGCAGTGAGTAGCTATCTGAGTGTGATCTTGGCAGGATCATGAAACTCGGACCTACGTCTTCTGTGATTTTTCATTCCAACAACTGCATCTCGCCGAGAGTGCGGGGGACTATCGGTACCGAGAGGTCCGAATGCGGTTGTTGCGATGCCCGGGGGATACATCGATGAGAGTACAGGCACGCCACGCCCATGACTCATATCCTCCACTTTATTGAGATTTCAATCGTCTGATTGAAGTTTCATAGAGACTCGTTCTTTGAATACCGCGACATTTGTCGCACCGCACCTCGGGTACTGGGGCAAGGAGATGGAAAATGCCTGGCTATATCGACAAGGATGCAAACGTCGCGGTTGTCGCTCCCGTTTCACCGGCTGACTTGGCAGCATTCTGCCGCACCGCGATGCAGGAGCTCAGGCCGACTCGCGGAGTGCGTCCGAAGAGAGGTGTACCGTTGAGCGATGAGCGTATCGAAAAGATATGCCGCGGCATGGAAACCAACCGACGGATCCTGGAGGAGATGGGAAGATGAGCAGGTTTCGAGTCGCACCTGAAAAAACGGCTCGCGGAGAAATGTGTAACGGCACGTTTCTCCTCTCAATTGAGATTTCAACCCCTTGTCATTCCGGACTTGATCCGGAATCCAGAATTGAAGTCTCATAGGGATACCATCCATTCGAAACGTACACAGGAGATGAAGCGATGAGAATCGTCATGGTGAAGTTGTCAAAGAAGTGCTTTGCGGAGAGCGGGGACATCATGGATGTTCTGAAAGAGAAATATCCGGATGCCGTGCATTGGCTTCGGAATGAAAGCCAGATTCCATCTTCATTGGAATCACTGGGGTGGACCATTCAAAAGCTGGAACGGACGCATGTGCAGGTCGGCGTATACCTCGTTCCTTGTATGGTCATCGAAGTCGATGATTGGGTTCCGAAATGAAAAGTTTGGGCGACTCTCAAATGAGGTCGCCTTTTTCTTTTTCCTGGATCCCGGATCGAGTCCGGGATGACAAGGGGAAGGTGTTTGTCTGGAGTATCTTTCAATAAACTTTATAAAGTTTATTGAAAGACAGAAAACCGGCCCGCGAGCCGGTTTTTCTTTAATCTTTATTCTCAAATCTCCATTTTCATTCCAAATTGTCCCAGACGGTCTGGATGTCCTGATGGTCGTCGAGGAGCTCGTAGAGGCGTTCGTATTTTTCCTTGTCCTCATCGGAAAGTTCGGTGGTCTGGGTCGGGCGATAAGAAAGCGCTGCGGATTCGATGGTGAATCCTGCCTTCTCGAGTGATTCCTTCACGGACTGGAGTTCTTCCGGTTTCGTGTAGACGGCGAGGGAGTTGTCCTCGATGACGACATCGTCGGCACCGGCTTCGATGGCGGTGAGCTCGGCTTCATCTGAGTTCTTTCCGTTGAGCGGGGCGGCTATTTCGCCGACAGCTTGGAACATATAGGCGACGGCACCTTCGGCGACCATTTTCCCGCCGTTTTTCGTGAGGAGTGTCCGGATCTCGCCTAAGCTGCGATTGCGGTTGTCGGTGGCGACCCCGATGAGGAGCGCGACCTGTCCCGGGCCGTAGGCTTCGTAGACGAGCTCCTCGATTTCGGCGCCGTCCTTGGATTCGCCGGTGCCGACCTTGATCGCGCGTTCGATGCGATCTTTCGGCATGTTCACCGAGCGGGCGGTCTCGACCGCAAGCCGGAGTTTGAAGTTCATGCCGGGGTCGCCTCCGTGTTTGGCGGCGATGGTGATAAGTCTGCCGACTTTGGTGAAAATGGCGCCTCGTTTGGCGTCGTTGAGACCTTTTTGGCGGTGGGTTGTGGCCCAGTGGGAGTGTCCGGACATATGAGAAATGAAAAAAGGAAAAATCAAAATGGAAAATGTTTCGGAAAAGTACCGAAAACCAGAGATTGTTGAAGAAATAAAAAAGAAAGCGATTCCATCGTAGCCGAAGAATCGCTTTTTATCAAGATTTTCCTTCCAAAGTGATTCAGGCACGCTTGCGGCGCTGCATGTCCTCGAGAATGCCGACGGCGTCCTCAAGGTCGTCCTCCTTGGCACCCTGGGCGAGACGCATGACGAGATCCTTGACCGCGACCGGGTCGGGAACGTTGCGGAAAATGAAGCGGGGGACTTCGCTTGCGCTCTGGACGTAGACTTCGCCGAAGCCGAGGACGCTCTGAAGGAGTCCTTCGACCTCGCTCGTCACGTCTTGCACTTTGGAGAATGAGACCTCGCTTATGTGTCTTATGAACAACCCTTTCTGCTCGATGTTTATGATACGTTCGTTCGTGATGATCCAGACATCGAACCAGACGTCGATCCAGACGAGGAAAACGAAGATGAAGAGAAGCAGGAAAAAGGTGTTTTCGATGAGAAGTGCGATGAGACTGTTTTCGCCCTCGAACGCGGCAGGAAAGAGTGAGGGGAACAGGAAAAATCCGAAAAGAAGGAGCGCGGCGAGGAACGCCGCCATGAAAAGATGTGACGCGATATCGAACCAGTGTCGGTGGAGGACCTTGATGATCATCTCTCCCTGTCTGGTGCCAGCGAGCTTGTGTACGTTCTCGATTTCTACCATACGCTTCTCTGTGTCATTTGTGGTTCGAATACGATGGAATCCCAGTTGATGCGGAAGAATATGATCGCGTTCAGCCCGAGCAGAATGGTGAGTCCGGAGAGAAAAATCATATTTCCCCAAAATGCGTTCTTTTTCGAAAGCGAATACTTCGATATGTGGTACACGACAAAGAGCGCCGCCACGACGATGGCGAGAAAGAAGAGGAGATAGAGAAGGGAAAGTATCTGCTGGATCATTTTTTGTTTTTCTTATTCTAGCACATCCGTCACAAAAGTTTGTCCTGGTGGTTTTCAGGCATCTCCATACCGATGTGGGTGTAGCCTTCGGGGGTGACGACGCGGCCGCGCGGGGTGCGGGCGAGGAACCCGAGTTGGATGAGGTACGGTTCGTAGACGTCCTCGATCGTCTCAATCTCTTCTCCTGTGACGGCGGCGAGCGTCTGGACGCCGACGGGTCCGCCACGGAATTTACCAGCAATGGCGGAGAGGATATTCCGGTCGGTCGGTTCGAGGCCGATCTCGTCGACCTCGAAGAGCGAGAGCGCTTCGCGGGCGATGTCGTGGGAAATGTCCGTGTGACCGTGGATTTCGGCGAAGTCGCGGACGCGTTTCAGGAGCCGGTTCGCGACGCGCGGCGTAGCGCGGCTTGCCTTGGCGACCGAATCCGCTCCCTCGTCGCCGATCCCGATTCCGAGGATGCGCGCCGATCGGGAGATGATGGATTTCATCTCGTCGTGCTCGTAGAATTCGAGGCGATGGGTCGAGCCGAACCGGTTGCGGAGGGGATTGGAGATGGAGCCGAGGCGGGTCGTCGCGCCGATGAGCGTGAACCGCGGCAGGTCGAGTTGGATGGTGCGTGCGGACGGTCCTTTGCCGATGATGATGTCGAGCTTGTAGTCCTCCATCGCAGGGTAGAGGACTTCTTCGATGACCTTGTTGAGACGGTGGATCTCGTCAATGAAGAGGACGTCACCCGGTTCGAGGTTCGTGAGAATGGAGCCGAGGTCGCCGACGCGTTCGATCGCGGGACCGGAGGTGATGCGGATATTGACGCCCATCTCCTTGGCTATGATGTGTGCGAGCGTCGTCTTGCCGAGACCGGCCGGGCCGTAGAGGAGGATATGATCGACGCTTTCGCCGCGCCGCTTCGCCGCCTCGATGAAGATGCCGAGGTTCCGTTTGATCTTCTCTTGTCCGACGTACTCCGAAAAATGCTGCGGGCGCAGTGTCGTGTCGAGGACGACATCCTCTTCTTCGGTCGGTTCCGGGGAAGTAATCATACTTGACTTCTTGGCTTTATTCAGGGAAAATATCAGAATAATATATTGTCATAGTAGCACGTCTTGACAGGAATACAAAGCCGTGCTATCATGCGGGGTCGCGTTGAAAAGCGGCGTTGTTTTTTTACGAGGAACGAACGGATCGTTCACCTGCAGGCAAATTGGGGATTACTATCTTTTATCCTCAAAATGGGAGCTTCAATTCCGCACTTTCTTCCGAAAGTGAAGGAGGGTTCGCTCTTCCGGAAGGAAGTGCGGACGTCCAGACCGGGTTGGGGGGTTTCGGCTCTCCCTCTCCTCGACACTGCTCCTTCCCGAGATGTCCTTGATGTCTCGGCTTGCCTGCAGCTGAACGGTTCTTTGAGATGAAAGGGCTCCCTCTCGGGGCCCTTTTCATTTTTTTCCGGAGACGGTACGATGTATCGTTGTAATGCCATCGTAAGAAATCGGAATCACTATGCGGAGAACAGATATAGATATGAACGATCACGTGATCGTGAGGCGCTCGAGCGCCGGGCTCGGTCTGTATGCGGCCCGGGATTTTTCCCGTGGCGAGGCTGTCATCGAGTACGTCGGGAAGCGGCTCAAAGGGGATCATGGGAAACGGAATCTGTATATCTTCAATGTCGATCGCGAGTGGGACATCGACGGGAGTCCGCGATGGAACACCGCCCGATACATCAACCATTCCTGCAAGCCGAACTGCGAGGCGGTGAACGATGACAATCGGATATTCATCGTCGCGAAACGGAAAATCCGCGCGGGCGAGGAGCTCGCCTACGATTACGGCGAGGAATACTTCAAGGAATACATCGAGCCGAAAGGATGTCGGTGCGTCCGGTGTGATAAGACAGCCAGCAAATAGCGGTCAACAAAAAACAGGAAACGAAGAATAGAAATCCACGGCGTATGCCGTGGATTTTTACTACCAACTACATACCACTTACCACCGATCATCCTATTCTTCCGTGACGCGTTCAATTTCTGAAAGTGTCGTCTTGCCTTCGAGGACGGCGAGGACGCCGTCTTCCTCGATCGTGAGCATGCCTTCCTCTTTCCCGATCCGACGGACGTCGTCCGCAATAGGGCTGCTGTTCAATGTGTTCGCGATGTCTCTGGTAACGGGAAGGATTTCCGAAAGCATCATCTGTCCGGAATAGCCGGAACCGTCGCATCGTTCGCATCCGACGGATTCGAATACGTCGCGCGTTTTCGGTACGACGACCCCCGCCTTTTCCGAGATGCCTGAAAGTATGCGCTCGATGAGTTCGAGGGATCGTCCGTCGGGGACCGTCTTCTTCTTGCAATGATCGCACAGTTTTCGGACGAGACGGACTCCGGCGATCATCGTTCCGGCGTTTGCGAAATCCTCGCTTCCTATGCCGAATCCGGAGAGTCGTGTCGCGGCGAGCGCGGCACTGTTTCCCTGCATGCTTCCGAACACGAGGTGTCCGGTAAGGGCTCCTTCGCTCGCGGCTATCGCGGCCTCCCGTTCCCGTATCTCGCTTATGAGGAGTGCGTTCGGGCTCTGTCTTAGGAGTGCGCGGATCGCCTCCGAAAAGGAATATCCTTCCGCATCGTTCACCTGGGTCTGGAGCGCTCCGGGAATCCGACGTTCTATCGGGTCTTCGACGGTTACGATCTTGGTGTCGGGCGTGTTGAGCGAGATGAGAATGTCATAGAGAAGAGTCGTCTTCCCCGATCCGTCCGGTCCGGAAACGATGAAAAGTCCCGACGGCTTCCGGCAGAACGATCGGATCGTTCCGAGATGGGTTTCGCGGAGACCGATGTCGTCGAGTCCGACCTCCTCCTGTTTCCCTGTGATCTTTATCATCACCGTTTCCCCGTATCCGCCGAGCGCCACCGAGACGCGCGCGTCGATGGTTTCCGCTCCGGACTCTTCCTCGCCGAACCGGAAGGAAAAACGGCCTTCGCGTACCCCCGGCTTCGCTTCCTGCGGCATTCCGGCAAGGTGCTTGATTTCCCCGATGACCGCCTGATAATTCTCCGTCCGGATGGTCCCTGCCGGTTCCAGGGCGCCGTTTCTCCTGAAGCGGAAAGTCGCCTCCTCCTCGCCGGGTTCGAAGTGGATCTCGCTCGCTTTCCGGGCGGCTGCGCCGGCAAGAATCGCCTGGGCGATCTTTTCGAGCGGGAGCGATCGGAGATATTCGGAGAATGAATCACCGCTCCCGCTTGCCTTCGCGGCCTCGGCCGCGAGCGTCGCGTTCATGGATGACTTCGCCGACAACGAATCCGGAGAGAGGCTGAGGTAGAGTTCTTCGAGGAAATCTTCCTGCCCGGTCGCCCGCCAGACTTCCTCCATGGTCGTGATGCCCTGGAGCGCCTTCAGTATCCCGTCCTGAAGCATTGTTACCATGCCGTCCTCGAGCGCGGCCTTCGCAAGCTCTTTTTCGGTGCCGAGCTCGAGGATGAGCGTCTCGATCCGTTTCGAGAAAGAAAATATCTCGAATATCCCGATACGACCCCGATATCCGCTGAAATTGCACTGCGCGCATCCCTTCGCCCGCCAAAGTTCCTCGGTCTGTGTGGGAACATCTATCTTCGCCTTGGGCGAGATGAGCGACAGGAGACGCTTGAGATTTTTCGTCGTCTCCTCCGCCGGGATGTATGATTCCTTGCAGTGGTCGCAGAGCTTCCGGACGAGTCGTTGGCCGATGATGACGTTTATCGAGGAAGCGATGAGCGACGGCTTCACTCCCATTTCGATGAGCCGCGGGATGGCTCCCGGTGCCGTGTTCGCATGGATGGTGGAGAGGAGGAGATGTCCGGTGAGCGCCGCGTTCACGGAGATGTCGGCCGTCTCCTCGTCGCGGATTTCGCCGACGAGGACGACGTCCGGATCCTGCCGTACGACGGCGCGGAGCGCGGAACCGAACGTGTAGGTCCTGTCTTTCGATACCTCGGTCTGGACGATGCCGGGAATCTGATATTCGATCGGATCCTCGATAGTGATGATCTTGATGTCCGGCTTGTTGATGGTATGAAGAAGGCTGTAGAGCGTCGTGGTCTTTCCCGATCCGGTCGGGCCGGTGTTGAGGATCATGCCGTGAGGCTTCTGTGCCTCGTGCATGATCTTGTCGTATGTTTCGCCGTTTATGCCGAGCGTATGTATGTCGAGTAGAACACTCTCGGCGTTCAGGATACGCATGTTGATATTTTCCCCATGGTTTCCCGGAATGATGTTCACACGAAGGTCGATCTTTCTGTCGCCGAGTTCGATGCTGAAATGTCCGTCCTGTGCGCGGTCCCGGACGTTGATTTTCATGTGCGAAAGCATCTTCACGCGGGAGAGCGTGAGTCGGTAGACGTCCTTCGAGAAGGTGCCGATATCCTGGAGCATGCCGTCGATGCGATACCGGAGCCGGGTCGCGGTCTCGGTCGGTTCGATATGGATGTCGCTTGCACGGAGCTTGTTCGCGCCGGCGAGCACGATCTCGATCGTCTGCGACACCGGGATATTCGATGAGTCTTTCAGCTTGAGGAGTTCGCCGAAATCTTCCTCGAACTTCTTGAGGTCGTCGCCTTTGAGTGAGACCCGCCAGAGATCGAGGCTCTCGAGCACCGGTGCGTTCTCGTATGCGTGCCAGACTTTCTCGAGCGACTGTGCCGATACGACGTATGATTCTATCTTGAGTCCGTTTTCTTTCGCTTTGTTCCCGACGAAGGTCTTTGCCGTCTCATCAGTCGGGTCTGCGAATGCGACCCGGACCCTCGACCCGGACCGTTCGAACGCGGCTACCCGGTGCTTTCTCGCTTCTTCTTCCGGTATGATCGTGATCACTTCCTCATTCGCGGGAAATACCTGGAGATCGATATAAGGTAGCCCGAGACTCGCCGCAAGCCGCGATGCTTCCTCTTCCTGCGACACGGCGGACAGCTTTCGGATCACTTCGCCGGTCTTCTCCGCCTTTTCGTCGCGCCAATTCTGCGAGGACTGTTGTATGATCTTGACCATATGTTCTTTTCGATTGATCGTTTCAAAACAAAAACAGGAACATTCGTTCCCATTGTAACGGAAAAGAAGAAACGGAGAAAGGATGTGTCGGTATCAACGGCTGACCGCGACAGCGTTTTTCAGGGTAGCGATGAGAGCGGCTTCGCCTGTCGCATCGGCGGGAGCCGCTATCGGAAAGGAGAGAATATCTCCGCGGAGCTCGGCTGAAGCGATCGCGGGAAGCAACCCCGAAATGGAAACATTCTGTGACGTCTTGAGTATGGCGCGCGATGTCTCTGCGGTCTCCGGGAACAGGATCGCGAAATAGGTGCCGGACGAGAAGTTCCCGCGGATCTTCTCGAGGACGGCCGGGATATCGTCCGGGTTCGACCGGCTCTGCACGAAGTCGTCGACGGTCGCGGTTGCATAAGCAAGCCGGAGCGATTCTTCCCATTTGAGCCCGGACATGAGTCGTCCCCAGAGTTTGAGGAGGTGGAACGGCTGGGTCTTGTAGAGTGACAGGACGATTTTCTCGCGGTCGGCCCCGGCATCGATGAGCAGTGACGCGGTCTTGAGCGCTTTCGGGGTCGTGTTCTTCTTCTGGAAGCTTTCGGTCGCGGCGATGATGCCGGCAAGGAACATCTCGGCGAGCTCCTGGTCGACCAATCTCTTGTCGATCGAAAGAGCCGCATCGCAGAGGATCTCCGAGACGGACGATGCGGTCGTGTCCGTCAGATTGATCTGTCCGAAATGCTCGTTTTCCGCGCGGTTGTCGACGTTCGCGACCGGGATCTCGTAGAATATGTCCGGATTTTCCTCATAGATTTTCCCGAGGCGCTCCTTGTCGGGGGATCCGAGCACGAACGCCGCGTCGTATCGGATCTGTCCGGGGATGAAGGAGAAATCCCGTGGGTCGATCGACCCTTTTTCCGGCGTGATGAATATCCTGAACGAATCGCCGTCCTGTTCGCTCCGCATTGACAGGATCCTGTTGTGGGTGGTCTCGAACGCCAGCACGAAGTCGCGCGTTCCGGACAGGGTCTCGAGGATGTTTTTCGGTGCCGCGAGAAAGGGGAGTTCGGAGAGATGCGAAGAGAGTGAGTCTCCCGCGATCGTCGCTTCTTTCCCAAGCTTCAAGAAAAACCGGACGAGCGCGAGTCCCGAGGCGAGCGCATCCTTGTCCGGATAGGCCGGAAGGAAGATGATCGGACGTTCGCTTTTCCGCACAAGGTCGGAGAATTGTTCGAGGGGGGAGAGGGACATGACGGTAAGAATTTCTAATTTTCAATTTCTCATTTCCAAAAACTATCTATCAAACGATGCGAGCTTTACTGCGTGGAAACGGCGTACGAAAGCCCAAAGTAGCAGAGAAAAAGACGGGTGTCAAACCGGAAGACAAAACGGGAAAAGGGATGCGAAAAAAAGAAGACGGCAAGGACTGGGAATGTCCTTGCCGTTTTTATGACGTGATTCATCAGCTGGCGTTCGCACTCTCTTCGGATGGGAATTTATTTTCGAGGTTTTCGATCCAACTGATCTCATCGTATCCCGATGCGGTGAACGAGAGACGCATCTCGTAGAGTTTTTCCACAAGATCCTTCGCGTCGATGCCGCGCGTATTGGTCAGCGTGTGGAGGATATCGTCCGTCCGTCCGATGGCGACGATGCCGAACGCGGTGAGATGTGTCGCGATGGCGAGTCTCTCCTCCGATGTGATGATCTTTTTGTTGATATTGTGGATGAGCGCGTTTATCTCGTGATTCGCTCTGTCGAGAGCTTCTCTGGTTGATAGCGGATCATCGCGCCGTATGAGTATTTCGACCACCCGCTCGTTCTCTTCGGCGGCCTGGATGATCGGTTCGATGGGGAATAGGGCGGTCACGACATCCTCCTGATTGTTAAAGATGCACCGAAGAGTGGCAGAAAACATGGGTATCGTCAAGGGTGTTATTCTGAAATACGCTCTCGACAAAAAAAGGGAAATGGGAAAAGATGGATGTATGGAACACCTCACTCATTCTGCCGACGAAACGCGCTCGCTTGGTGCAGCGGTCGCGCGCGATACGAACCCCGGAAGCATCCTTGCGCTTCGGGGTGACTTGGGCGCGGGCAAGACCACGTTTGTCCAGGGGTTCCTCGAAGCGCTCGGCGCGGAAAAACCCTACGTCAGTCCGACCTTCGTCATCATGAAGGAATACGACCTTGCGGAACCTTCGGAAAACGGTATCCGGCGAATCTACCATGTCGATGCGTACCGCATGGACGATCCCGAAGAAATAGAGAAGATCGGCTTCGAGGAGTGGTGTGCCGACCCGGAGGGCATCGTCCTGGTCGAGTGGCCGGAGAAAATCGAACCACTCCTTCCGCCGACCACCAAAACCATTTCCTTCGCCTGGCGCTCCGATACGGAGCGGGAGATCGTGTTCTGAATACTTGACGGCTAATTTTATATATGATAGAATATACTTAACAAATATGTTAAGTATTATAAATTATATAATATGACCGACCAAGAATTGGATGGGTATATTCGAGAGCTTGGCATAGCCAAGGATCATATCCTCCGGGAAGAGGCGGAAATGGACTTTCTCGATGCCCTTTCCCGTACGAAGATTTCAAAAAAAATCCTGTTCTATGGGGGCACGGCATTGCGGCTCGCGTATGGGTCTCCGCGGTTTTCCGAGGATATAGATCTGTTGTGTGCGGAGGAAGTGACCTTCTCCGAATTCAAGGAGCTGATTAATGAAGTAGTCAGGCGGTATGCCGGGCGTTTTGAACTTCGTGATATCAAGGGGAAGCGCAATACCCTTTTCGCGCTGATTGCCGTCCGGGATAGCCGATTGAAACACGCCTTTTCCGTGAAAGTGGAACTGCATCGGCATATTCCAAAGGTATCGATGAAGACGGAGCTGGTGCTGCTGAGGAGCCCGGTCAGCGCGAACGCGCCGCTCCTCCTGGTGCCGACACTTTCGGAGCTCAAGCGGATGAAAGAATCGGCGCTGGCCGGAAGAAAGAAGGCGCGGGACATCTTCGATCTCTGGTACATCGCGCAGGTGTCGCGCCAGGCATTCACCGTTCCTGACGATGCACCACAGTATGGGAAGCGGGAATTCTCGAATGAACTTCGGGTTTTCCTTCCGCATGCGTATTATCCCGTCATCGAACAACTCTATGAGAGGACTCATCCAAGACATTGAGCGCATTCCAAAGGAATACTTTTCGATAACCGATATCGCCAAAATATCGTCGCTTTCCGACGGAAGTCTCTGGGTCGCGCTCTCGCGTCTCGTAAAGCAAAAAAAACTCTCGCGGCTTGCGAGGGGATGGTATGCGCGGGATATCGTCCGCGTGGATTTCGAAGCGCTCGCGTTGGATGTGTCCTCGGGCGGCTATATTTCGTTCGAGTCGGCGCTGGCGCGATATGGAGTCTTGAGTCAACAACCGATGGCGATAACCGTCGCGACCAAGGGGCCCGGGAAATCCATCATCGCCGGCGGGCGGGAATTTCTCTATCGGCATCTCCAGCCGAAATTGTTGTGGGGCTATCGGAAAGAAGGGGATATCCTGGTTGCTGATCCGGAAAAGGCATTTCTCGATCTCGCGTATCTCTCGCTCAACGGATACGCGCATTTCGATCCCGGAGAAATGGATACCTCTCTCCTTGATCGAAAAATTATCGATCGGTATCTCAAGCGGATCGGCTCTTCGAGACTCACCGGTTTCATTGAAAAGATATTCTTATGAAAATGACCATTACTTGGGTATCAAACGGATATGTCGTGAAGAATGGCGAAGAGACCATCGTTTTTTCCGATGCCCTCGAAGAAGGGGATGTGGAGCGTTTCGGGACGAACGATCTTGAGAAAATCGCGCTCGCGAAAACACTTGAATATATCGCGGATCAGTATATTCCGTATGATAAATTCAGCGGAAACAACCTCTCCATCACATGGAAGAGAAAAGGACACAAGCTCAATGACTGATACTCCTTACGTAACAAAAAGACCACCTCGACATGCCGAGGTGGTCTTTTTTATTCTCTTCACCGCTCCGCGGGCGATGGCTCGGCGCCTTGCAAAGCGCTTGTGAGCGAAGCCGGTCTCCCTAGTGTTTCTCGCGGGGAGAGAGACAGTACCCGGGAGAACGGGAGACGCGGGATATATCGCCGCGCGGAGCGGTGGAGGGAACATCATTTCGAATCCGCAAGCGTGCATTTTGTCATTGCGAGAGAGTCCGCGACCGCGGCAATCCAGGGATTTTTCGCGGTGACAGAAGAACACAGTTTCCGAACTCGAAAGATGCGGCGACAAGGGGACGTTGCTCCTTGTCGCCAAAACAGTTACTGCACCGGACCCATATCGAGGACCGTGACGCCGCGCTCGTCGTCGGAGCCGAGTGAGACGACCCTCCCCGAGTCGGCAATCGCGTCCTCGACTTCGCCGACGACGCGGGTGAGCTCCTCGGTGTCGCCCGGATTCCCGACCCGGTGGGATACGCCGAGGAAGGTGACCGGAAGGCCGCGGAGGAGCGCGCGGAATATCCGTGCGGACAGGTCCTGCCGGCCTCATTCGTACGCCTCTTCCTCGGTCGCCCGGGAATAGTCGATGGACCATTGCCACCCCCTCTCGAGAAATCCCCCGAGCAGTCCTTCCGCCGTGATTTCCGGCGGCGCCTCTTTGGTTTGTCCGGCATACGGCCCGGACAATGCCGTGACTTTAATCGTCATTTCCCTCTCCTTGCTTGTGTCATCCTGAACGAAGTGAAGGATCCCGAAATTTTCGGTACCATTTTCCTTGATCGGTGTTGACGGGTTAAAAATACTTTGATCGATTCGACTCAACCTAAGTTGAGTGCTGGATCCATCATTTGAAAACTCGTTTCGTCTCTCGAAAACGAATCCTCAAAAATGGAGAGGAACACGACCAAATGTTCCCCGCCGAAACCATAACTTTACTTCCGAACCCGAGGCGCCGCCGCGTTCGCGACGATATCGAAGTACACCTCGGGCGAATCCCACCGATACTCTTTCTGCTCGAGCGCGTAGAACGCGTTGAGCATCAAGGTCGCGGCGGTGAGATTCGCGAAGATCAACTGCGGGGAGCTTGCCGCGAGCTCCTCGCAGGACATCTCGTAGGGTGCTTTATCACTCGGGGAGATGAATTCCGGATGATATTTCTCCAGCCGGCAAGTCATGTCCTGACCCTGCCGACGAACGAACACCTGGACATTGCCGTCCGTGTATTCGTTCCCTCCGGAGATCAACGTCGTGTCGCGGAGGCCGGCGCAGTGATCGGCGATCGTCTTCCTCGTGCGGTGGTTGTCCACGCACGAGAAGACGACGTCGCCACTGCGGATGGCGTCGCGGACGGGGAGCGTTCCCTCGGCACCATCGGCCGAGAGGTACTGCGCGAGGGGCTGGACGCGCAGACGCGGGAAGCGCCGCGCGATCCAGCCCGCCTGGACATCGGCTTTGGCTCCGAGTTCCTCGAAGCACTGCCGAGTCCGATTTTTTTCCTCGTACTCGTCCCCGTCAACGAGCACAAGGGTCCAGGTGTCGGCCCCGGAGTTGAGGAACGGCACGAGTGCTTGGAGCACCCACGATCCGATCCCACCGAGCCCGACAACGACGATACGCCGGTCAGCCGCCATGGTGACCTCCTTTCTTTTTGGCCGGCAGGCGGAGTTTAGAAGCACTCTTCCCCGCCCGGCCAGTTGAGAAAAAATCGTCGGCCCGCGAAAGATCCCGCGAGCCCACCCTTGTCGTGCGCTCGGCCTCCTCGGCTTCGCGCGCCTCCCGATTGATTTTCGTGAGCTCGGCCTTGTAGGCCGGTTCCGCGAAATCACCGCGCCAGTAGCGCTCGTAGAGCGCGTCGGCGCGGGCAGCGAACGGCTCGGCGAGTCCGCGTGGCTTCGGCAACTTCATCGCCGAGAGCCATGCGGCGGGAATCGCCTCCGCCGGTGCCATCCCGTCGATCAATTCCGACGGGTCGACCATTGCCCGTTTCCCCTGCACCATGACGGAGCAGGAGTACTCGGGCACGGAGTTGAGCTTGCCGATGGTGATATGCACCCCATCGAAAAACTCCTCGTCCGCGTGGTCGGTGCCGCTGTGGAACGCCGACATCGATGCATGGGAGTGGATTGTCCCCGCGACGAGCCATCCTTCCCGCTTCGGCGCCTTATCGTAGGACACCGACGCCGGCCCGGCGGTCTGGGCTGGCGGGACGAAGTCCCACGCGCCGGTGCCGGGCTGGTACAGGAGGTATCCGGCGGCTTCCGACTGGTACTTGACGTACACAGAGCGGAACCACGCGGTCACCCGTCGCACCAGATCCAGCGGCAACTTCGCCGCCGTGAAGTCGATCGCGGCCGGAAGCGTCGGGAGACCCGACACCGTGTCGACCGCGATGAGCGCAACGGAGACACCGTTGCGCTTGAAGAATTTCCAACCCTCACTGTCGAGGACGTAGGCGTAGTCCGCCTCGATCCCCGACACCTGAAACCCGGGCTCCCCGGCAAAGTACGCCGGAAAAATCCCATTTACCTTGAACAGCTCGCGCATGGCGGGCTCCTCCTTTTTCATTTTGCGCCGTCGTGGGGCGGCGCAATCCCCATCGAATCCATCTTTGAGCCTGCAAACCAATATTTCATTTGCATTCTCAAGAATGGAGGGAAGCAAAACCACTTGCTTCCTCCAAAAACCATACATTAACTCTCGACTTCCTCCTCGACCTCGACGAATTCGTCTTGGTCTGGCGCAACAACAGATTGTTGCTGCGCAGAAGAATCTCGTTGCACGGGCGATGTTTCGCCGCGTGCCGCTTTTTCTTCCCCGCCTTTCTGATGAGCGGGTTGGAAAACCTTTGCCCGGTAACAGGCGTTCACGAGGACAGCGAACCGGGCGGTCGCCGCCTCGTGCTCCTCGATTATCCCGCGCTTTCGGTAGATTGCCACCGCTTTGGCGGTGATGACCTCCGTAAACGTCCCCGACCACTGATCGAGCTGGTCGGGTGGGGTGACGAGGAATCGGTTGAGCCACTGCTCCAGCCGCTGCCCTTTTATGGGCTTGAGCTGGCTTGTTAACTTGAGGAGGTCCATGCTAGCACCTCCCCGCGATGACGTCCGACAACCTGACCTCCGCCTCGAACCACTTGATCCCGAGCGGGAACAAAGGGTTCTTGGCGGACTCCTCCTGCCACGCCGTAAGCGACGCGACCTGGGGGAACTGCTTGGCCGCCGGCCGCCAGTTGTTGTCCTGGAGGTCGCCGTTGAAATGCGATCGCCAGAACTCGGCGACGAACGACTCGGCCTTCTGGGCGAGAGTCGTCCCGGATACACGAATGGATCCCGTGCATATCCGGCCGTCCTGGTAGGTGTTACACAGGTTTGGCCGGAGCACAGGATCGTCCGTGCCCCCGAGCGGGGCGGTGCGGTAGAACACGCGGCACGCCGCCGTGTCCACCGCCTCGCCCGCGAAGCTGAGGACGAACACGACAAACGGAAACGCGAGTTTCCACTTGTCGCCCTCCCCCATTCCCGACCAGTTCACCTGGTGGGTCTGGGGGACCTGCTCGATCACGAATACAGAGCGGTTGCCCTGTGCGTGAAAGAACCGACACCCCGAGGGGAGGATCGGGGTCGTCACGCCTGACTCCTTCGCCGCCTCCGCGAGGAGGTCGGCGAGCGAGACGGTCCGCTGAACCGTCTCTTGAACGAGGGAGACGGCGTCCCCCTCAATCCGGAAGAATTGTCTGCTGGCCATGTTGTCCTCCTTTCAAAAAACGCCCTGCCATGGCGAGCATGGGCGTCAGGATTGAGAAAGAAGGTTCATTTGGGAGGCGTCAACCCTGACACGCCATACCTCCCTTCGGCTCACCGATTTTGCAACCGGCTGTCAGAGCTTTGCGAGGACGAACCACCCCCGCCGTTCCCGCACCCTTTCGCGCTTTACTTGGTCGTGTTCAGCTCCTGCATATTTTCCGAGTCGCTTCCTTCTCCTGTAACAGGATTGCCGGATCTCCTTAAAGGTCTGGCGCCGAAAGCTTCTCTTCCGATATCCATTTGCTAAACACTCGCGCCCGGCGTGTCCCCGGACCCAGCTGGCCTTGCGACGTACGATATTCTGTGCGTATCCAGCATGCGCATGGGTTTTTTGCCCGGATGAGTACCCGAGCCATCCTCGTTTTTTTTTGCGCCACCCTGTTACCAGGCTCGCTGTGGCCTCAAGGTCGAAGGTTCCTTGAGATTTGCATTTATCCTTTGGGAAGGATGGGTCTTGCAAATTACCCGCCGGTTTTTTTATTTGCTCGTCGCTTCCCGGCGGCGACTTTCAGCAGTGTCCATTTTGTTTCTCCTCGGTTTCCACGCACCACCATTGATGCGCGGGAAAAAGGAGGGAAGCAAAACCACTTGCTTCCTCCGAACCGCTGCGCAGGTTGCCATCCTGCCGTGATTTTCCCGCGTGGCGAGCGCGGGAGAGTCCGTCAGCCCTTGGTACCGCTGGGCTTGACGAACTCGAGTTCGTCTCCATTGGCGAGGACGTAGTCCTCGCCGAGGATTTCGCCGCCGACCGCGGGTTGCGCGGTCGGGTCGATGTTGAGCGCCTGCTCCAGCATGGCGCGGACGCTGCAGATGCTCTGGCCGGCGAGGCCGGCTTCCAGGGTATTCACCCCGGAGATGATTTTGTTCATGGTTTCCTCCTAGTGGAGACCCGATTCATCCCGTGCGCCATGACGCACACGGCCGGGCGCCCTTGCGAGCTGGTTGGCTGTGGGAGAACTGCGAAGAGAGACGATGAAAGTCCCTCTTTTTCCCTTTGATCCTCTTGAGGAAGAGGTATACACCCGCGAGCGAAGTTTCCGTCGCGGGAGACGAATCTCTTTCCCAAGTCTCTCTCAGAATCCTCAATAATGCTTTGAGAACTCAATCGAGAGGAGAAACGTACCATCGTTTCTCTCTCAACCTTGCGCCGGAGACCATCCGGCTTTTTGCCTTTTTGACTATCCTCCATCACGGGTGTCAGGCTACCCTTGGGGTGCGGTTTCTAAGACTGGAGAAACCGTCAAAACCGAAGGAGGGGCTGGATCCTAGTGGATCCGCACCCTCCTCTGAACCGTCCGCTGGAGCGGGAACTGCCGCTCCAACTGGGCGCGGGTCGCGCGCCCGAGGCGGTCCCGAGGGACCGGCCGCTCCTCCACCAGCCCTTGCGGGCCGGTGAAGGAAATGAGCGCGTCATCGCCTTTGCGGGCGACGACGCGGGAAGACCATCCTGCGTGGGCCAGATCGGCCCACGAACAATTTTTAAAACTGGTGACCATGGTGGCCTCCTCCCACACACAATGCCCGGCGCGCAGGAGTAATTTTTGGGGCGCGGGTACGCCTGTTCCTTTGAACTCACGAAGTTTCCTTCGCGGGCTCGGTTGGACCCCGCACCTATTTGTTCATAAATAGGTGCGGGACAGGAGGGGAAGCATGATTCGTTTGAACCCCTCCTCAATCCTCCCCTTGGAAAAGGGAGGAGGAAGAGGTGCTTCCCCGATGTATTCTTTCCACGCACTGATTTTCTCTGAAAATGAGTGTATGGATAAATTGTAAATGGACTTCCTTGGGGCTGCGGACGAGATCCCTCGACTACGCTCGGGATGACATCGGCGGCGACCAGAGTTATTTTTTGACTCTATTTCTCAAGGACTATGACGTCTCTCATGGGGATTGTCCTCATGGGGGACGCGTACTCCTTGGGATGCAGGGTGATTCTCGGATCTTATCCTGAAACTGGTTCTCTCTCGAGGCTCCGGAGTTCCGGAGACTACCCAGTTTCAGACTTCGATCACACACCGCTCGCAACGTGGTTAATGTCGCGCCTTGGGTTGCGGAGTAGGCAGAGCCCAGATGTGCATCCTTATGCTAAAAGGTACGAATTCTTTCCAATCTATCTTCTGAATTATTGGAAAGAGGATAGAGGGGAGGATGTCCGGAACTCCCGAATTCTCGGGGGAGGTCTCTCTCTGTCCCGCTTGTCCCGCACTTTCTGAAAGTGCGCGGATCCCGGCGTTGCCGTTTCGGGACTTCCGGTTCATCCCTCACTAATTACCAAGGAAGTAATTGGTGAGGGACAGGCCTGTCTCCTCTCTATGACTCTCTCTAACAATCGATCTATTCTTTTGGTTGCAAGGTACTGGTATCTCTCTGCTTGGCGGGTCTCAATCGCCTGTCCCTCTTTTGTCCCCGTCCATATCGCTTTGCGAAATGTGCCGGGCAGGTCTCTTTGCCTCTCTCAATCTGACAGCACAGTATAGCATTATATTGACTAATTGTCAAAGGTATGTGGCAAGTATTTGTATAAACACTTTAAAAAATATAAAAAAGTGTTTATAAAAAGACTATATTTTGTCATAAAGTATTGACAAAATAGAATGAATACTGTAAAATAGAGGGAGAAAGATGCGGATAATTACTCAAATTCACTCTCCCACCCCTCACCCTGGCGGACTCGGGAGCTCCCCTCCCTCCAGAGGCGGGCAGGCAGGCAGAGGAGCGGGAAAAGGAAATTTTATGGAAAATTATAAGGAAACGCTGAAACAAGCCGGATTGACCGACGCGCAGGCGGAGGTGTATGAGACGCTGCTTTCGCATGGGAAGCAGCCCGCTGGGGCGCTGACGCGGAAAACAAGCCTCAAACGAGGGCTTGTATACAAAGCGTTGGACGAATTAGTGGGGTTCGGGCTGGCGGAAAAGGAGGAAAAGCCGGGAGAGGTAGCAAAATTTTCGCCGAAACACCCGAGCGCGATCCGCGACCTCGTAGAGAACCGCGAACGAAAGCTGAAAGAGGCGGCGCAGTCGCTCGAGGGGATATTTCCGACTTTGGTGTCGAATTTCAACCTTTCGTCCGGCGGCCCCGGAATCCAGGTCTTCGAAGGAAAAGATGGCGTCGAGAAAGTGCTCAACGATTCCCTTTCGAGCAAGACGATCATCTATACGTATGCGGACATCGAGTCGGTGGTGAAGAATATCGACGCTATCAATCGTCGGTACGCGGCCCGGCGCGACAAGCTCGGAATCGACAAGAAGGCGATCCTCCTCGACACACCCTTCGCGCGGGAGTATATGAAAAACTATCATCGGCTCGTGACGGATATCAAGCTCGTGTCGGTCAAAGATGCGCCGCCGTTCCAGAGCGCGCTTGAGATCTATGACGGCAAGGTGGCGTATATCACCTTTGCACCCGAGAAGATGATCGGGGTCATCATTCACGACCCCTCCCTCTACGCGCTCCACAAGTATATGTTCGAGGCGATGTGGGAGAAAACGACGAGTTACTCGTCGTCTAGTGACAAGGGGCAGGAGACAGGCGACAAGGAAAACGAAAGGGAAGGGGAGAAAAAAGCAGCGCCGGAGAAGCCGGCGCCGATGGAAGAAGCGAAATATGACGATGACGAATATTTCGTACGGCTGTAGAACGAGAGTGTCGAATGCGGAATGGAGAATGAAGGGGGATATGTTTGAACCCTAATCTTCGTTGTCATTCCGAGCGAGTCTGCGAGCCGAGGAATCTGTTTGGTCAACGAAAGATTCCTTGCGGAGTCTATCCGCCTTGCACGGACCCGGAATGGCAAAGACTATCTGGGTTTCTCGAATACCGCGGCGACCGCGCTATTGTCGCCAGTGTCGCGGGTGATGTGCGTGAGCAGCCATCCTTTTCCGAGGAGGTCGGATGCGATCGCGGGGATATCCCCGCGCGGCATTTTCCGTATGGAGATGTGTCCTTTCTCCGCGAGCCTCGTCAGCTCTTCCTTGTCTTGAGGTGATTGTTTCGTCGCGAGCCTCGCGTTCGTTTCCGGATCGCGCATGATTTTCAGGAGCGGTCGCCCGCCGATGTCCTCGATGCCGGTCGCGACGAACCCGTTCGTTTCAAGGTAGTGCGAGCTGATCGGGAGCGTCGGGTCCGCGTACGCTTCGATGATCGTGTCGTCGATGGTTTCTTGCGCGAGGCAGTCGTCGAATAGCTTGTCGCCGAGTTTCGATCCCCTATAATGCGGCGCGACGTTGAACGAGCCGACATATTTCCGTTTCCGCTCATCTTCCGTGTCGGGCAGATTCTCGAAACGATTGTACCCGACCATCTCACCATCTTTTTTCAGGACATAGAATCGCGTATCTTTTTTCGTGAACGCATCTTCGAGTCCGTGGAAAATAGCCTCACGGAATTCTTTCGAATATCCGGCACTTTCCGGGTAGTTCTCGTCGTATATCCTCCGCATCGCCTCCTTGTCCTCGTCGGAGAGTTCCTCTGGCGACTTCGTGCCGAACTCCATGCCGGACACATCCTCGAAGTTTTCGATGACACCTTCCTCGTACAATGTGCGGAACGCGCTTTTGAACATCTCGATGTCGCTGCGAACAGTCTTAAACTTTTCGGAAAAGGAATTGATGAGAGATTTTTTTGCGTCGTGGCCCCGGTGTTTGATCGTTGAATATTCGCTGAAGAACTTTTCAAGGAAAGTTTTTGCTTTCGTAGTCAATGAAGACTTGATTGCGGATTCTGCCGTGCTGAATTGCTCTGCGGTTGCTGCTCCAACACCCCTGAATCGATCCAGTGTCTCTGAAAAAGCATCGCGCGATGACAACATGGAGGCGTATATGTGAAAAATGGATTCAGCCAGCTCGGGTTCATCGGATCCAAAAGAGAAGACTTCGTGGTTGATATCTTTTCCGAAAGTGCTGGCGATAAATGTCCGTAGGCCGTCTTTCCCAAATCGCTTGCAAAATTCCAGAATTTTTTCGCGGTTGAATCGGTGATCGATAAGAATGGAGCTGGCCGCAAGCTGTTCCTCCCACGGGAGATGATGCAACCCGATATTGGCATCACGGAAGAATTCGCGCGTGTTCTGGGAAGTGAGGCGGATGTCGCTCAGGCGTGCGATGCGGTTGGCATAATCGCGAGGCGACTCGTCGGGAAGCTGGGGAAGGTATTGGGTAAGCTGGTGGCGCTTCATCCTTCTCGACATTTCCTTTCCACCCGCGTACGCATAACTGGCGATATTTTTCTCGGTTACCGACTTCCCGCTTTCCGCGAGTCTTTGCTTGGTGATTTCCCGCCGCTCTTCGACTTCGTCAGGCGACAAAAGAGGGAAAGTCGTAACAACCTCTTCGGCGTTTCCAACGATTCGGACAAGGCCGCATGTCCGGTCGTCGAGGTATCGCAACACCATGCTTTCCCGATCGAAAGGTATGTCGGTTCCGACGATCGTATTCCGTCCGAGATAGTATTTCATCGATTTTCCTCCAGGAGTCTGCAGGCTCATATCGGGCGATGATGAAATGGACCGATCCTGTGGAGGGAACAAGGAGTCATCAAATCGGGCAACTGTTTGTCGGAAATCTTCGGGGCGAAGTATGCCGAGGCGGTGGAGATTTCCGAGATGTTCTTTCGCGTACTCCGCCGGGCGATACCTGAAATCCATCGCAGAACGATACCCTTGCGCAGAGAGAAATTCCTTCGTGAGCTGCTCTGTCCCGAGTTGGATTGTTTCTCCGCTCGCGGGATCTGTGAGAGAAAAGCGTCCGTTTCCTATGGAAGTGACTTTCCATTCCCGTACGAAATCGGCCATGGAAAGCTCCGCGATGCTCGTGACGGTTCCGTCAGCCAGTGTCACTGTGTTTTCCCGAATGTCCCGTTGCATGGCCGCCAACTCCCAAGGCTTCACATGGCAGTCTGGGTACTTTCCGCTTACCATCTGATCGAATGAATCGGGGAATGTGGTAATCGGCATGGCATCCCCGGACCCATCTTTTTTGGCAGCGGGAAGATGAAGGATGCGATCGAAGATGTCGGATGTTTTCAGATATACACGTGACTCAGAATCCGGAATATCAAAGCGCTTACGAATAGCCGGAATCAGCTCCCAATCGCGTGTCGTCGTTTGTTTTCCGTTCCATTTTCTCCATCCCTCACTTTTCAATTTTTCAGCGTCCGCGAGAATAATGGTGTCACCATCGCGTTCGAGGATGTGGTTTTCAAAAAGAACCGATTCGGCATTGTCGCGCTTCCATCTTTTGATAGCCTCATCAAGTCCGTTTTCTGAGGAAAGTGCGATTTTCGTATATTCGGAGTTTCGCGGATCCAACGACGGATCGGCCTCAATTGCCATTCGACGCCTCGTTTTCTCCTTCCGCAATCGTGCTGTTGGAGAATCGACATCGCTATCATTGGCCGCCTCGGGAGGGGCGTCAAAGCGGATAGTATAAGCCTCCCCGGTCGGTTTTGCCGGGCTGTTTTGGTTTGCTGTGAATTGCTCGCGCATAGTTGTTTTCTTTTTCCCTTTCATTCTATACTAAAACCATGACTCAACCAAAGCCGAAAAAACTGATTCTTTTGGACGGGAATGCGATCATTCACCGGGCGTACCACGCTCTGCCGCCACTTACGACCAAAACGGGTGAGACGGTGGGGGCGGTGTACGGGTTCGCGATGACCCTGCTTGCGGTGCTCGAGAAATTCAAGCCCGACTATATCGCGGCGTCTTTCGACCTCCAGGGACCGACGTTCCGTGATGAGATGTACGCCGAATACAAGGCGACGCGGACCAAGGCGCCGGACGACCTCTATGCGCAGATCCCGCGGGTCAAGGAACTCGTTGCCGCGTTCAATATCCCGATCTATGAGCACGAGGGGTTCGAGGCGGACGATTGTGTGGGGACGATCGCACGACAGGCGGAACGCAAAGAATCGGGGGGGTCATCGGGGCTGGGGGCAACGGACCCCTTCCGCCTCGCCTCGCGGTCCGCAAACGTG
>JAGOTT010000019.1 GCA_018061645.1 Candidatus Moraniibacteriota bacterium
CGTTTCCGGAGGTGCCGGTGCTCCGACCTGGTTCGCTCCGACGCTCGGTTCCGTTGTCTTCGCCGGAGCTTCCGGCGCGCTTACCCAGGACAACGCAAACTTCTTCTTCGATGATACGAACAACCGGCTCGGGATCGGGACGGCTGCGCCGGCTCAGGCGATCCATATCCTCGGCACGACATCGAAGCTCCGCCTCGGATACGATGCGTCGAATTACGTCGATCTTTCGTCGAATAGTGCGGGGAATCTCGTGATAAGCAGTTCGGCCGCGACCCAGGCCGTGGCTCGGATCGGAGACGGATCGTCGCAGGATACCACACTCCTTCTTGACGGCGGGACGAACGACTACTATGTCGCGCAGGACGATACCGACGATTATTTCAAGATCGGGAGCGGGTCGGTGGTCGGAACGAACGCCTTCCTCACCATCACGTCGGCTGGCGTCGTCCAGATCGGTACCGGCGGAGCCGGAACCACTTCTCCGAGCCTGTTCGGCTTCGCGGTGAAGTCCGACACCGGCGACCCGGCCGGAGGCTTCGAGGGCGCCATGTACTACAACACCTTCGACAACAAATTCCGCTGCTATCAGGGATCTGCATGGACGGACTGTGTCGGCTCGGGTTCAGGAGGAGCTGATACAGCCCTTTCGAATCTTTCCGCTGTCGCGATCAATACCTCGCTCCTCCCGGGAACCAACGATTCGATTGATCTCGGCAGCACGTCCTATCGTTGGCGCGACCTCTACCTCGGCGGGGAGACGATCCATCTCGGGACCAGCACGACCGATGAGGCGACTTTCGGATACGATACGACGAACAATATCCTCAATATCGGTACCGACGGGACGACCAACGGCGATATCGCGTTCTTTACCGACGATCTCTATATCGACAAATCGACCGGATACATCGGTATCGGCGACGCGACTCCATCCCAGCTCCTTACCATCGGGACAAACGATGATTTCACGGTCGGACCTAGTGGAACAGCTACCTCCAAAACGAGGTTCATTGTGGACTATGTCGGTCAAAACATTGCCCTTTACTCCGCCAGCGCCGCCTCGGTCGAAGTCTTCTCCGTAGTGGCTGCATCCGGAGACGGCAATCTTTATCTCAATACTTCCGGTGCTTCGAACACCGTGAAACTGAGCTCGAATGGTTCCAGTTACCTGACCGGCGGCAACCTTGGTCTCGGCGACACGACTCCGGATTCCGTCCTCGACATCCTCTCCTCAGGCGCCGCCCATACCTATCTCACCCTTGCCAACACCAACGCCGGCAACTACAACCCCGGTATCCAGTTCGAACTCACCGAAGGATCGAAACTCTTCACTCTCGGTGTCGACGATTCCGACTCCGACAAGTTCAAGATATTCGCCGGTTCCGACATCTCCGGAACCAGCCAGTTCACCATGGATTCGACGGGAACGGTCAGTATCGCGAACCTGAATCTGGGGGCGATCACTTTCGACGAGAACGCGGGCATCGTCGGGTGGACCGATATGTCGGTGACGTCCGCCGCGTCCGCCGGAACACCTATGAGCTACACCGCCCAGATCGACGGCAACCCGCTTCTCACCGTCTACTCCGAGAGCGACGGCGCCGGAAGCATCCAGCAGAGCGGTGTCTCCATCGGCAATGCGACCCTCCAAACCGGAGCCAAATTCGCCGTGACCCAAGCCTCGACCAGCACCACCGCAAGCTCCACGCTTTATGGAGTCTACAACAGCGTTTCCGATACCGGTGTCGTGACCGCGACCGGTGACGATACCTATGGCAGCTATGCGACGGTCACGAGAAGCGGTGCGACCGGCGGGACGATCAATACCTATGGATCGTATGCGAATATCAACGGAACCGCCGCGAACGCCGCCGCGACCGCGAATACATATGGCCAGTATCTCTCGGTTCTCGGCAGCACTACGGGAACGACAACGACACATGGATCATATGCGACAGCAAGCGGCGGTGATACGGTGTACGGTTCATATCAGCAAGGAAAGACGGATGTCGCGAACACCGCTATCTACGGGTCTTACAGTGAGGCATTCACTGGTGGCACGGGATCTGCTACTACCGCCTACGGCGTTTATGGAGCAATCAATAACAACGGCACCATCACGACAGCCTACGGATTGTATTCGAACGTTGCGCGACCATCAGGCACTATCACCACCGGCTATGGCCTCTACATCGCCGACGTGCAGGCGACGACCGACTACGGCATCTACCAAGCGGACTCGGGAGACGACAACTACTTCGCCGGCAGGGTCGGCATCGGCGACACCACCCCGGATCAACTTCTCGAAATTCTCTCAAGCGCCGCCGCGAACACCCAGCTTTCGATTGGAAACACGAACGCCGGTGACTACGATGCTCAGATCGGCTTCGAGCTTGCCGATGGCACCAACACTTTCACTCTCGGCGTCGACGACTCCGATTCTGACAAGTTCAAGATAAGCACGACCGCCCTCGGGACGAACGACCGGTTTGTGATCGACAGCACCGGAAAGATCGGCGTCGGCACATCCTCTCCGAACGCCCTCTTCGAGGTGTACGGAACGACCAATAAGATCCGTCTCTCGTATGACGGGAGCAACTACGTCGATCTTTCCTCGACTGCGACAGGGGATCTCTCGATAACGAGCTCGAGCTCGACCGAGGCGCAGGCAATTGTCGGGAGCAATACCGCGGTCGACGCATCCGTCGCCTTCGACAACTCCGCGAACGACTACTTCGCCGGCGTCGACCACACGACGGGATCCTTCATGATCGGTTCCGGTTTCATCGTCCAGGCGTCGAGCTCGCTTCTCACGGTGACGTCCGGTGGGGACTTCGGTATCGGTACCGGCGCGACGGCTCCGACATATCGGTTCCAGGTGCACGACGATTCGGCCACGACATACGCGGCACAGTTCTTTAATGACGGGAACAACGCGAACCGCTACGGTATCCAGATCCAAGGAGGTGCCGATGATGCGAGCGGAACGACCTATTATATAAACGCGCTCGACGGCGACGGCGGCCAGGTCGGGTATATCGCCAACACGTCCGGAACGTTCGCCCTGACCGACGTGTCCGATATCAGCACAAAGACGAACATCACGGATACGGTCATCGGATCCGCGAGCGGCATCATAAGCGATCTCCGCGTCGTCGACTTCAACCGTCTTGCCGATCCGGAAGGCCCGAGGATCACCGGTTTCATCGCGCAGGAAGTGGAAGCGGTGTATCCGGCAGCGATCACGACCGGTCCGACGGGGCTCCTCGGTATCATGAAGGACGCGTTCATTCCGCTCCTCGTCAAGGCGGTGCAGGAGCAGCAGGTCGTGATCGCAGGGCAAGGGACGGATATCACCGAACTCGACCTCAAGACCGACGCGAGTATCACGACTCTCGGCGCGCTTCAGGCATCGGTCGATACCCAGCTTACGGTCATCGGCGACGCGCTCGCCGTGCTCGGCGCGGAAAGCGAGACGACGACCGCGAGTCTGACGACGCTTGATACCCGCGTGCTTTCGACCGAAACCGCGACCGCCGCCATCGTGGCGCAGGTGAACGCGACGGATGCGAAGGTGACCGAGCTCGAGACACAGATGACGACGCTCTCCGACCAGAATCAGGCGCTCGTCGAGTTCTTCAATACCTTCGAACTCGGCAATACGGTCGCCAAGGATGCGGAAGGGAATGTCGATCTCTTGGGTGGCACGCTCAAGGCGCGCATACTCGAGACCGGAGGCATCGTCGTCGAGAATATCTCCGAAGAGGCGCCGACCATCGGTTCGACAGAAATCCTTCCGGTTGCGGCAGACCTTGATGCGGATGGGAATGATGACTGGAGCGGTGCTCCGATGACCGATGAATCGGTGCTCGCCCGCGATGGCAAGTCCGTCCGGGTGATGACAAACGCGATGATCCCGATGGTGAAAGGCTCGCGCATCTTCACGAGCTTCCGTGGCAACCCGGGGAGCTTCTCCTGGATCGAGAAGTATGTGGATGAGGACGGGGAGTACGTCGGTTTCGATATCCGCCTCGAGAACTCGGTGACCGACAAGACCAAGGTCGACTGGTGGCTGATCGAGCAGAAATAGGGGATAATTTTCAATTTCTCATTTTCAATTTTCAAACAATTTCCAATGACTCGCTATGCAGTATGACCTCGAAGAAAGAACGAAAAAGTTTTCCAAGGAGATTATCCACTGCCTTTCGAAAATGAAAATAAATGAGATAAACCGGAACATCATTTCGCAGTTGATCCGTTCGGCGACGAGTGTCGGCGCGAACTACTGCGAAGCCAACGGAGCAAGCTCAAAAAAGGACTTTCGTAACAAGATTTTCATCTGCAGGAAGGAAATCCAGGAAACGAAATATTGGATCGAGCTTCTGGCTGAAGCGAGCCCTGACAGTAAGGAAGCTTTGAAAACCCTCTGGAAAGAATCCCATGCGCTTACGCTTATCTTCAGTAAGATTTCCAGTTCTCTCAAAGAAACATTGAAACATCCGAAATTGTTGAGAAATGAAAAATTGAAAATTAGCCTGGGTTTGCATTTCCGGGCATTTTTCCCTATAATTCCCCGGTAACCAATGGAGGCCTAATTAACGTAGAAAAAACCGTATGGAAGAAGGAAAGAATCCGTTCCAGACCCGGCCGAATGCCAGCGGCGTCCAGGGATCGGGAAACGGCGCGTTTCAGATGCCGCGACCGGCAGCGCCGGAGCAGCGACCGGTCAATCCAGCGACTCCGAAGCAATCCGTGCCGCGTTCGGGGCTCACATCGAAGTTTTTCGATCTGCTTATCAGTATCTCGCTCACCGCACTTTTCGTCGGTTTGCCGATCTTCTTCACGGGGATGACTTTCCAGGGCATCGCCTTCGAGAAGCAGCTCTACTTCTATTTCTGGATTCTCGTCGGTCTCGTCTCCTGGGTCTCCAAGGGTGTGCTGCTCGGGGAGATGCGTATCCGTCGGACACCGCTCGACATCCCGATACTGCTCTTTGTCGCAGTGTACGGGGCATCGGCCGTCTTTTCGGTCGACCGATGGCACAGCTTCTGGGGTTCGTTCGGCGATCCGTCCCGCGGATTCCTCTCCATCGCCGCGCTCGCGCTCTCGTACTATCTCATCATCTCCCACTTCACTCCGAAGAGGTTCTATCTCATGTTCGGGGGGCTCGTCGTTTCGTCGCTTCTCGTCATTCTCTGGAGTTTCCTCGCGGTGATGGGTATCCGGTTCCTGCCGGCATCGGTTGAGGCGTATGCGCCGCTCTCTCTCATCGGGACGGTTTCGACGCTCGCGATATTTCTTTCGATCGTTCCGCCGATTTTTCTGACGGCTATTTTCGCGCTTTTTCGCGAACAAGGGAAGAAAACCTGGCCGCAGTACGCGATAATGGCGGGTCTGTTCATCGGACTCCTGCTCGATCTGTTCCTTCTTCTTGCGCTTTCGTCCTTCGTATCGTGGGCTGTCGTGCTCGGAGGACTCGGATTCTTCCTCATCTTCATTCTGGCGCAGATCGTCCGTCCGCCGGAGCAGTGGGTGTGGGCGCCGATGCTTGTGTTCGTGGTGCTTCTCTCATTCCTCATGATAGGCGATGTGCGGGTATCGAAGTCGAATCTTCCGGTCGAAGTGCTTCCGAAGCTCTCATTCGCGTGGGATATCGCTACGGATGCGGTGACAAAAGGTTCGTTCTTCCTCGGCGCTGGTCCGTCGAATTACGGATACGTCTTCTCGCTCTACCGGCCGGTCGAGTATAATCAGAACGCGCTCTATACGCTCCGATTCGATCAGGCTCCAGGACTCTTCCTCGAGGCGCTCCCGACGATCGGGGTTCTCGGGACGGTGCTTTTCCTGGTGCTTGCGTTCTCGTTCCTTTCGCTCGGTATCTATCTTCTTTCGAGCGACAAGGAGAAAAACAAGATATATTCCATCGGTTTCTGGAGCGTTTCGGTCATGTTCTTCATCGCGAGTTTCATGTCGGCGTTCAACGGAGCGGTTCTCGTGATGGGATCCCTGATCGCGGCACTCTCGCTCGCCGTCGTGCTTTGGGAGAGCGGCTCCGAGGAGCGCTACCTCGCGCTTTCGCTCAAGGCATCGCCGAAATTCGCGCTCGCGCTCGCGTTCGTCTTCATGGTGGTGTCCGCGGGAGTCGCATTTCTCTTCGCGTTCATCGGCAAGGCGTTCTTTGCCGATATCTCGGCAGGGAAAGTGCTCCGTGAACAGGTTCCGACGGAACAGTCCATCAAGAACCTCGACCGCGCGGCCTCGCTCTACTCCCAGGAATCGCAGTACTATGCCCGTATCGGTCAGACCTACATGGCGATAGCGAACCAGGAAGCGGCCAAACCGAAAGGTGAGGCGGATCCGAACAAGGTGGTATTCGCTGTCCGTGAGGCGATCGCCCGTACCGAACGCGGCGTAGCCATTTCTCCCATGAGTGTCCGCATGACGGAGGCGCTCGGACTCATCTATGAGAACAGCAGTCTCTATGCGGCGGATGCGCTTCCGAAGGCGTTTGAGGCGTATGAGAAGGCGCTTGCGCTCGAGCCGAACAACCCATTGCTCCTCGTGAAGCTCGGGCAGATCAAACGCGCCCAGGCTGATCAGAAGCCGGAATCCGAGGCTGAAGCGAAAGCAGCTCTCTTCACCGAGGCGAAAGAATATTTCGAGCAAGCGGTCGAAAAGAAGAGCAACCTTCCGGTCGCTCACTACAGCCTCTCCGTCGTGCTGTCACGGCTCAAGGACTACGACAAGGCGATCGAGAGCGCGTCGGCGGCGATACGTCTCGATCCGCAGAACGCGACTTACCGCTACAGCATCGGTGCGCTCTACCAATCCCGTCGTCAGGATGGCGATTTCGACAAGGCGGAAGCCGCATACAAGGATATTCTCGAAGCGAACGAGAAGCTTGTCGACGTGCGACTCGCACTCGGACTTCTCTATGAGGAGAAGAAGGATAAGGACGCCGCGATAGCGGAGTATCGGAAAACCGTCGAGTCCATACCGGAAGGCGAAGAGAACGACGCGCTTCGGAAACAGGTAGAGGTGTTTATCGACGTGCTCCAGTCAGGTGGAAGCAATGTGGAGAAGCAGTCCGCGGCGCCGAAACTTCCGGAAGCACCCGCTCCGGCTCCGGCTCCGGCTGTTCCTGCAAGTCCGGCTCCGACCCCGGCTCCGGCTCCCGCTCAGACTCCGATTCCTGCGACCGAACCGGCGACGAATCCGGCACCGTAGCAGGTCGTCCGTATTCCGAAGGAAGCTCCGCACGTATCCGCGGAGCTTCTTTCTTTTTTATCCCTTTTACAAGCCGAATTCATGAATCCTTATCAGGGTGTTATTTCGTGACCGTTTCCGACTTGACAGGTTTCGGATCATTCCCTATGATGGAAAGCACCTGTCTCAACAAAAGACATTTTTATTTTTCTGTCTTTTGCCAGGATTCACGAAGAAACGTCGAGCGCGGGACACGTCCCGAATTCCCGTTTCCGCGAGAACGGACTTTGACAATCGAATACGTTCCGGCAGACAAAACTTTTCACCCCGATTGAAGCGGAAACGGGGAAGGGGGGTCGTGCCGGAGAGGTCAAAGCAATGTTATCAAATGTAAGTGTAACGAAGCGACGAACAGAAGACGGAAGTTTTCTGTTGTCAACCGGTTGTCCGCGAGACTCCGATTCGTCGGGGCTTTGCGGACGAACGAAAAAAGAAAGACGGTTACTGACGCATGTGGTGGATGCCTTGACTCGAACAAGCGATGAAGGACGTAGCAGGCTGCGAAAAGCCTCGGGGAGCTGCCAAGCAAGCATTGATCCGGGGATATCCGAATGGGGCAACCCTTTCCGTCTTTGACGGAAAATCGTCGTCTGAATTCATAGGACGACGAAGCGCACCCTGAGAATTGAAACATCTTAGTATCAGGAGGAAGAGAAATCATATGAGATTCCGAGAGTAGTGGCGAGCGAAATCGGAACAGCCTAAACCAACGGGCTTGCTCGTTGGGGTTGCGGGGCGATCGTACTCGTTTAATCGGGGTCCCGCATCATCTTTTAGCGGAAGTGTCTGGAAAGTCACACCAAAGGAGGTAATAGTCCTGTACGCGAAAAGAGATGATGTCGGATGCGATCGTACCCAAGTAGGGCGGGACCGGAGAAATCCCGTTTGAATCTGGGAGCACTAACTTCCAAGGCTAAATATTGTTCGAGATCGATAGCGAACTAGTACCGTGAGGGAAAGGTGAAAAGTATCCCGAAAGGGAGGTGAAATAGACCTGAAACCACATGCTAACAAAGAGTCGGAGCCGTTCACATCACACTTTGTGTGACGTGAACCAGTTTGTAAAGTTTTAAAGTTTGTAAAGTGAAAAGTTTGAAGTGTGTCGCGAAGCGACTCCCTGAAACTTTAAGAACTTTACGGACTTGATGACTTTCAACTTGTGAAACATCGCGCGCAGCGTGATGTGAGCGGTGACGGCGTGCTTTTTGCAGCACGATCCAACGAGTTAGTTCTACGCGGCTTGTCTAAGGGGGTAAAAACTCCGGAGACGCAGTGAAAGCGAGCCTGATAAGGGCGTTCGTCGCGTGGACTAGACCCGAAGCCGGACGAGCTACACTTGAGCAGGGTGAAGCGCGGGTAAAACCGCGTGGAGGCCCGCACCCACTCGCTGTGCAACACGAGGGGATGACTTGAGTGTAGGGGAGAAATTCCAATCGAGTTCGGCAATAGCTGGTTCTCTCCGAAATAGCTTGAGGGCTAGCGTCCCGACACTCTGCGTGGGGGGTAGAGCTACTGGATGAGAAGTCGCGGGCAACCGTAGGCTTTTCAACCAAACTCCGAATACCCATGTATGTTATCGGGGCAGTCAGTACTCCGGGGCTAAGCTCGGAGCACAAAAGGGAAACAGCCCAGACCGTAAGCTAAGGTCCCAAAATCCATGTTCAGTGGGAAAGGAAGTGAAGTTTCTCTGACACTTAGGAGGTTGGCTTAGAAGCAGCCATCCTTTAAAGAGTGCGTAATAGCTCACTAATCTAGAGACTTCGCGCCGACAATGTAACGGGGCTCAAACATGGTACCGAAGCTACGGGCCGATGCGCAGCATCGGCGAGTTGAAAGTTTATAAAGTTTATAAAGTTTATAAAGTTTTCCTTCGGGCAGACTTGATGGACTTTACGAACTTGTGACTTTTGACTTGCCGATGCTGTGCGTCGGCGGTAGGAGAGCGTTCCGTATGCGCAGAAGCGGAAGGGTGACCGACCGTGGAGCGTACGGAAGTGAGAATGTTGGAATGAGTAACCACAATGAGAGTGAGATCCTCTCACACCGAAAGTTCAAGGTTTCCTGGGCCATGGTGATCATCCCAGGGTTAGTCGGTCCTAAGGCGAGGCTGAAAGGCGTAGTCGATGGATAGCAGGTTAATATTCCTGCACTGCGTGTATATTCGATGGAGTGACGCATTTCTGTACCCTCTGCACCTTATTGGATTGGTGTGGACGGTTCGAGGAGGTTTGCCAGGCAAATCCGGCAGACACTACTCCGAGTTCCGTACCGATTTCTCCAGCAATGGAGGAAAAGAGAGGGGAGCGGGGTGCCAAGAAAAGCTTCTCAGGTTCGTATACACGCAACCGTACCGCAAACCGACACAGGTGAACTGGGCGAGTAGCCTAAGGTGAACGGGAGAGTCTTCGTTAAGGAACTAGGCAAAAAAGCTAGGCGTAAGTTCGCAATATGCCTTCCCGGCCCGCAAGGGTCGGGCGCAGCGAAAGTTTTCCAAGCGACTGTTTACCAAAAACACAGCTCTCTGCTAACCCGTAAGGGGATGTATAGGGGGTGACACCTGACCAGTGCCGGAACGTTAACGGGAGCGGTTCACGCCAATCCCCGAAGCGCCGGTGAACGTCGGCGATAACTATAATCGTCCTAAGGTTCTGGGACTTCCGAGCGGAGGTTCCGGAAGGACTGGGACGATTGTAGCGAGTGGGTAAATAGATGACACAACAAGCTGCTTCGTTTCGCAGTAATGCGGAATTGGTCCTAAAACACATGGCTATATGCTGGGAAGCTCCGCGGGGAGTGATCAGCAGGGAAGACCCTGAGTGTAAAATCGAAGGGAACCCTCAGATACCATACGCCGTGCTCCATCAAATGGTGATGGAAGAAGATATGGTACATCGCCGAAAGGAGCGATCAGCGAAATTCCTTGGCAGGTAAGAAGTTGCCTGTGCCGAGAGTGATCTCGGTATCAAATTCGGCTAATAACGGTGAAGTCCTCGCTCGAGCATTCTGCGCAAGGAGAATGTGACGAAGGCAGGAGAATACCGTGGGAACCTCGACTTGTAGTCCTGGACCCGTATCGACTGAATCCACTTCGTGTGGATGAGATGGTAGAAATGTTTCGTGGCATCATTTATGCCGAGAAACAAAACAACGCTACCATAATACGCCGACTCCTTCCGATAGGAAGGATGAAGATATAGTCAGTGCCAGCAGAAATGTTGGAATCACATGAAGTTCTGTCCCGCATGAAAGGTGTAACGACTTGGAAGCTGTCTCAACGAAGATCCCGGTGAAATTGCAATGACGGTAAAGATGCCGTCGCCCTGCAGCAAGACGAAAAGACCCCATGGAGCTTTACTATAGCTTGGTATTGATGCAAGATTTTTGTTGCCGAGAATAGGTGGGAGACTTTGAAGCCGCGCCTTCGGGTGCGGTGGAGTCGACAAGTGAAATACCACTCTGCAAAGATTTTGCCTCTCACCTGCCGCCGTGAATCCGGCGGGGGGACAGTGCCTGGTGGGTAGTTTGACTGGGGCGGTCGCCTCCTAAAATGCAACGGAGGCGTTTACAAAGGTCGGCTAGATCCGGATGGAAATCGGGTCGATAGCGCAAACGCACAAGCCGGCTTTACTGAAAGACCGATCAGTCGATCAGTTCCGAAAGGAGAAGTTAGTGAACCGACCATCACTCGTAGGAGTGTGGAAGATCATCAGATAAAAGTTACCCTGGGGATAACAGGCTGATCTTGCCCAAGAGTCCATATCGACGGCAAGGTTTGGCACCTCGATGTCGGCTCATCGCATCCTGGGGGTGGAGAAGCTCCCAAGGGTTTGGCTGTTCGCCAATTAAAGCGGTACGTGAGCTGGGTTCAAACCGTCGTGAGACAGGTTGGTTTCCTATCTGCTGTGGGCGCCGCTGCTTGAGAGATCTCTTCCTTAGTACGAGAGGACCGGGAAGAACGAACCTCTGGTGTATCTGCTGTTCCGCCAGGAGCACCGCAGAGTAGCTATGTTCGGGTAGGATAACCGCTGAAAGCATCTAAGCGGGAAGCCAAGCTCAAGATAAGGCAGCTGTTCCGATTTATCGGAACGAGATTTCCTCAGAGATGATGAGGTTGATAGGCTTCAGGTGGAAGCCCTGTGAGGGGTTGAGCCGAGAAGTACTAATGAATCTGAATACCATTCTTTCTTTTTTCACTTCGGTTGGCAACAGAAAGCTTCTGACTTCTTCAGAGTCCCCTGTGGGGCTCTTGTTCCTGGAAGATGCTGTCTTGGTGGTTCTTGCGATAGAGGTACACCCGATCCCATATCGAACTCGGAAGTTAAGCCTATCCGCGCCGATGGTACTTCGCTGTGATGGCGGGGGAGAGTAGGTCGCCGCCAAGACAGTGTCTTTCAGGAAACGGAGAACGATGAGACCTTTCGGATTATCGGAAACGGCCCTGCGCGGGCCGTTTTTTTATGCTACAATGAAGAAGTTCACAAAGTCCTTCAAGCTTGTATAAAGCCCATAAAATCTGGTTCCGATCCGATTTTGCTTTATAACTTGATGAACTTTACGGGCTTTATCGACTTTAGGGACTTTCTTATGACTTCCGGAGCACGAATGATGAAGCGTCTGTCGATCGTCGGGGTCGTGGTTTTTTTTACCTCGCTTGTCGGGGCTTCGTGGTATTTTCTCTCGGTTCCCGATCCGAGTTGTTTTGACGGGGAACGGAATCAGGGGGAACGCGGGGTCGATTGCGGCGGTCCGTGCGCGCGGGTATGCGCGGAAACGTTCGTTCCGGATCCGATCGTCATCCGTGAGGCCGCATTCGTTCCGGGCGGTGAAGACGGCGAATATGATGTTCTCGCGAAACTGTATAATCCGAACGATGAATTCGGTGCGCCTGTCCTCCCGTACGTGTTCCGTCTCAAGGACGCTTCCGGCACGGTGCTTGCAGAGGCTTCCGGGAGCGGATTCATCCTTCCTCAGGAAACGAAGATGATCCTTTCGGTCGGTCTCCGATCCAGCGTCTCTCCCCGGGAAGTCGAAATAATTTTTCCGGAAGGAGGAAAATGGGAAAGGTTCTCGGGATACAAGGAGAAGCCGTCGTTCTCCGTCCTGAACAGGCGCTATGATAGGATTTCCTCGGGTCCGTTCTTCGGAGAGGCCACAGGGATACTCGTGAACGACAGCGTGTTCGATTTCCGATCCGTTCTCGTGAAAGTGATACTTCGCGATGCCGACGGTGTGCCGCTCGCTTTCAATCAGACCGAGATGAATACCTTCCGGACCAGGGAGAACCGCGATTTCCGACTCCGGTGGCCGAAGGCGTTCCCGGGAGAAGTCGCACAGATCGATGTCGAACCGGAGGCCGATATCTACAACGAGGAAAACTTCATCCGACAATACGTGGAGCCGGGGAAATTCCAAGAGCTCCGGTGAGCGAGTCCATAAAGTTCTTCAAGTCCATAAAGTTCGTAAAGAAGGATGCTGATCTGATTTCGCTTTATGACTTGATGGACTTTATAAACTTTATAAACTTTCTTTGTGCGGCGTTTTCTCGAATTCGATTGGCTCCTGTTTCTTTCCTCCCTGTTCCTGCTCGGGATGGGGCTTCTTTCGCTGTATAGCCTGTCTCCGGTAGGAGAATGGTCATGGAGCGGAAGTTTTTTTCTCCGTCAGGCGCTATTCGGTTCCCTTGGCATCCTTGTCATGTTTTTTGTCGCATCGATCGATTATCGTCACATCGGCCGGTTCAGTACCCCGATGTATTTCCTTTCGCTCGGAGCACTCCTTCTCGTCGTCATTTTCGGTCGAACGGTTCGCGGTACCGCCGGGTGGATAGAATTCGGTCCGTTCCAGTTCCAGCCGGTCGAAGGCGCGAAAATCGTCCTCATCATCTTTCTCGCCTCGTTCATCGCCAAGAAGAGTTCGGAACTTGGCGAATGGGTCCGTATCATCGCCTCGTTCGTTCTCGCATCCGCACTCGTTTTTCTGGTATTGAAGCAGCCGGATCTCGGATCGGCACTCGTCCTTTCATCGGTTTGGGCGGGAATGATCCTCGTATCCGGAGTCCGCGTCAAACACGTACTTGTTCTTGCCGTTCTCGGCACGGCCGTCATCGTTTCGGGATGGTTTTTCCTTGAAGACTATCAGAAAGGCCGTATCGAAGCGTTCATCGATCCGGAATCCGATCCGCGTGGAAGCGGGTACAATGTGCTCCAGTCCATGATCGCGGTCGGATCCGGCGGATTCTTCGGGAAAGGTCTCGGATACGGTTCCCAGTCACAGCTCAACTTCCTTCCCGAAAAACACACGGACTTCCTCGTCGCGGTGATCGCGGAAGAGCTCGGATTGTTCGGGTTAGGGGTCGTGATCTTCGCCTATGGATTGCTGTTGTATCGGATCGGGAAAATAGCCATGCGCGCCCGTGACAATACGGGGTATCTTATCGGGATCGGTGCCTTCACGTATTTTTTCTTCCAGATATCCGTGAATGTCGGAATGAATATCGGCGCCATTCCCGTGACGGGCCTTCCGGCTCCGTTCCTTTCCTACGGTGGAAGTTCGCTTCTTGCCTCATTCGTCGTTTTGGGCCTCGTCCTGAGCGTGCACCGGCGAAGGAGACGCGAGGAACTGCTTCCTTCCGGAGTTTTCCCCGGAGAGGATGGATTTTCCCGTGAAACAGGCGAAATACCGGTCTTTCGTTGACTTCCCCACGGTTTCCTGGTATCCTGGTGAGGTAAATTCGGCGTATCCTCTTTCGTTTTTCCCTTTATGGAGCCTCTTATCGTAGCTCAGGTGGTCGTTTCCGTTCTTCTGATGATTTCCATCCTCCTGCAGAATCGAGGTTCCGGTCTCGGCTCCGCGTTCGGCGGGGATTTCGGCGGGTATTACACGAAGCGCGGTTTTGAGAAATTCCTCTTCGGATCTTCGGTTGCGCTCGGCGCCGCCTTTCTGCTGCTTGCGATTCTCAACACGAGGCTTTCGTAAGCGATTCTTTCGAGCCGATGAGGCCGAAAGCCGATGACGTATCCAGGATTATCCGGGTCAGTTCCGTTTTTATGGATCCGGTGAGTCTTACGGATATCATAACCCTTAGCATACGAGTATCTCCCTTAAAGAATCATTCTTGAAATGGCGGGAAAACGGGATCATTTCCCTTTTTCAGGCTCTCAGGACGAGAGACAGGGTTTTTGTGTCGATTCTCGCGATCCTCATCGTTTCGTCGCTGTTCTACTGGGTTTCGGCGCTGTATCTTTCCGCGACGGAACCGGTCGCGGATCATGGTGGCCGGTATATAGAAGGAGTGATCGGTCAGCCGAGATACGTGAATCCTGTCCTTTCACCCGCGAACGCTGCCGACGAGGATCTCGTTCACGCCGTCTACGCGGGACTGCTTGGTTA